>URKT01000087.1 GCA_900548495.1 uncultured Collinsella sp. | reverse complement strand
CGTCGCCAGGAGGAAGAGCTCGACCTTCTCCCTGCTGTACATGCGAACCTCCAGTGGAGTGGGTATGATGAATTGGACACCTAGTTAAGAGCGAAAGGTGTTCAAGATGACCCAAAGAAGAAAGCGATACGACAGGCAGTTCAAGGTCTCGGCGGCAAAGGTGGTCCTGTCCGGGGAAATGACGGTCAAAGGCCTATCGGAGGAACTCGGCATAAAGGATTCGACGCTGAGAAGATGGGCCCGCGAATACGAGGAGATGGGAGACGGCGCGTTCCCCGGAAACGGCTCCCCGAAGATCAACAAGGACTACGAGATCGTGAAGCTCAAGAAGAAGGTCGAGGAGCTCGAGCGCGAGAACGAGATACTAAAAAATTTCCGGGCCTTCTTGAGTCAAGACCATGCGTGAGGTTCGAGTTCCTCAAAGAGCATAGGGGCGAGATCGGCCCCATCAAGAAGGCATGCGGGCTGATGAAAGTCTCGAAATCCGGTTTCTACGAGTATCTCGGCCGGAAGAAGTCCGACGCCCAGATAGAGCGGGAGGCGATCGAAGGTTTCGTCGTCGAGGCCTTCGAGCGGCACAAGGGCCGTTACGGCTACCGGCGCATCAACCGCGAACTGCGAAAAAGCGGCATCGTCGTGAGCGAGAAGCGCGTGCTCCGCATCATGCAGAAGCTCGGACTCGCCGGAAAGGGCGCGACCCGAAAACACCGCATCCAGAAGAAGGTCGAGCCGGGAGACCCTCGGTTGAACCTGGTAGAGCGCGCTTTCACCGTGGGCGAGCGCAACAGGCTTTGGGTGGGCGACATCACCTACATACCCACAAGAGAAGGGTGGCTCTATCTCGCAGCCGTGATAGACGCCTTCTCCCGCAAGGTCGTGGGCTGGTCGATGTCCGAGCGCATCACCGAGAAGGTCGCGATCGACGCGATGGAGCAGGCGGTCGGCAGGGAGGGTCCGCCAGATGACGGCAGCCTCGTCTTCCATGACGATCGGGGCGCGCAGTACACCTCCCGTTCCTTCCAGCGGTGTCTGGACTCGCATGGCATAGTCCAGTCGGTATCAAGGCCCGGCACGCCGCTGGACAACGCGGTGGCCGAGTCGTTCTTCAAGACGCTGAAAAGGGAATTGGTGAAAGAGAGGAGCTATGGGACGAGGGACGAGGCCAAGCAGGACATCTTCAAGTACATAGAGCTCTATTACAATAGGGTGCGCATGCATTCCACCCTGGGCTACATGTCTCCAGTGGAATACGAGCGGCAATACGCTTGAGGATCCTTAAAAGAAAGTCCAGTTTATCCTTCCCACTCCACCAGTCCGGACCGCCCCACGGTCCAACTTTCTGTCCGCACCCCCAAAGGCCTAATTAATCCCTATTTCACCGCAAGATTTGATCAGTTGTTGGGATTACTTCACCTCGACAGGCTTGGCGCCGGGATAGCGCTCCTCAAAGTCTAGGCGGTACTTATTGTCATTGGTGCCCGCCACGTTGTCGCGTGACAGCGGCGCCACGATCTCATTCTTGTGGTCCTCGGGCTTGGCGTATTTCAGGCTGATCTCCCAGGCATCACAGATTGCGTCAATGCGGTGATCCAGGTCGTCATACAGGGCGATGATGTCTTTCCAGGAGCTGTAGTTCTTAGAGCTCGTCGGGACGTCCAGGTCCTCGACGATGTCGTAATACTGCTCGATGGTGTCCTCTGTGCGCTCGGCGACGTCGGCGAGATTTTGACGGGTGGTTCGATCCTCTTCCAGATAGCTGCCGTTGAAGTTCTGCGCGCAGCCACGGACGTAGTTGTCGAGGTCTTCGAGCAAGTCGTAGTATTCGCTCAGTCGGCGGTAGAGGTTCTGCTCGGAGAGCGTTGCTTCGCTGCCATCCTCGTCGTCATCGTCGTCATCGTCGTACAGGCTGTTGGGATCGCCGAGAGGCTTTAGGTCATCGTCGTCGACGTCATGGTGCAGCTTAGCTACCTCGGCAGTCGTCTGCGTGGCGGCGTTGTCGAAAGGCTTGATCACAAAGAAAACGACCAGGGCGATGATGATCGCCACCAGAACAACGATAACGGCGATAAGCGGCCCGGTGCCGCTCTTTTTGGGAGTGGGGGTCTGTGGCGAAGCGGGCGCGTATGCGGGAGCCGGCTGCTGTTGGGGCGAGCCGCTCGCGACGGGTATGCGCTGCGTGGTCTCGACGGCCGCGGGGCCTGCGGCGAGGTCGGGGCGATAGGCGAGGGGGTCGTCCGCCTTGGCTTGCGGCGTATCGAGGGAACCGGTCTGCTCGAAAGCGGGCTGGCTATCGCTCGCGGCTGTTTGCTCAACGGGTGCACCGCACGAGGTGCAGAACTTGGCATTATCTGCAAGAAGCTTGCCGCACGAGGCGCAATACCGAGACATTGCCACTCCTTTCGCCACATTTCAATGCAATACGACGATTATACCCAGCGTCCAAAATTCCCCATCATAAGTTGCGGTGAAATAGGGACTGTTTGGCGGTCTCAGAGCTTCAATCAGTCCCTATTTCACCGCAACTTTGGAAAGGCACCTTTAGCCATTGGGGACGCACCGAGCACTGGGGTATCATGGCTTGGTTGCTATAATTCGCATTTACGCGCCTTGTAGGAAGGGGCTGCGCCCATGGCTTTTGAGCCCGCTCAACATAGCTTTATCACGCTCGAGGGCGTCGATGGCGCCGGCAAGTCCACGCAGGCGCGCCTGCTTGCCCGCGCTCTTGAACTCGCTGGCTACCAGGTTGTGAGCCTGCGCGAGCCGGGCGGTACCGCCATCAGCGAAAAGATTCGCGCCCTGCTGCTCGACCCTGCCAACACGGCGATGGGCGACACCTGCGAGTTGTTGCTCTACGAGGCTGCGCGTGCCCAGCTGGTGCACGAGGTCATAGCGCCTGCCCTCGCTGCCGGTAAGGTGGTCCTGTGCGACCGCTTCTACGATTCCACGACCTGCTACCAGGCGTTTGCCGATGGCCTCGATCGTCAGATGGTGCGCGATGCCAACAACCTGGCCGTCGCGGGTACGCACCCGGCGCTCACGCTCGTCTATCACATCACGCCCGAGCAGGCGGCGCTGCGCATGGCCGACCGCGGTGCGGCAGATCGCATGGAGGCTAAGGGCATGGTCTTCCAAGAGCGCGTCTACCAGGGATTTTGCGCCATCGCCGCCGAGGAACCAAACCGCGTAAAGCTCATCGACGCGACCGCGTCCATCGAGGACGTCTTCGCGCGGACGGTCGAGCGGGTTCGCGCCTACGGCCTCGACATTTCCCAGGACGCCGTCACCGCTGCGCTTGCCCAGGAGGCCGAGTAGCATGGCCCCCGCTCAGGCAAGTCTGCTGGCCAAGCTCGACACCCAAGAGCGCGTGCGCGACTTTTTGACCAATGCCGTCGCCAGCGGTCGCGCATCGCACGCCTACCTGTTTTTGGGCGCGCCCGGCGCGGGCAAGCTCGACGCCGCGTGGGCGCTCGCCCAAGCCTTCCTGTGCGAGCAGGATGGCTGCGGCTCATGCGACAGTTGTGTGCGCGTTGCTCGCCATACGCACCCCGACGTGCACTATTACACGCCCGAGAGCGCCACGGGCTACCTCATTGCCCAGACCCGCGAGCTGCTCGACGACGTGCCGCTGGCACCCATCCGCGCCAAGGCCAAGGTCTACATCATCGACCGTGCCGAGCAGCTGCGCGCCAACACCGCCAACGCGCTGCTCAAGACACTCGAGGAGCCGCCCGAGGGCGTTATGTTTATCTTGTTGGGCACCTCGGCAGACGTGATGTTGCCCACCATCGTGAGCCGCTGCCAGTGCGTGCCGTTTCGGCTGGTATCGCCCGCCGTCGCCGCGCAGGCCGTGAGCCGCGCCACCGGTCAGGACCCCGCGCGTTGCCGCATGGCCGTCGCCGTGGCGGGAAGCCCCACGCGTGGCATCGAGTTCCTCAAGAGCGCCGAGCGCCAGGACGCCCGCCGTCAGATGGTTCGCGCCATCGATTCGCTCATCGCCGCCGACGAGGCCGACGTGCTCAGCCGTGCCAAGTCACTCATCGTCGCCGTTAAGGCGCCGCTCGCCGAGGTCAAGTCCACGCAGGAAAAGGTGCTCGAGCAAAACGCCGACTACCTGTCGCGTGGAGCATTGAAGCAGCTTGAGGACCGCAACAAGCGCGAACTCAACGCGCGCGAGCGTTCGGGTATTATGGAAGCGCTGGCGAGCGCGCGGACGCTCATGCGCGACGTGCTGCTGACGCTTCAGGACGAGGCGGCAGACGTTGTGAACGAGGACGTGCGCGACACGATCGGGCGGCTTGCCGCCGCGACGAATGTTGCGGGTGCCACGCGGGCGCTCGAGGCGGTCGCAACCGCCGAGCGCAACATCGCCAGAAACGTTACTCCTCAGCTGGCCATCGAGGTCATGCTGTTCGATATCAGGAAGGCACTGAAATGCCGTTAGTCGTACCCGTTAAGTTTACCTACGCCTCGCGCGACCTGTGGTTCGATCCGCAGGATCTGGATATCCTCGAGGCCGATTATGCCATTTGCTCCACCGAGCGCGGAACCGAGATTGGCCTGGTCACGGCTGATCCCTTTGAGGTGCCGCAAGACGAGATCGGTCAGCCGCTCAAGCCCGTGCTGCGCGTGGCGAGCGACATCGACCTCCAGCTTGCCGACGACCTGGCCATCCAGGGCGACGAGGCCATGGTCGACTTCCGCCGCCTGGTCAAGGAGCTCGACCTCGAGATGAAGCCGGTGGGCGTCGAGTACCTGTTTGGCGGCGAGAAGGCCGTGTTCTACTTTGCGGCCGAGGAGCGCGTCGATTTTCGCCAGCTCGTCAAGGATCTGTCCTCGACGCTGCACATTCGCGTCGACATGCGCCAGATCGGCGTGCGCGACGAGACCCGCCTGGTGGGCGGCTATGCCCAGTGCGGACAGGAACTCTGCTGCACGCGCTTTGGCGGACAGTTTGAGCCCGTCTCGATTCGCATGGCAAAAGAGCAAGACCTGCCGCTCAATTCCTCCAAGATCAGCGGCGTGTGCGGTCGTCTGATGTGCTGCCTGCGCTACGAGTTCGAGGCCTACAAGGACTTTAAGAGCCGTGCGCCCAAAAAGAAGACGCTCATCGATACGCCGCTTGGCAAGGCGCGTATCCAGGAGTATGACACGCCGCGTGAGCAGCTGGTGCTGCGCCTGGAGAACGGCAAAGTCTTTAAGGTCAACCTAGCCGATATGACGTGCTCGGAGGGCTGCAAAAAGAAGGCCGCCGAGCAGGGCTGCAACTGCCGCCCCGACTGCGTGACGCGCGACGTGCTCGAGCGCATCGAGTCGCCCGAGATGCGCCTGGCGCTCATGGAGCTCGATCGCGAGAACGGCGTCGATGTGGGCGATGGCCTGTCGAGTGCCGACCGTCTGGCCGGCACGTCGATGCCCAAGCGCCGTCGTCGCGATGCTGAATCCGATGCTCGCGCCGGTCAGGGTCAGGGCGAGGGCCGTGGCCGCGGAAAAGGCCGCGGTAAGGCCGAGACACCCGAGGCCGAGGGGGCGGCCGATGGCCGTCGCCGTCGCAAGCGCGCGGGCTCGGGCGATGCTACCGAGGTTGCAGCCGCGGGCAAGAACGCCTCTCGCGAGCGCGAGGTTCAGCAGCCCCAGCAGCAGAATCGCGGCGGCGGCATGAACCCCACACGTCGCCGCCGCCGTCATCTGTCGAGCGAGGAGCGCGAGGACGCCTTCCGCGCCGCAGCTGCTCGCGAGGCCGGTGCCGCTTCCAAGGGCGCCTCGGCCTCCGATGCGCCTGTCGACAAGAGCGGCAAGTCACGTGGCGAGGAGGAGCGCGCGCCGCGTCCGCGCCGTCGCCATTCCTCGGGCGCGCAGCAGAAGCCCTCAGTGCCCTCCGTGGCCGATCAGGTCTCGGATGGCGAGGTCAAGGTCACGCGCCGTCGTCCCGGGGATGGCGGGGGAGCGGCTGCCAAGGCTTCGCGTGGCGCCGCTCGCGACGAGCGCGAGCCGCGCGAGAATCGCGGTGGCGAGGGCTCGGCCGACCAGGGTCAAAAGCGCCGTCGCCGTCGTCGTTCCCGCAAGCCGCGCCAGGATGGTGGCGAGGGCTCGACCCCGTCTTCGTCCGCACCACAACCGCCCGCCGGCGAATAACGCCCGCGAGCGGATTTAACCTGCCTTGCCCCGAGCGCATCGGGGTATCATAGCGCCGAATCAACAACCCTCCCTGCGATCGGGCGTAGGGAGGGTTGTGTCTTGAAGAGCCATCTGAACATATTGAGCCGTCTGCAGAGTGCCGGTGCCCTACCGTTTGCGGACGAATTGCTACCGTTTGCCGAGCGCGCGACGTACGAGGCGCTCGAGGCATTGTCGCCAACACGATGTACCGGCTGCGAGCGCGCCGGTGCGCTTATTTGCCAAGACTGCCTGGCCGCGCTCACGCTCATCGACCCACGTCATAGCTGCACCCGATGTGGCGCCCCGTTTGGGGATTTGCTGTGCACTGAGTGTTCGGTCGAGGGCACGTCTTCGGCAATGGCGGAGGCGCTCGACCGCTGCCTGGCGTGCGCCGTCTATGCGCATCCGCTGCCGCGCATCATTAAAGCGTACAAGGATGCGGGCGAGCGACGTCTGGCTCCGTATCTGGCGGAGCTGCTCTACGACACCGCCCTGCATGCCCAGGTCGTAGCTCCCGATCGCTACGGAGGCGTGCTTTCCGGTGCGGATGCGGTGGTGTTTGTGCCTGCGACGGCGGCAGCGTTTCGGCGGCGTGGTTTTGATCATATGGAGGCTATTGCGCGCCCATTTTGCGAGCTGTCGGGTGTTCCTCTGCTCGATGCTCTCGTCAAGTACGGGCATGGCGACCAGCGCGAACTCGGTCGTGAGGAGCGCCGCGAGCGTGCCCGAGGTATGTACGAGACGGTTGAGGATGTGCACGGCCGCCGCCTGCTGCTTATCGATGACGTTATCACCACGGGTGCGACGATGGCAGCGGCTTCGGCGGAACTCAAGCGCGCCGGTGCCACGGCCGTTGATGGCCTCGCTGTCGCACGCGTTTGGTAGGGGTGATTCATGTGGCGGTAACAATCAGGTGGTGCAACAAACCGACAAAAGAGCAGCTAGCGGCTTCCGTAATCCTAACTGGCGCCTCGGCGCTACGCATGATGCGCGCCGAGCGCCGGCAGATGGGCTATATAAGCTGGAAGGACCTTAATCCCGATGAAGAGCGCCGTGTGCTGCGCACATCGTCGCCCTCGACCGAGGACATCTATCTTCCCGATTTGGTGCGGATTGGGGCCGCAAGCGGCGAGGCGCAAGAGGATTTGTGCTTGCTGGTAGGGTCTGCAGCGCAGCGCCGCCGTATTCTTGGCGTGAGCTGGTCCGTATGCTCCGAGTTGCCCGCCGGCTCGATTCTAGAGGTGGAACCGGGGGTGTACAGTCTATCTCCCGAGGCCCTTTGCGTAGCCGTCGCGCGCGAGGTCGGCTGCATCCAGGCATTTGCCCTGGCCCAGGAGCTGTGCTCTAAGATTTCACTGAGTGACCGCGGGAAGTATCTGCCTCCCTACACCTCGCCTGTCGTGAACAAATTGGCAAAGGACAAAGACCAGCCGCCAGATGTCGGTTACTTTGAGGTCGAGTCCGTGCTGACACCCGATTGCCTGGTAGATTACCTCGCGGCATGCAAGGGGAGCGCGGCCAAGCAGCTGCGGCGGCTGTGTCCCTATCTGTCGGAAAACCTGCGTTCACCCATGGAGTGCATCATGCTTGCCATGTTTTCGCTTCCGTTTTCCTATGGCGGATTTGCCTGTGGTCCCTTTAAGACCGACTACAAGATCGAGTTCAACGACCGTGCACAGGCGATCTCGGGGATGCCGCATGCGGTTTGCGATGCCTTTCAGGAAGCAGCCCGGTTTGACTTGGAATACAACGGTGAGCTGGGCCATTCTTCTCGGAGGGGACGTATCCATGATGAAAAGCGCAACACGGGCTTGATTACTATGGGAATCGAGGTCGCGACGGTCAACAACGAAATGCTCTGCGACATGGAAGCGATGGAAGCGCTCGCATGGCGCATCCACCAGCGCATGAGTAAGCGATATCGCAACCGTGTTGACGCTCGCAGAAAGAAGCAAGAGGCGCTATTTAACACGCTGCGGGCGTGTTTTGGGCTTAAGCCGGTCTAATTCACGTCGAAAATAGGGGGGTTAATCATATGCCCTGGCCAAAATATGGCAAATATGAGTACTGTCACTAAATCAGTAACAGCAAAATCAAGGAATTTTGGACTCGGAGGGATGGCGCGCGCAGACGTGGTGTAAGAGCGTCCTGAGGTCCGTCGCTGCAAGTCC
>URKT01000086.1 GCA_900548495.1 uncultured Collinsella sp. | reverse complement strand
GTCCATGAACTGCCCCCTTTGCGATGGTTTGTGTGGTGGTTTGGATGTTTGCCCAGATAAAACCTGCCAAAATAAACCTGTCCCTTTTTGGCAGGTTTGGGAGAGGGGGCCGGAATGGATAAGGCTGAGTTGCGGCGGGCGGTGATTGCTCGGCGCGATGCTCTTGATTTGGATGTGCGGGCGGCGAAGTCTACCGTTGTCTGCGCGCGGCTGGTTGAGCTGTTGGATCACTTGGGTGCCGCAGAGCCGCACACCGTTGCCGTCTATGCCGCGATAGGTTCCGAAGTCGACCCTGCCGCATTTGCCGCTGCGGCCGCCAAACACGGCTGGCGCGTGGCCTATCCGTGCATGTTCTCGGCAACAGACGCCGCAGCTTGTGGCCAGCGCATGTGCATGCGGGCAGTTGCCGCCGACGATGCGTCCGCGGCGCCGTTTATCGCCCACCCCACGCGGGCCTTCGCGGCCACGGACATCGACAGCGACCGCTTCCCCATCGTGCCTGCCGAAGCTCTCGACATGATCGTCGTACCGCTCGTGGCCTTCGACCAAACCGGCGCGCGCCTGGGCTACGGCGGCGGTTGTTACGATCGCTACCTGCCTATGCTCTCGCCCGCATGCCAAATTATCGGCATCGCCTTTGACGAGCAGCGTGTCGACCACGTTCCCACCGACGCCCACGACCTGCCGCTACCCCACATCATCAGCGCCTAACGGCTGGTGCACCTCCCGGCGGCCTAGTGCTCCTCGCCGGCGCGGGCCAGGTCGTAGGGCGTGGTCTGGTAGACGTAGTAGTTGAGCCAGTTGGTGTAGAGCAGCTGAGCCTGGCTGCGCCAGACGTTGCGCGGCTCGGCGGAGGGGTCGTCACCTGGGAAGTAATGCGCCGGCACCTGGGGGTTGAGCCCGCGCTTCACGTCGCGCTCGTACTCCAAGCGCAACGTGTCGGTATCGTACTCGGGATGGCCAAAGACAAAGAAGCGGCGGCTGTCGGTCGACTTGACAATGTACAGGCCCACCTCGTCGGACACGGCCACGACCTCAAGCTGCGGCTCGGCCTCCACGTCCTCGCGGCGCACATCGGTGTTGCGCGAATGCACGGCATAGAAACGGTCGTCGAAGCCGCGGACCAGCGGGCTTTGCGGCTTCACCAGATAATGCTCGAACACACCGCTCGCCTTTGCCGGCAGGTCGTACTTCTGGATACCGTAATGATGGTACAGGCCAGCCTGCGCGCCCCAACAAATGTGCAGCGTAGAGTGCACGTGCGTGGTGGACCAATCCATGATCTGGCAGAGCTCGGGCCAGTAGTCGACCTCTTCGAACGGCATCTGCTCCACCGGCGCGCCCGTGATGATCAGGCCGTCGTAGTGGATGTCGCGGATGTCGTCGAACGTGCGGTAGAACGTCTCCAAGTGGCCGGCGCTCACGTGCGTGGCCTCGTGCGTCTTGGTGCGCAGCAGGTCCACCTCCACCTGCAGCGGCGTGTTGGAGAGCTTGCGCATGATCTGCGTCTCGGTGGCAATCTTGGTGGGCATGAGGTTGAGAATGAGCACGCGCAGTGGACGGATGTCCTGGTGCAGCGCGCGGTACTCGGTCATGACAAAGATGTTCTCGCTCTCGAGCTGCGCGGCGGCAGGGAGGGCGTCGGGGATGCGAATGGGCATGGATGCTCCTTACGAGTCAGTTGCAGCTATGGTACAACGACCGGCCCCATCCGCGCGAGCACATCGCCCAGCGATGCCGTCAGCGGCCCAAATCACTCCAAAAGTAGAGATTAAGGCATGTCCAAAAATCTACGGCGCTTTAGCCTAGCAAAGTGGCAGCAGGACGCTACAATGGTTCGACGCGAAAAACTCGGCCGAAAGGATACGTATATGTACCAGACGCGTAAGATCGGTGTGGTCGGCCAGGGCCACGTAGGAGCACATGTCGCCAACAGCCTGCTCATGCAGGGCATTGCCGATGAGCTGTACCTGTGCGATATCAACGAGGCCAAAGTGACGTCCGAGGTCCAGGACCTGCGCGACTCCCTTTCGTTTGTCCCGTACAACACCAAGATCGTCAACTGCTACGACCACTACGAGGAGCTTGCCTGCTGCGACGTCATCGTCAACGCTGCCGGCAAGGTCGCGCTGGCCGCCGGCAACCGCGACGGCGAGCTGTTCTTTACCACCGACGCCGCCCGCTCCTTTGCCAAGCGCATCGTCGACGCCGGCTTTGACGGCATCTTCGTGAGCATCTCCAACCCCTGCGACGTCGTGTGCACCGAGCTGTGGCACCTGACCGGCTACGATCCCAAGAAGATCATCGGCTCGGGCTGCGGTCTGGACTCCGCCCGCTTGCGCACCGAGATCTCCAAGAAGGTCGGCGTGAGCCCCAAGTCCATCGACGCCTACATGATCGGCGAGCACGGCTTTAGCCAGCTTGCTGCCTTTAAGGCCGCAACCATCGCTGGCAAAAACCTCAACGAGCTTCAGGCCGAGAACCCCGACAAGTACGCCTTCGACCACATGGAGGTCGAGGAGCTTGCACGCAAGGGCGGCTATGTGACCTACCAGGGCAAGCAGTGCACCGAGTACGCCGTTGCCAACTCCGCCGCGCGCGTCTGCGCCGCCGTGCTGCACAACGAGCACGCCGTGCTTTCGGCCTCTACGCTTATGACCGGCCAGTATGGCGAGGAGGGTATCTTTACCTCCCTGCCGTGCGTGATCGGTGCCGAGGGCGTCGAGGAGGTCTACACACTCGACCTTTCCGAGCACGAGCTCGAGGGCTTCCACAAGAGCTGCCAGCACATCCGCGACAACATCGCCCAGCTCGACTGGTGGGATACCGAGGCCTACGACGCCAAGTAAGCCGCTGGCTGCCGCAACCTTGCGAATCTATGCGCGATACTAAGCGGGCCGCGCCGGAAACCCACCGGCGCGGCCCGCTTTTTACGCACGCTGTTCGCTTGCGAATCGAAGGTGAATGCTTTTCCCGTTACCTAGTACTGCTCGATGCCCATGTAGCGACGAATCTCAGGGCTGTGGTCGAACACCTTTCCGCGGGCGGCGCGCAGCTCGCAGCTCATGTTGTAGAAGAATATCGGCTCCAGGTACGAACGCACGCTGGCGGGCACCTCGCCCACGCCGTACTCGAGTGCATCGAGCACCATAACCGTATCGGTGTGCGTGTTGAGGAACGCCAGCGCGCGCTCCTCCATGGGGCGGCACTCGCCCGATCCGAGCTGCACAAAGTAGAACACGCCGGGCTCGGTAGCCTCGAAAGGACCGTGGAAATACTCGCCGGAGTGGATGTAGCAGCAGTGCTGCCACTGCATCTCCATAAGCGAGCAAATCGCCATGGCGTAGGTCTGGCTAAAGTTGGGGCCGGATCCCAGAATATAGAAGAACTCGTGCTGCTGGCAGAGCTCGGCAAAACGGGTACCCAGCTCGGCGTTGACCTTCTCGCGCGCGGCGGGCAGCAGCGCGTCCATCTGCTTAAGACCCTCGTACATGTCGGCGAGTGCCTCGTAGCCTTCCTGCTGGTCGAGCAGCTCGGCGGCGATCAGAGCGCCGATACCCTGAGGCACCTCGGCCTGCGGCACGCCCTCGCCCCAGGGGTAGACCCAGGTGGTCCACTTGCCGTTGTCGATCTTGGAGCCCTCGCAGTCGGTGAGGGCAACGACCTCGGCGCCGGCAGCCAGCGCCATCTCGCAGCCGTCGACGACCTCCTGCGTGTTGCCGCTGTGGCTGCAGGCAATAACGAGCGACTTCGGCCCTAGGCTCTTGGGGGCCATCAGGCAAAACTCGCGTGCAGTGTAGACCGTCGAGGTAAACGTGGTGGCCTCGCGCTTGAGCAGCTCGTTGGCCGGCATCAGGTCGATCATCGAACCGCCGCAAGCGATCCAAAAGACGTTCTCAATCTTGCCCTTGCGCTCGATGATTTCCTGAACCAGATCATGTGCGTTCATCCTGGTTTTCCTCCTTGTGTGGCGGTTTTGAACGACGACAGCTCGTACCTGCGGTCGTTCTATGTTGTCCTATTTATAGCACGCACGACGACGCTCGTGAAGTCATTTCACCAAACTTGTTCTATGTTGTTCTATCTATGGACGTTAGATGTCGAACACGTAGCGCGAGCCCACGATCTTTTGGCGTCCGAGCAGCAAGGGCCGCTCGTCCGCATCGGTAAAGTACGCCTCCATATAGAAGAGTGGCTCACCGACCGGGATCTCGAGCAGTGGCGCGACTTGAGCGTCGGCAAGCGCAATCTCCACGGTACAAGGGTCGGATTTGAGCGGCGCGCGGCCCGAATGCTCGGCAACGAGCGCAAAGATTGAGTTATCGGTGAGGTCCTCGTCGGCAAGCGTCTGCAGATAGGGATGGTCAGCCAGCACAAAGGCGTTGTTCTCGAGCATGACGGGCACGCCGTCTGCCGTGCGCACACGCTCGACCACGATGAGCTCGCAGCCGGGTTCCACCCCAAAAAACGCCGCGTCCTCGCGCGTCGCCGCAACCACCGTGCGCGACACCAGGCGTGCTCCGGCCACCATGTCGTTGGCAGCGCAACCCTCGGAAAAGCTCTGAACGTCACCCTTCTGGACAATCTTGCGCTTGAGCTTGGGCGCGCACACGAACGTGCCCCTCCCCTGCTGGCGGTTGAGATACCCCGCGCGCGACAGCTCCTCAATGGCGCGGCGCACGGTGACGCGTCCCACACCATAGGACTTAGCGAGCTCCATCTCGGAAGGAATGCGCGAGCCGGATGCGTACACGCCACGCGCGATCTCGCCCTTTAGGTCGTCCATAACCTGCTGGTACAGCGGAACGGCGGATACCTCAGTGCGCTCGGTTTTATCGTCGAATGCCATCGTTACGCTCCATCCCGTGCATGCTCGGACTCAAACTCTTCAATCGCCGCCATAAACTGCTCGCCAAAGGCGTCGGCCTTTTTCTCGCCAATGCCGTTGACCTGGATAAGCTCGTCGCGCGTCTGTGGACGCAGGCGGCACAGACCGCGCAGGGCCTTGTCGGAAAAGACCATATACGGCGCCATCTCCAGCTCGGTCGAGATCTCCTTGCGCAGGGCACGCAGGCGCTCGAACAACTCGGCATCGTCGCCCACGCGTGGGCGCTGATCCAGCTCGGCCTCCTCGCGCAGCAGATCGACGGCGCGGCGGGCGCGGGCCGAGGCCTTGCGCTTGGACGCGCGACGCTTAACGGTAAAGGCAAACGCCTCATCCTCGACCTCGACGGCACGCGGACCCAGCCCCACGACCGGGTACTGCCCCTGCGAGGTAGCCAGATAACCGCGGCCGCACAGCTGGCCGATGATGTCCTTGATGCGCCCGACCGATTCGCTCGACAGCTCACCGTAGCCACGGTCCTCGTCCAGATGCATCTGGCGAATGCGCTCGGTGTTGCCGCCGTGGAGCACGTCGGCGATCAGCGACTTGCCAAAGCGCATGGGTCGCGCGGCCACGTAGCGCACGGCGGCGCGGGCCATATCGGTGACGTCCTCGACCTCGAACTGCGTGAGGCAGTTGCTGCAGTTGCCGCAGCCCTCGGCGTCATCCGTGGCGGTGGCGCCCGCACCAGCCGCAGCAGCATGCTCGGCCGCGGCCTCGTCGCCAAAGTAGCGCAGCATGTATTCGCGCAGGCAGCCGGTAGTATTGCAGTAGCCCTCCATCTGGCTGAGCAGGCGGTAGCGGTTCTGGAGCGCCCATGCGCGCTGCTCGTCGTCGAGCGCCTCATCGGCAGCATCGCCGCGGTCGATCAGAAAGCGACGCATGCGAAAATCGTTGCCGTTCCACAGCAGGTGGCAGCTGGCCGGGTCGCCATCGCGGCCGGCTCGACCCGCCTCCTGGTAGTAGGCCTCGATGCTCTCGGGCACGTTGTTGTGGATCACGTAGCGCACGTTGGGCTTGTCGATGCCCATACCAAAGGCGTTGGTGGCAACCATCACCTGGATATCGTCGTCGATAAAGGCGCGCTGGCTTTGCCGGCGGGCGTCGTTGCCCATGCCGGCATGGTAGCGGCCAACGCGAATGCCGCTGGGGCCCAGTGCCTCGGCAAGCTCGCCTGCCAGCGCATCGACCGTCTTGCGGGTCGAGCAATACACGATGCCGCTCTCGCTCGAATGCGCGATCACGTAGTCACGCACCCACGCGGCCTTGGCCTTGTCGCCCATCTCCTCGCAGCCAAAGTAGAGGTTCTTGCGATCGAAGCCCGTCACCACCGTCGCGGGGTTTTGCAGGCCGAGCATCTGCTGAATGTCCGCGCGCACGCGCTCGGTCGCCGTGGCGGTAAACGCCGCCACGATCGGGCGCCGCGGCAGCGAATCGATAAACTCGCGAATCTGCAAGTAAGCGGGACGGAAATCCTGGCCCCACTGGCTCACGCAGTGAGCCTCGTCAATGGCCACGAGCGGAACGCCGATGCCGCCTTCGGCCGCAGCTTCCTGCGCAAAGGCCAGAAAGCGCGGCTCGAGCAGACGCTCGGGCGCCACATACATAAGCTGGTAGCGGCCCTCGCGCGCCCGCTTGAGCACGGTATTTTGCTGGGCCGGGGTAAGGCTGGAGTTGAGATAACTGGGACGCGCACCCGCCGCGAGCAGCGCGCGGGTCTGGTCCTCCATAAGCGACAGCAGCGGACTCACCACAAAGGTGATGCCGGGCAGCATGAGCGCGGGCACCTGGTAGCAAATGGACTTGCCGGCGCCCGTGGGCATAACACCCAGCGCATCACGACCGGCAAGGATCGCATCGACCATGCGGTCCTGTCCCGGGCGAAACGAGGTGTAGCCAAAATAGGCGCCGAGCGTGTCGAGCGCCATCTGCTGCATGCTATCGGTCATGGTTTCCTAACGTCCAAGTCATCTGCCGCCGATTATACGCCGCCACGCGGACAGCAGCACACGGCCGCCGCCCAGACTAGTCGTTTAAGAACGCCCCCAACGGCTAAGGAGTGTCCCCAGGTGCCGGCAGAAAAGGAACGTCCCCAAGTGCCGGCCCGGCAACGCCGATGTTTTGGCGCGGACAGACACTATGACCCAATCCGAGGGCACTAAAAAGATAGGAGCCCCCGCTCGTGACCGCGGGTCGGGGCTGCGACAATGATGTCGAAGTGCCATAGGCGCAGCCGCGCCGCAACGAGGTTGGGAGGCTCCCATGCCAAAGCATTCTACCGCGTTCGGGATGGACGTCCACCTGAGGTCGACCACCGTCTGCGCCCTCGACGCGGACACCGGCGAGGCCGTGACGAGGAGGTTCCCCGGCAACCCCTGGGGCGAGATCGCCGGGTGGATGGATGGGTTCCCCGGGCCGTCGCTCGCGGCCTACGAGAGCGGCTACCTCGGCTTCGCCCCGCAAAGGGAGCTCGCCGGGCTCGGCGTCGAGTGCGTCGTCGCCGCGGTCTCGAAGATCCCCAGGTCGGCCGCCGACTCGGCCTCCAAGAACGACAGGAACGACGCCGCCAGGATGGCCAAGGCGATACTCGCCCACGACATCTCCCCCGTATGGGTCCCCTCCCCCGAGGTCGAGGGCATCAGGGACCTCGCCGGCGCCTACGACGGGGCGACCGCGCGCCTGGCGACCGCCAAGCAGCGGCTGCTCGCCTTCCTCGCAAGGCGGGGGTTCGTCTACGGCGGCACCACGCCCGCCGGCAACCCGAGGAAGTACTGGACCTACGACTTCCTGAGGTGGCTCGACAAGGTCAGGCCTGAGGACGATGGCGGGGTTCGGGCGCTCGCCGCCCTGAGGAACGAGGTCGAGGCCGCGGCGGAGGCCCGGGCGGACCTGCTCTCCGAGTACGGGGCCGCCGTGGATGCCAGCCCGATCGCCGCGGAGGTGGCCGCCCTCCAGTCGATCAAGGGCTGCGCCTTCGCGCTGGCCGCGGCCTTCTCGGCCGAGGTCGGCGACTTCACGAGGTTCCGTTCCGGAAGGCAGGTCACGGCCTATTTCGGCCTCGCGCCGAGTCAGAGGTCGAGTGGCGACTCCGTGCGGCTCGGAGGCATCAGCGGCGCGGGCAACGCGCTCGTGAGGAAGCTGGCCGTTGAGGGCTCATGGTGCTACGCCGCGGCACGGCACCAGCCGAAGCTCATGCCGAGGGACACGGGCGTGCCCCTCGAGATAAGGATGCACGGGAGGAAGGGGTCCGAGCGCCTGCTCCGGCGCCGCGAGGAGATGATCGCGAGGGGCATGCCCCAGGCGAAGGCGAACGCCGCCGCCGCCGAGCTCGTGAGGTGGCTCTGGGCCCTCGGCATGATGTGCCGGGAGGGCGCGGAATAGACATGGCCCCCGTCCCGGCGAGCCGGGCGGCCTTCGGGGATACCCCCTATTTCGCTGTGCGCGCGGAGCCCTCCGCATGCGCCTCGACAGACTTGGGGAACCCCGCCGAAGGAATGGAGTGCGGGCCGACAGAACGGTATCCGCGGATATGAGAC
>URKT01000085.1 GCA_900548495.1 uncultured Collinsella sp. | reverse complement strand
ATGGTTGCTCCGATTGCCAAATAAACGCCAGCTCGGCATCGACAATCTTGAAGTCCTTTATCTTGACCTTGAACTCTTGATAGAGGGACGGGCTGTTGTAGTAGACGGTTCGGGTTCCGTCGGTGCACTCATCGGTCGTCTCCCATTTGACGACGGGCTGGTCCGAGCTGGCTATCAGCAGTTCTGCTCCAAAAGCTATGGCATGGGTGATGACAACCAGCAATGCCCAGCCGACAAAGAGATAGAGAACCACATATGCAACGGGGTGTTTTGAGCGGATGTTTTGGAGCGCGTTGGGGGCATTCATGGGGCACCTCCAAATTACTATCTATGGCAATCAAATTATACCCTGCCGCCATGTGCGCCGCCTCGAGCAGCGGTTCGGCATTTAGCTATTTAGTGGCGCACATGAAATGCCGGATTCGGCTCTACTAGATTGAGTGTGCGATATTATGCAACCTTGCATAATTCGACCTTGCATAATCTTTGAGTGCGGTTTGTATTGGAGGACATGTATATCGACTGAGGTAACACGTCCGCCCCGCTCTCTCGCCGCGCGCCGTGGTACGATTTTTGAGTTTGAAAGTCCCGCCGCGCTCCGGCTGCCCTTGCAGCTCGGCGTGCGGCCGCACGTAAAGGAGCCATCATGGCCGGTATGAACATGCAGCAGATGATGAAGCAGGCTCGCAAGATGCAGGAGCAGCTTGCCGCCGCGCAGGAGAACCTCAAGTCCCAGACCGTCGACGCCTCTGCCGGCGGCGGCATGGTCAAGGTGACCGTTAACGGCGAGATGGAGCTCGTCAACCTCACCATCGATCCCGATGCCCTCGATCCCGAGGACGTCGATATGCTGCAGGACATGATCATGGCTGCCGTCAACGAGGCCGTCCGCGGCGTCAACGAGCTCGCCAACAAGCAGATGGGCGCCATCACCGGCGGCCTCAACATCCCGGGCATGCCGTTCTAAGACACGCATATATATGAGTGCGAATCACAGTCTGCAAAAACTGCTCGATGAGCTGGGCCGTCTGCCGGGCATTGGTCCCAAGTCGGCTCAGCGCATCGCCTATTACCTGCTCGAGGCCGATGCCGAGGAGGCCCGCCGCCTGGCCGAGGCCATCCTGGAGGTCAAGCAAGAGGTCCACTTTTGCAGCCGTTGCTTTAACTACGCCACGGCCGACGAGTGCTCCATCTGCCAGGACCCGATGCGCGATACCACTCGTATTTGCGTGGTGGGCGAGCCGCGCGACGTCCAGGCAATCGAGCGCACGGGCAGCTACCACGGCCTGTACCATGTGCTGGGCGGCGTGATCAGCCCCATGGACAAGATTGGCCCCGAGCAGCTGCACATCCGCGAGCTGCTGGCGCGTCTGGGCCACGAGGATATCCATGAGGTCATCATCGCCACCAACCCCAACATCGAGGGCGAGACCACGGCGAGCTATCTGGCCCGTACCATCAAGCCGTTGGGCGTCGAGGTGTCGCGTCTGGCAAGCGGCCTTCCCGTGGGCGGCGACTTGGAGTATGCCGACGAGCTTACGCTTGGCCGCGCCATAGAGGCCCGTCGCGCGATTTAGGTGGCGAGCCTGCTCCTGCTGTATGTTTTCCTCGCGACTCACGGGGTGGTCATAATTTCCCCGTGCGACTGTGAGTTTGTTGTGCAACAAAGATGCTTCGTATCCGCTTATCGCATGGATGCTTCCGCTCGCATCCTTAATTTGCCCATTCGTTGCGCAACCTTTTGGGTTCGCTGATACACTCAAATATGGATTTGAATGAATGCGCCGCTTCTGAGCGGCGTGTTTTTCTTGGAGGAGAACGCATGCGGCCCGGTGGCACTCAGACAAAGCGCGGCGCCGCGGTGCGCATGCGACGCCGACTGGGCTTGGCGCCGCGGGCGTACGCACTGCTATCGTGCTCGCTGGTGCTGGTCATAGCTGGCGTTTCTGCCTATGGCATGACCGTGCCGTCCATGATGCAGGCGCATACCGCACGCGAACCGCGCGTGGGGCATGAGGTCAAAAGTGATCTGGGTACCACGACTGGATATGCTTGGGCAAGTGTGGTCGCGCATATTGTGTTTGGCACCGACGATGCGGACGGCGCCGAGGCCCCGGACAACGAAGTCACGCTTGCCAATGGCAAAACCATCGTGCTCACCAACACCAAGATCATCGATCGGTTGTCCAACAATAGCGTGGCGGCAACGGTGAATAAGGTCGAGCAGCAGAAGGAGCAGGACGCCCAGCAGTCCGGAAAGCCCGGTAGCTCGGATACTTCTGGCTCCGGCTCGGATTCATCGAGTTCGGGCGGCGGCTCTGGGTCGGGTTCCTCTACCGGAGGGTCTGGAAACGGCGGCTCGACGGGCGGCAACACTGACAACGATGCAAACTCCGGTGGCCTTTCCGCTGCTGAAGAAGAGAGCATTCACAGTTGGCTTGTGACCAAGTACAACATGCTCGACGGCTATGTTTCTCGTGCCAATGACGTGGTCTCGACCTATAACTCTACGGGAGATCCCAGACCGTGCGACAGCCTGGCGAATGACATGTTTGCCATCCGTGCTGAGTTCGGTCGACAAAGCTTCTCGACCGAATCTAAGTGGTATCAGCAGTATGCCAATCTGTGGGGCTGTTATACCAACCTATGTCAATGGGTCGGCCATTACGGCGATGATGACGTCGCGCTCGGTAACTTCAACAATAACGTGGCGGCGCTTGCCCTATGATGACCGATCTTGCATCCACCACACCACAATCGCTCGGTCGCGATCCCATGGTCGGCCTGCGCCTTGCGCGTGTCGACGGGTTTGAGCCGGCCATTGCGCTCGGTCAGGACGAACTGCCTGCCTATCTGCGTCGTTTTACGATGCTGTTTGCCGACGATGCCACCATGCGCCGTGGCGGTATCGGCCGCGTGACGCGTGCCGTCAACGCCCAAGGCGAGGCCGTGGCACTCAAGCAGCTCATCTTGCCGGCGCGCGATGAGTTCGACGACGATGCCGCTCACGAGGCGCTGGTCGCCAAGTTCAAGGCAGCGTTTCGCGAGGAATACGAATGCCATCGCGCCCTTTCGGGCCTCAAGGGCTTTCCCCGCCTCTATGGCTGGGGCGAGGTCGACGGTGTGCCTGCAATTGTCATGGAATGGGTCGAGGGCGAGACGCTTGCCCGCTTGCGTTCGCGACTCGCCGTGGACGATGCCGGACGCCTGTCGCCGCTCGTGGCGGCGCGTCTGGGTCGCGACCTGTTCGATCTGCTCTGCCGTATGAGCCTGGTGGGCGAGGGCTTTGTCCATCGCGATATCTCGCCCGCTAATATTATGGTGCGCACGGCGCGTCTACCGCTTGACCGGCAGCTTGCCGAGGGCACCTTTGACCTGTGCCTGATCGACTTTGGCTCATCGCTGGCGCTTGAGCCTGCGTCGGCCGTGGCCGGTACCGGCGGCAAGGCATCCTTTACCGAGCGTTATGCCACGCTGCGTCGCGCGACGGTTGCCTATGCCCCGCCCGAGATGCTCACCGACGATATTCCCGACCTGCGCGCTTTGCGTATGTCGCCGGCGATCGACGTCTATGCCGCGGCAAGCACGGTTTACGAGCTCATTGCCGGCGTCGCGCCATACGAAGCCGCGCCGAGCACTTCGGGCGCCTCGGGTTCGCGCAAAAGGACGCGCGACATCGCGAGCCCCTACCGTCTCAAGATGGACACGCGGCCCGACTATCCCATTGGTGCCCATGCGCCCGGTTGTGATTTGACTCAGCTGCTTCGTCGTGAGCCCGATGTGGCGCTCGCCGCGGCCGAGCAGGCCCAGCAGCTAGGGCTTGAGCCGGATTCCGAAGAGCTACGCGATGCGCTGGCGTTTGTCGATGCCCAGCTGTTCGACGTGGTGACGGCCTGTCTGTCCAGCCATCAAAAAGATCGTCCCGAGCCGGCGGCGGTCGAGGCGGCGCTCTCGGCGTTTTGTGACCACTATGCGCAAAATGTCGGTCGTTCGCTCCGCGGCGAGCCGCTCACGCCGTGCCCCATGGATGCGTCCGGCCGCGCGGTTCGTCGCGCGCTGATGATCGGTGCGGCGGTCGTTTGCAGCGTGGTTTGGGCTGTGGTCGTGGTTTCGGCCGCGCTGCTGGCGTCGGGCGCTCGCGTGACGGCGACTTTGGGATCGCTCGTGTGGTCTGGGTCGCTACCGGGTATTATTGCCGCACTGGCGTTGGCGCTGCCAGGCATAGCCGGCGTTGCCGCGGGGGCACTTGCGCGCGATCGGCGCTCGGGCTTCCTGCAGGGTGTGCTTGCGCTTTCTGCCTGCGAGGTTCCGGTGCTGGTTGTGGCTGCATGTAGCGTATTTTCCCAACGCGCCGTGATGGGCGGCCTTGTTGCCGCTCTGGTTGCAACCTATACGCTTACGTGGTTTTTGCTTGCGATGGGCTTTGCCTTTGAACTTCCCGTTTCGGCACCGCGACGCACAAAAGCCCAGATGGCGACTCCGCTTGCCGGTGGAGCCGCAGCTGCCCGTACTTTTGGCGGACCTGTCGAAGTATCGTCCGATTCTATTTCTACGACCAAGGAGGCCTAGGTCATGGCATCTCAAGTTGAGCTCACCCCATGCGGGGCCATGTTTGACATCTTTAAGCGCGCGGCGCATCTGAGCCATATCGAGCTGTGCGGCTTGGTGCTTTCGTCCCGTCCGCTCGCCGACGGCCGCAGCCCGCAGAGCCGAGCCGCCGATCGCTCTTGGGTTTCCCGCTTCATCGTTCGCGCGCCGGTCGGCACGCTTCAGCAGCGCTACTTTGCCGAATACGGTACCTCGGCTGCGCGTATTATGTCGCAACTGGCCCTGCGCCAGCGCAATCCCATGGACTCCACGGCTGTGATCAATATGGTGTGCGGTCCTGCAGGTGAACCGATGGTACGCGCGCTCGAAGAGTGCCACCAGGACACGAATCTCTATCGCAACGCGCTCGATCGCCTGTCCCAGGCGGCGGAACTCATGCCCGCCGAGCGCGCCGAGGCCGTGCTGGTGCTGTTTGTCGCCGTCGGTTGTTCGGCGGATGTGCGGTCCTCGGTGAACTATGCCATCGACTACGCGCACGCGACCTGTGGCGGAGGCACATCCACGCCGCGTTCGCTTGGCATGTCGATGACCGCGGGCGAACGCGAACCCGCCCCGGCGCACCCCTTGGGCTTGCTGCGCGTACAAAACAGTTTTGTCGTGAGCGCCCCGCGCTGGATTCAGCCGAGTGAGCAGGGTGTTGAGATTGGCGCGCTGGCCACTGGCGAGGGCGATATTACCGACGTCGGCGACGATGTCTCGGCCCGCCATGCCCATATCTGGTGCGATGCTCAAAATATCTGGCACGTCGAGGACTTGTCGTCCACCAACGGAACCGTGGTGGTAAACGGGGCCGCGCGCGTCTGCATTCAGGTCGAGCCCGGCCGTTCCGCCCAACTCAATCCCGGCGACGAGCTCAAGCTCGGCGAATCCACTACCTACGCCATCCTCTTCGGTGCTCTCTAGCCGGCAGATAGGGACGTTCCTTTTCTGCCGGCACTTGGGGACACTCCTCGGCGCGCCAGAGCCAGTCGCCCGGGGATGGAGGGGCCATTTTGGCCCTTGGCGGTCAGTCGGGGCGAAACTAGAAGATCTTTCCGATTCGCGGCTGTTCATGCTTGTAGAGCATCTAAAACAATAGGATGTTATTCTGGAATATGCCGGGTGCGTGAACTTGCCTGTCTTAGCCTTAATAAGGTATAGGGGAGTTTGGCTCAGGGGTTCCGTCTTGTTCTTCAGCGCAGTATTGTGGGACAGATTTGCTGAGATTGGCGCCTTACACCGCAGAGCGCACGGAAGGCTCTCGATTTGTGTTCTGGCCCCAGAATACAGGGCCTGATACTTACCAACTGTGGCATGGATGTAACATCTGTAGAAATCAACCCTTTTGTTGTCGACCTTTGTAAGAAAAACACTGCCATCAACTCTTTGGATGACGAAACTAGGGTGCTTGAGGGGAGCCTTTACTCCCCTCTGAGAGATGATTCATGTTTTTCGCTTGTCGTTGTGAATCCTCCGTTACTGCCGATTCCGGATGAGATTCCTTATCCCTTCGTTTGAGATGGAGGACAATCGGGTCTGGATAAAACACTTCGTATTCTTAAGGGTGGCGATACGCATTTAGAGAAAAACGGTAAATACTGCTAATAGGGGTGACGACGATGGTGCAGGGGCGACCCGCGATGCTCTCATCAATACGTCGGATACTTGGGAAATCAGGTCTAGATGCATGTATGATGATGCTGTGTGGCTATTCAATTAATCCGCGTTCCGAATGGGTGCAGGGTATAGCTGCGACATCGTATGCTTTTGACCCGGCGCGATACTCAGATATTTCTGAGGCGGTTGACGAAGTTTATACGCACTATGCCGCGCAAGGCGTTTCGGAAGTTTGCACATCTACGTTACGGGCTTAGGTTTCTTCAAGCGAGCAGGCCGGTTGCGTTATTTCGAGCGATTTTTCTAGTCTAGACGACAAAAGGCAAAGGATTTGATGGGTATAAAACGCGGACGTTTGTGGGCGGATGCTCAAATCTATTGTGGCAATCGGGCGGTTGAAAAAGATATTTCAACCGCCCGATTGCCAGGTTCGTCGGAGGAGATGTCCGATTCCGACTCTCTTGTAGGAAGAGCTTGAGATCGTATTGGCCCAAGGCAATCTTAAAGCAGTCTCATTGGCAAATCTTCGCTCCTGTTGTGTTGAGGTGTAAGGTATCAGTGATTGATGTTTTGTGGCGGGTAGATTGGGGCCTTCCTTGATTCGATGCGTTCTCTCGAGGTTCATCAGAGCAAAAGGGGCTTTCGTCTTCATTGCTATCACGGTGATTGGAACCGCTCTCTCCTATGCCATGCCATACGTGAACGGGAAATTCTTAGATTTTCTTCTCGGTAACCGCAGCGAAAGAGACGCCGTACTCTTCGCGCTCCTGGTTGCGTCAATAGGAGTTTTCTCCACCCTCTTTACTTATTTTGCAGGAACACTTTCCATTCGCATAACCACGAGACTTTCCTTTGATCTTCTCAGGGAGGCCGTCTTGCGTTTTGAAAGAGACGATTACTTGGTGAGTCGGACCATCGATCCAGCCTATACAACGCAACGGATTATTTCCGACTCCAGCGTGGTCTCATCCTTCGTTTTGGCGAATTTTATCAGTGCGCCGCTGTCCATTGTAGCCATTCCCATCGTATTGCTTATCATATGGTCAATTGATTCAACTCTCGCGGTGTTTTCCATCATTCTCCTCATCGTGTATTTCTGTGTAATTACTGGGTTGAGGAAACTTTTGTATAGGGTCACGTATGAGAAGAAAGAGGCGGACAGCGCCTTTTACGCCGCAATTGCATCGCAGCTTAATCAGATTCTCAACATTCAACTGACATCTTCGTACGGCAAGAGCGAACAAGCGCTCGACGCTGGGTTTAAGAGCTATTTTCCCAAAGTTTTGCGCTCCGGAAAGCTATCATATTCTCTGACATCGCTCGATGGTCTTTTCGCAGCGTTGTTTCAAGCGGTGATACTTGTTGTTTCCGGAGTACGAATCATTAACGGAACTATGTCAATAGGCGAGTACACTATCATCGGTACATACTTCGCGGTTCTCTTTAAGACTTTGAAAAGTATGATGTCATTGTTCAAATCCTATCAAGATGCCAAAGCATCATGGGATAGGACGGCTATCGCGACGAGAGAAAAGGAGAGATCGGGGTGGAATCGGACCGATTTAGCTAAACTCGATGAAATAAATGACATTTCGGTATCTGATTTGGAATTCTCGGTTGCCCTTCCAGACGGATCTGTCCGAGAGGTCCTCGGCGGGTTTTCTTTCAAGTTTTCCGGTCCTGGTACATATTGCATAGTTGGGGAAAACGGAAGAGGCAAGACGTCACTTCTTTACTTGATGCTCGGGCTATACTCATCGAAAGGCAAAGTAAAATACAACGGCGTGCCAATCGAAGAATGCGACTTGGATTACATACGTGCGAGAGAGATATCGTGCTGCCCACAGTCGTGCTTCGCGCCGGACGAAACGGTGAAAGAGCTGTTAGAGTATTTCGACACGCCCTTTTCTTCCTATCACCGGGGTGTAGATGGCCTACTTTCGCTGGAAAACAGCGTGAAGGAGTTGCTCGGGAAACGTTGCTCCGCGCTTTCGGGCGGTGAGCTGCGCCGAGTGTACTTATGGTCGGCGATTTCACGCAAGTCGTCAGTTTTGGTACTCGACGAGCCCACGACTGGGTTAGACGCTGTAAGCCGCGCCGAGCTTGCGGCCTATGTTAAGCGCAACAAGCAAAGCCAGCTGATCATCGTTGTCTCTCACGATGACGAGATGGTCGGCGCGGTAGAAGGGGTAGTGGATTTAGGCAGCATGTACCAGTGTTAGCGCCGGGCGATTTTAGCCGCTAATAGTCAAACTATTTTGACCAATCCCG
>URKT01000084.1 GCA_900548495.1 uncultured Collinsella sp. | reverse complement strand
TCGAGGCCTGCGAATCGTTTGAGCATGTCTCGCGCGATATTCTCGCCGCCGCGCCCGACTTGGTGCTGCTCGACCTCACGCTCCCTGTCAAAGACGGCCAGCACATCTGCCATGAGGTCCGTCGCGAATCCGAGGTTCCCATCATCGTTCTCACGTCGCGCACGACCGAGATCGACGAGGTCATGGCCATGACGCTCGGCGCGGATGACTTTGTTCCCAAGCCCTACAGCGCCCGTGTGCTCGTGGCGCGCATCAATGCCCTGCTGCGCCGCACCACGGCGGCAGGCGAGCGCAGCACGCTCGTCCACAAGGGACTGGAGCTCGACCTCGCACGCTCCATGGTCACCAACACGCAAACGGGCACCAGCACCGAGCTCACCAAAAACGAGCTGCGTATCCTCTCACTGCTTCTGAGCCGCGCGGGCAAGATTGTTTCGCGCTCGGCCATCATGCAGGACCTGTGGGACTCCGACGCCTTCGTGGACGACAATACGCTCACCGTCAACATCAACCGCCTGCGCACCACGCTCGAAAAAATCGGCATCAAGGGGTATTTGACTACGCATCGCGGCCAAGGCTATTCGGTCTAGGGGCCGGCTATGTCGTTTGGCAAGTGCTTTAAAGATGCGCTGCTTCCCGTCGCCGTGTGGACCTGCGGCGTGCTGCTGAGCTGCTTTGTGCTGACGGTCGCCGGTGCTTCGACATCCATCGTGGTCGTGGCGGTCGGCGTGTCCTTTATCTTTGGTATGCTCGGCATCGTGATCGAATACGCGCGCCGTCGCCGTTTTCTGCGCCAGCTGGAGCGTGCGGCAGAGGAGCTCGAGAGTCCCGCATGGGTGCAGGAGATGGTGCAATGCCCGACCTATGCCGAGGGCGAGCTCGAGTACGAGGTCTTGTGCCGGGTGGGCAAGGCGGCATGCGACGAGGTTGCCGAAGGCCGGCGTCAGACCGATGACTATCGCGACTATATCGAGAGCTGGGTCCACGAGGCCAAGCTGCCCCTGGCGGCGGCTCATCTGATTTTGGAAAACCTGGACGGCAGCGAAGACGACCTGTCGCGCGTGGATGACCTGGGCCGTGAGTTGACTCGCGTGGAGCGCTATATCGACCAGGCGCTGTACTACGCGCGCTCGGAAGTCGTGGAGCGGGACTACCTGATTCGCCGCTGGGATCTCAAGACCTTGGCGACGGGCGCGATTAAAGCCAACGCGCGCGAGCTCATCGCGGCGCACGTGGCGCCGGTGTGCGAGAACCTCGACTTTGAGGTCTTTACCGACGAGAAATGGCTCGAGTTTATTCTGGGCCAGCTCATTCAGAACAGCATTAAATATGCGCGTGAGGACGGCGCAAAGATCGTGTTTTCGGGTGCGTTGCTGGACGAGGGTCTGGCGAGCGAGCGCATCGAGCTTACCGTCGCGGACAACGGCTGCGGCGTGTGTGCGGCAGACCTGCCGCGCGTGTTCGAGAAGGGCTTTACCGGCGACAACGGCCGCACCACCAAGCGTGCAACGGGCATCGGTCTCTATCTGGTGGCGCGCCTGTGCTCCAAGGTGGGCATCGACGTCACCGCAGCATCCGAGCCCGGCGAAGGCTTCGTCGTAACATTCGCTTTTTCAACGAACAAGTTCCAATACTTCGAGTAACGCACGCGGCAGACGTCCGCCCAAACAAAAACGTGCCGCCCCAAACGGGGCGGCACGCCATTTTTCTATCAGATAACTTGCTGAAGTACGGTGACGAAGACGCAAGGCCGGGAGGGGTTATCTAAGCCGACATCCCGCAGCCGCGAAGCGGCGAGGACGTCGGCGTGATAACCCCGCAGGCCTTGCGCCGGCGGGAAGGAACCTACTTCACGACCAAGATGTCGCAGTCCGTATTGCGCAGCAGGAACGTCGAAATCGAACCCAGGAGCGCATACTTGATCGAGGACAGGCCGCGGGCGCCGCAGAGCACCAGGTCGGGCTTAACCACGTCGAGCATCTCGTCCTTGAGCGTCTCGCGAATGCGGCCGGCGCGAATCATGACCTCGACCTCGGGAATATCGGGATTGGCCTTGGCCTCTTCGAGCTGCTTGGCGATGGAGTTCTTAAATGCTTCCTCTAGGCCGTTGACCAGATCGACCGGATAGGAACCGGCGCTCTCGAGTGCCGTGGAATCGATAACGTGGCCGATAATCAGCTTGGCACCGTTGTTCGCGGCGACCTTGATGGCGCGTGCGAGCACAAAATCCTGCTGCTCAGTACCGTCGAGTGAAACAAATACCTTGGTGTAGCCCTCGTTCATGGTTTCCTCCTTGGTCTATTGCACGGGCGCGGGGCTCGTGCATCGGGCGGGCGCGGATGCGTGGCCGCCGGACACTTTATCTTGTTGCAGTTATACCCAAGGATTTGGGTTTGACCGCTCGCAATTCTGTGAACGGGCGAGTTTTTTGGTAAGGGTAGGCGCAGACGCACCCGAACGGTTGATAATGGGACATCGCCCGCACCGTCCGCAGAACAATATCGGCGGGTGTCTAACGAGGGGGTCCCTTTGGATATCATCGAGCTTCTAAAATCTGCCTTCATGGGCCTGGTCGAGGGCATCACCGAATGGCTGCCCGTCTCGTCGACCGGTCACATGATCTTGGTGGACGAGTTCGTCAAGATGAACGTGAGCGAGACGTTCTGGAACATGTTCCTGGTCGTGATTCAGCTCGGCGCCATTCTGGCCGTCTGCGTGCTGTTCTTCCATGAGCTCAATCCGTTCTCGCCCAGCAAGGGCAAGGAGGGCCGCCGCGACACCTGGGTGCTGTGGGGTAAGATTGTGCTTGGCTGCATTCCCGCCGCGGCAATCGGCCTGCCACTCAACGACTGGATGGAGGAGCATTTCTACAACGCTCCCGTCGTGGCGCTGGCGCTCATTGTGTACGGTGTGCTGTTTATCGTGATCGAGAACTGGCGCGCGAGCAAGCGTGAGGAAATCGCCGTTGCCGGTTCGTTTGGTTCGCGTGCTGTGGTGTCGGGTGGACGCCCTGCCGGTGCGCACTTTGCGGCGCCCGCCGCGGCTACCGCTGAGGATGAGGACGATGACGAGGGTCTGGACTTTGGTTCCATCACCACGCTCGAGGACCTGAGTTGGAAGACCGCACTGGGCATCGGATGCTTCCAGGTGCTCTCGCTGATTCCGGGCACGTCGCGCTCCGGTTCCACCATCATCGGCGGCCTGCTTTTGGGCTGCACGCGTTCGGTGGCGTCCAAGTTTACGTTCTTCCTGGCCATCCCTGTCATGTTTGGCGCGAGTGCGCTCAAGCTGGTCAAGTATTTCATCAAGGGCGGTACGTTCGGTGCCAACGAGGTCGCCATCCTGGGCGTGGGCTGCGTTGTGGCCTTTGTGGTTTCGCTCATCGCTATCAAGTGGCTCATGGGCTTCGTCCGCCGTCACGACTTCAAGTGCTTCGGCGTCTACCGCATCGTTCTGGGCATCGTGGTGCTTGCGTACTTCTTCGTCTTGGAGCCTATGCTCGGCCTGTAACTTGGTTGACGCTGCGCGGCGGCCAGAACGACAACTTGTCATTCAAAGAGGGCGGCATGACCAAAACGTCTATGCCGCCCTCTTTT
The DNA here is from genome assembly GCA_900548495.1 of uncultured Collinsella sp. Classification (GTDB taxonomy): domain Bacteria; phylum Actinomycetota; class Coriobacteriia; order Coriobacteriales; family Coriobacteriaceae; genus Collinsella. The sequence goes on along the minus strand of URKT01000084.1, from coordinate 5,437 downwards.
CATGCCAATTTGTTCGTTCTGGCCGCCGCTCGCTACCGTTGCCGTGACATCGGTGGCTCCCTGATTGGTGCAATGGGGACAGGTTGCTTTGCAGCAACATGGTGCAGACTAACCTGACCCCATTGCGCTAAATCCGCTGGGGCGGGCCTGACGGTGACGCACGGAGTCGTGGTGTGATTTGCGTCGGTGTCCGCGCGGCTCGGTATACTGGTACGGCTCAAACTATGGCGCCGCCCGCAGGCGCGCCGTCCGTCAGATGAGGAGTCGCCCATGACCCAGCCCTTGCCCTGGGAAAAGAATGCCGCGGTACCCGTGCCGCCCGCGCCGGAACCCGTGCCGCTCGATGCATACACCGCCCCCGCTGCGCCGGAGCCCGAGCTCGTCCCGCTCGACATCTACGACGCTCCCGCGCCGGCACCCAAACCCGCCAAGCCGCTCGTCGACATCGACAGCCTTAATTCCGCCCAGCGCGAGGCAGTTCTGACCACCGAGGGCCCGTTGCTGGTCCTTGCCGGCGCCGGCTCGGGCAAGACCCGCGTCTTGACCTTCCGCATCGCACATATGCTCGGCGACCTGGGCGTTAAGCCCTGGCAGGTCCTGGCCATCACGTTTACCAACAAGGCCGCGGCCGAGATGCGCGAGCGTCTGGCAGCGCTCATTCCCAGCGGCACCCGCGGCATGTGGGTGTGCACATTCCATGCCATGTGTGTGCGCATGCTGCGCGAGGACGCCGACCTGCTGGGCTACACCGGTCAGTTCACCATCTACGACGACGATGACTCAAAGCGCATGGTGCGCGACATTATGCAGGCGCTCGGTATCGAGCAAAAGCAGTTCCCCATCAACATGATCCGCAGCAAGATCAGCTCGGCCAAAAACGCCATGATCGGGCCCGAGGACATGCTCAAATCCGCCGACAGCCCCAACGACAAAAAGGCCGCGCAAGTCTACCTGGAGCTGGAGCGCCGCCTGCGTGCCGCCAACGCCATGGACTTCGACGACCTGCTTGTGCGCACACTCGAGCTGCTGCGCACCCGCCCCGAGGTGCTCGACAAGTACCAGGAGCGCTTCCGCTACATTAGCGTCGACGAGTATCAGGACACCAACCACGTCCAGTACGAGATCGCCAACCTGCTGGCCGCCAAGTACCAAAACCTCATGGTCGTGGGCGATGACGACCAGTCCATTTATAGCTGGCGTGGCGCCGACATCACCAATATCCTGGACTTTGAGAAGGATTTTAAAGACTGCAAGACTGTCAAGCTGGAGCAGAACTACCGCTCTACGGGCCATATCCTGAGCGCCGCCAACGCCGTGGTGCGTCACAACTCGCAGCGCAAGGACAAGCGCCTGTTTACGGCCGAGGGCGATGGTGAGAAGATCCAGGCCTTCCAGGCGAGCGATGAGCGCGACGAGGGCCGCTGGATTGCTGGCGAGATCGAGAAGCTGCACGCCAAGGGCACGAGTTACGACGACATCGCCGTGTTCTACCGCACCAACGCCCAGTCGCGCATTCTCGAAGATATGTTCCTGCGCGCGGGCGTGCCCTACAAGATCGTGGGCGGTACGCGATTCTTCGACCGTGCCGAGATCCGCGACGTCATGGCTTACCTCAAGATGATCGTGAACCCGGCCGACGAGATGAGCGTCAAGCGCGTCATCAACACACCTCGCCGTGGTATCGGCTCCACCTCGATCCAAAAGATCGAGCAGCTGGCGCGCGACAACCGTTGCTCGTTCTTCCAAGCCTGCGAGATTGCGACGGCCGAGACGGGCATGTTTAGCGCCAAGGTGCGCAACGGCCTGTCGAGTTTTGTGGCGCTGGTGCGCGAGGGTCGTCGCATGGACGGCGAGCTCAAGGACGTCGTCGAGATGATTGTCGACAAGACGGGCCTGCTGCAGGCGTTCCGCGCCGAGGGCACCATGGAGTCCGAGAGCCGCGCCGAGAACATTCAGGAATTCCTGGGCGTTGCAGCCGAATTTGAGGAGACGCACGAGGATATCGAGGGTACGCTCGAGAGCCTAGAAGAGCTGCGCGCGGCCGGTGTTGCCGACGTACCGGCCGGCGCCAAGTCCGAGCCCGTCGTGGTGAGCGCGCCTGCGCCTGAACCGGGGCCGTCTGCCCCGGCATCCTCGTTTGAGGCGCTCGTTGGCGCGCGTGATGCCGCGGGTTCCAATCCGCTCGATAGCCTGGCGGCCCCGGCGCTTTCTCCGCAGGATGCCCTGGCCGCCGCCATCGCGGGCAACGCGTATGCCGCGCCGACGGAGTTGCCGGCGGGCGCCGTGCATGCCGACGAGATCGAGCGCACCTACGGTCCGCTCACCTGCAAGGCGCTGCCGGCACTCATGGAGTGGCTGGCCCTGCGCTCCGACTTGGATTCCCTGGCCGGCGAGACGCATGCCATCACCATGATGACCATCCACTCCGCCAAGGGCCTGGAGTTCCCCGCGGTGTTCGTGGCCGGCATGGAGGAGGGTATCTTCCCGCACGTGCACGACTTTGGCGGTAGTGACGATCCGGGCAAGCTCGAGGAGGAGCGTCGCCTGGCCTACGTTGCCATCACGCGTGCCCGTAAGCGACTGTTCTTGACCTATGCGGCCACACGTCGCACCTACGGTTCGACCTCTGCCAACCCACGCTCGCGCTTCCTCAACGAGATTCCGTTTGAGGATATCGAGTTTAGCGGTATCGGCTCTGCCGGTTTTGAGGGCACGGGCTGGGAGAAGCGCGGCGACCGTCACGGCACCTTTGGCTCGGGCATGGGCTCGGACATGTATGGCGGCAAGGTGTTTGGCTCGCATACGCGCTCGACCGGCGGTTCCGGTTCGCGCGGCGGATCGAGCTTTGACGATTTCTTTGGCGGCAGCAGCTACGGGACCGAGCGCCATCGTGGGGTTTCGCCCGATGCCGGCCGTGTTGCCTCGACCTTTGGCTCGGGCGCGCCGCGAGCCAAAAAGCCCTCGTCCAAGGTGTCCCCGACGGTGGAGCGCAAGGTCGATCGCGCCAGCGCATCGCAGGACTTTGCCGCGGGCGATACCGTGAGCCACAAGACCTTTGGCACGGGTACCGTGATCTCGGTCGCTGGAGACATGATCGAGGTCCAATTCGAAAAGACCGGCCAGACCAAAAAGCTTATGAAAGGCTTCGCACCTATAGTGAAACTGACCTAGGCGGCTTTCCCAGGCACGGCACCTCGGCCTTCAATCGTCGGGCATGACCTCAAGGTCTATGCCCTCCTCTTTCAGGCCGATCTGCCGCACCTGGAAAACCCGTACATCCAGCTAGGCGGGCGTATGGGGCAACATCGCCTGCTCGGGCAGTCCTGCGCAAGACGGAGAGCACATTAAGTGCTCTCCTTTGCGTGCGGAACTCGCGATCGATGTTGCCCCATACGCCCGCCCAGGTCCTTGGGTAACGTTGCTGGACGAACGTCGCTTTGCTCGTTCGCTTTTTGATCTGGAGAGCCGGGTGGGCTGATAGATAGATACGAGTAGGGGCTCTCCCGTACATGGACGGGAGAGCCCCTTGTTGCGTTTGGGTTGTTGGTGCGACCTAGAGGTGCGAGATGATCAGTTCCATCTTGCCTTCAAGTTCAATCTGGTCCACGGTGCTCGGGGCCAGCAGGTGGCTTCCCTTGTGGACGGGGTCGCCGCAGACGGTGCCTTCGCCGTTGATGACCGACAGGCACATGAAGGGCCAGCGCTGGTCGAGGGTCTTGCTGCCGTCGACGCGCACGCGATCGACGGTGTAGCAGGAGTTAGACTCGAGCTCGGTCACGCCGTCCACTTCGGGCGCGGTCACCGTGCCGTCGGTCGGAGCCTGAGCATCAAAGTCGATGCAGTCGAGGCTCTGCTCAATGTGCAGCGGGCGTAGCTTGCCGTCGGTGCCGGGGCGGTCGTAGTCGTACAGGCGATATGTCACGTCGCTCGACTGCTGCGTCTCCAGAATCAGCGTGCCGGTCTTGATGGCGTGAACGGTGCCGGAGTCGATCTGGAAAAAGTCTCCCTTGTGAATCGGCAGCACGTTGAGCATCTCGTCCCAACGGCCCCCCTCGATCATCTGCGCGGCCTCGGCGCGGTCGTGCGCGCGCTGGCCGACGATGATCGTGGCACCGGGCTCGCAGTCCAGTACATACCAGCACTCGGTTTTGCCCAGGCTGCCGTTCTCGTGCTTGGCGGCGTACTCGTCGTTGGGATGAATCTGGATTGAAAGGTCGTCCTTGGCGTCCAGAATCTTAATGAGCAGCGGGAACTCCTTGCCCTCGCAGTTGCCAAAGAGCCCGCGGTGCTCGGTCCACAGCCATGACAGCGTGTGACCGGCGTACGGGCCCTCAGCGATCTGGCAGTCGCCGTTGGGATGGGCCGAGATGGCCCAGCACTCACCGATGGGGCCATCGGGAATGTCGTAGCCAAACACGGTCTCCAGCTGGCGGCCGCCCCAGATCTTCTCGTGGAAGATCGGCGTCAGTTTAATCAAATCGGACATGTGCATACTCCCATTGTGCTGCGTGGGCGCCGCGTAAAACTGCTCAAAACGAGCGCCCGCATGACTACAAAAACCTATGCCAACGTTACGTTGTGCAACTCAAAGCGGTCGCCAACGTTGCGCGAGATCGAATACTCAAAGGCGGCGCCGCTGTCCAAAAAGCCAATCTGGGTGAGCTCGAGCAGGGGAGAGCCAAGTTTGGTGTCCAGACGCTCAGCCTCTTCCTCGGTTGCTGCCACGGCGCGAATGGTACGGTGGAAGCTCGAAATCTTCAGCCCACATTGCTCGCGGATGAAGCGGTAGACCGATCCGTACAGGTCCTTCTTTTTAAGGCCTGGAATCAGCTCGAGGGGCATGTAGGTGTACTCGATAACGATGGGCTTCTCATCGGCCTGACGCACGCGCACGACGTGATAGGCAAAGTCATCCTCGGCAATTTCCAGCTGGGCTGCGATGTCCGCTGGTGGATTAACGATCGAGAAATCGTAGACCACCGAGGTCACCTTCTCCCCGCGGTGCTCATATGAAAAGCCCTGGGCATGGTCGTTTTTGCCCTGGAAAAACGCCTGACCGGGAAGTCCCGCCGTGTCCTTAACGTAGGTACCCGATCCGCGTCGGCTGGTAATAAGACCTTCCTCGGTGATTTGCTCGATAGCTCGTTTGACGGTGATTTTTGAAACGCTATAGAGCTCGCAGAACTCAACGACGGTGGGAAGCTTGTCGCCCGGTTTAAGAGCGCCATCCTCGATGCTTCGACGAATATTTGCAGCTATCGCCTCGTATTTGGGAATCAAGGAACCTCCTTTCCAACTTGATTGAGAATAAAAGAAAGTATAGTCAACACCTAAGTATCTCTATTGAGTTATTGAAAAGTTCGAGAAAGATAAAATTAAAAGTGATGGCGCGCGCAGACGTGGTGTAAGAGCGTCCTGAGGTCCGTCGCTGCAAGTC
>URKT01000083.1 GCA_900548495.1 uncultured Collinsella sp. | reverse complement strand
GGGATTGGTCAATCTCGGCCGACTATATTTGGCTAAATTATTCCGGCGCTAACAGCGCTAAGGGTAGCTAATTTGGGACGGGGCTTTTTTAACTACCCGGCCTGCAGGGTAGTTAAAAAAGCCCCGTCCCAAATTAGCTACCCTTGGGCTCGTATTACTTGTGGACCAGTCTGGCACAGAAGTGGCCGTCGTAGGAGTCGGCGTTTACCGGCACGCTTTGGAAGAGGCCTCGTTCGTTCTGGCGTACGGATACGAGCTTCTTAGCCTGATCGAACTCGGGGAGTTGCAGAATCTGTGCTTCGGAAAGCGGCGCCACGCTAAAGCCGGCACCCTCGGGAGAAGCAAGGAACGCGTCCACCACCTGTGTGTTCTCCTCATCGAAGACCGAGCACGTCGCATAGATGAGCTCGCCGCCGGCAACCACGCGCGCAGCAGCTTCCTTGAGCATCGTCAGCTGCAGTTTGGGCAGCTCAACCGTCACATCGTTTTCGGTCAGACGCCACGGAATCTCGGGATGACGACGCATGGTTCCGGTGCCAGAGCACGGCGCATCGATAAAAACCGTGTCGAACTTAACCGGCTCGCCAAGCATGGCATCAAACGACGTCAGGACTTCATCAAGCTCGCAAGCATCGCCCGAAACCGTACGAACGCCCCGAATACCCGCCTTATGCAGGCGCGCGAGATTCTGATCACATTTACGATCATGCAGGTCAAGCGCCGTATGCTGACGCGCATAGCCCGCACGCTTGGCCTGACACATCATCACATAGGTCTTGGTACCGCGACCGGCACCAATCTCAAGGCAGCTTCCAGGGCGCGTGGCAGCTGTGGCGATAAGCTGCGCATTGAGATCAGACGCCACCGCGGCAGCACGCTCAAACACACCCGAAGCAACGGTAACCTGGGCATCAACCGGAGCATGGCAGCCCGGGAAGACAGGCGCAACGAGCTGCGAGATATACGGGTCGGCCTTGGTCGCAAACGCATTCTCGTGCAGTGCAAGCGGCGCGGGGGCCAGATTACCGGCAAAGCTAAGCGCGCCCTCCGGTGTGTCAAACGAAGCCATAATACGAGCGCACAGCCAACGCGGCAGACCCATCAGGCGCGACAGACGAACCAAGCGTCGCTCAGACTCGTCTACATCGGACGCAGTGGCAAAGTCCTCAACGTTGTCCGCAACTTTATGCAGTACAGCATTGGCCAAGCCAGCGGCGGACTTAGCACCGCTGCGCACCAGCTCAACGCCCTGACTCACCGCAACGCGGCCAGGCGTATGCAGATAGAGCATCTCGAAGGCCGAGATGCGAAGTGCCATGCGAACACGCGGCGCAACCTTTTTAGGCTTATCAAGAAACTGATCGAGCAGCTCGTCCAAAATACCCTGCGTGGCGGCCACACCAAGCGCCAAACGAGCGGTAAAAGCGGAATCGCGCTGGTCAATAGCCTTGGCCGATGCGCGAGAGGACAGCACGTCACGCGCATACATACCGCGGCGATCGGCCTCCATTAGCACATCGAGCGCAAGCTTGCGCGCGGGAGACAACTTACTCACGACAAAACACCCCACGAAAGATCGACGCCCTGCAGACCAGCAGCCCAAGCAGAAGCGGCCATAGCACGCTTGCCATCAGGCTTGACCTCGAGCAACTCAACCGAGCCATCGGAAAGACCCAGGTAAACACACTTGGCCTTAACGAGAACCTGGCCCTCGCCAAGCGACACATCAGCCGGCGCAGCATCGAGCACGCGAACCGACTTGCCGGCAATCACGCAACGGGCGGGTGCGGTATCGGACGAAGCGAGCACATGACGCACGCAATCGAGCGCCGCCATCTGCGGATCCAGACGCATCTCCAGCTTGGAAATCTTGGCTGCATGGGTCACAAGCGACTCATCCTGATCAGTCCACACGGCGGTGCCATCGGCAAGAGAAGGAAGCGTATCGGCAAGCAGTTTACCGCCCAGCTCGCCAAGCTCCATAGTCAGTGCCTCGGCATGCTTACCGGCAACCGACGTGGAAGCCTGAGCACAATAAGCACCAGTATCCACGCCATGCCCAATACGCATAATGGAAACGCCAGCAACCTCATCACCAGCAAGAATGGCACGCTGAATAGGAGCAGCCCCACGCCAACGAGGCAGCAAGGACGCATGAACATTCACAATACCGAGCGGCGCCATATGCAGCACCTCATCGGGCAAAATGCAAGCATAAGCAGCCACACAGAAAATGTCAGCCTGGGCAGCTTGAAGCGCCTCAACAACCTCAGGCGTCATACGATTGGCCTCAACGACCGGCAATCCCAGCCCAAGCGCCTTAGCCTTAACAGGAGACGGCTCCAGCTTCTTACCACGCCCACGAACAGCATCAGGACGAGAAATAACAAGCGAAATCTCGTTACCAGCCTCAACAAGCGAAGTCAGCGAAGGCACAGCAAAATCGGGCGTACCCATAAACACAATACGCATAAAAGTTAGTCTCCTCTCAATAATGAGCCGAGACGGCTACAAATAACAGCGGAAAGCCAAGTACCCAGCTCATCCGCAATAACAATTCAACAAGAACAAATATACCCAAAACCAAAGAAAGAGCCGCAATAAAAGCAGCTCTTTCAGCAAAGCAATTATCAGCGAAGACGCCCCTCCCTGGCCCAACGGCACCCGGGCGAATCGAGCCAGAACAACGCATTCCCCGGTGCTGAGCGCCCACATATCGTCCCGCGCGCAGTTTCGCAGCAAAGCGAGAATGTTTGAGCACGGGATGATATAGGCGGGCGCCCCGGGGACGGACAAACCTACTCCGTCTCGCCCGGTCGAGCGCCACGGGCCAGGGCGTCCTGGTACTCCTTGACTGCCTTGATCCTCTGCATGGGCTTCAGTCGCTCGAACATGGTGTTACCGTGCAGGTGATCGATCTCGTGCTGTAGGCACACGCAGAGCAGATCGCCCGTGGCCTCGTAGCGAATCAGGTTGGCGTCCAGGTCATATGCCTCTACGACGACATGGTCGGGACGCTCGATCTCGCAGCTAATGCCAGGAATGGAAAGGCAGCCCTCGCTAAAGGGCACCAGATGGTCGCTCTGCTCAACAATGACAGGGTTGATGAGCACGTACGGGTCGTAGTCGTTCTTGTCGCTGTAGTCGCAGTCGATAGTGACGAGCTGAATGAGCTCGCCGATCTGCGGAGCAGCCAGGCCGCAGCCGCCGTTCTCGAACATCATCTTCTTCATCTTCTCGGCAAGCGCTTCGATTGCCGGGGTGATCTCCTCGATGACGGCGCACTCCTGGCGCAGACGAGGGTCGGGCGACAGTACGATTCCGTTGGCTTCCATGGCCATCCTTTCGGGTTGTTACATCAAATCATAGGCGTCGACGTCAACGCTCACGCTCACGCCGCGCACAGAACCCACCTCTTTGAGGCAGGCGTCGATATCATCAGAGACATGGTACCCCACAGGCGACTTCACAAGCAGATGGAAGCGGTAACGGTCCTTGGCTCTCTCGATTACACACGAAGCCGGGCCCAGCACCTGCGGCACAGCACTCCCCGCCCGTAAAAAGTCGGGCGCGGCGGCATGCCAGCGTCGCTTGAGGAGTTTCGCGATGCGACCGATGTAGTCTTGCGCTTCGTCTCGGTTCGCCGACCACACCAAAATGTTGACCAGGCGAATAAACGGCGGGTACAGCGCGTCGCGGCGCTGGTCCAGGTCGTAGTCGGTAAAGATCGAACGGTCATGCTCAGCGACGGCGCGAATGACCGGGTCCTCGGGCAGGTAGGTCTGGATGATGACCTCGCCGGGGCGATCACCACGACCGGCACGGCCGGCGACTTGCTCCAGCAGATCGTAGGCGCGCTCCCCTGCGCGGAAGTCCGGCAGCTTGAGGGCGAAGTCGGCATTGACCACGCCCACGAGCGTGACCTCGGGAAAGTCGAGGCCCTTTGCGATCATTTGGGTGCCCAGCAGCACCGCGCAATCGGCGGCATCGAACTGCTCAAGCAGCTTTTTGTGTGCGTCCTTTCCGCGCGTGGAATCGGCATCCATGCGAATAATGGCGACGTCCTCGGGAAGCATCTGGTGCAGTGCGTCCTCGATCTGCTGCGTGCCCAGACCCATTTTTGCCAGGTAGCGACTTCCACATTTGGGGCAACGGCTTGTGGGCGCGGGATAGGGCTGCACGCGCCACGACGAACCGCATGTGTGACACTGCAGCGTGTGCGTACGCTCGTGATACGTAAGCGCGGTGGAGCAGTGGTTGCAGGTGGGGACGCAGCCGCACTCGCGGCACATCAGGAACGGCGCAAAGCCGCGGCGGTTATGTAGTAGCACTGCCTTCTCGCGGCGCTCGACCACGCGTTCCAAGCCTTCCATCAGCGGTTTTGAGAACATGGAGCGGCTGCCGTGCGAGAACTCGCGGCGCAGGTCGGCAATGCGGACCGTGGGCAGCACGGCGTGTCCCGGGCGCTCGGGCATCTCGACGCGCGTCCAGGTGGCACCGTTATACGTGCCACGGCGGCAGCGATCGAGGGCCTCGGCCGAGGGCGTGGCGGAGCCCAACACGAGCGGGCAGCGGTAGCGCCGCGCCATCTCGGCCGCCACCTCGCGCGCATGGTAGCGCGGACTAGAGCCCTGCTTGTAGCTGGTCTCGTGCTCCTCGTCGATGATGATGAGGCCCAAGTCGCTGAGCGGGCAAAAGAGCGCCGAGCGGGCGCCCACGACCACGCGCGCGGCACCGCTGGCGACCATATCCCACTGGTCCAGGCGCTCGCCGGCCGAGAGGCGCGAATGGAACACGGCGACCGTCTCGCCAAAGCGCGAACGGAAGCGGCCGACGGTCTGAGCCGTCAGCGAGATCTCGGGCACGAGCACGCAGGCCGAACGACCGGCCGCCAGCACGCGCTCGATGGCGGAGAGGTACACCTCGGTTTTGCCGGAGCCGGTGACGCCGTCGACCAGCACCACGTCGCCATGAGCGTCCAGACGGGCGCGCTCAATCTGCGAGAGTGCCTGTTGCTGGCCGTTCGTGAGCGCGACTGGTGCCTTACCGCTTGCCGAGGAGAGCGTGGTCTGTTCATTGCAGCCACGCCACGCACGGCGTTCCTCCACCACCACGACGCCGCGCTTTTCGAGCGCCTTGATGGTCGCCGACATGCTGTTATAGAGCAGGTTGAGGTCGCGCGTCGTGACCGGTCCGCACTGCAGTGCCTCGATGAGCTGACGCTGGCGGACCGCGGTCTTGGGCGGCGTGTAGTCGAAACCCTCGGGTGTGAGCATGACCCAGCGATTTTGGATAGGCTTGACGGCGGGGCGCTCGACAGTCCACACGCCGTCGTCGCCCTTGACCACGCGCGGGCTTCCGCCCGGTGGCAAGAACAGGCGCAGGCACTCGGAAAGCGTCGCGACATACTCGTAGCTCATCCAGCGTGCAATACGGGCGGACTCGGCGCCAAAGAGCGGTTTGCTGAGGATGGTCTCGATGGGCTTGATGCGCGCGGTGTCGAGGGTAATGTTGCCTTGTAAGTCGCCCAGTTCGGGCGCAATATCGACGATATAGCCTGCGGCGGCACGGTTACCAAAGTGGACCAGGACCGTTGATCCGATCTGCGCTTCGCTAGCAAGGGGTTGAGGAATGCCATAGGCAAACGGCTCGGACAGCGCACGCGTCGGGATGTCGAGAACCACGCTCGCATAGGCGACGATGGGCTCAGGTGCGGGCTCGGGCTGCGCCGGGGCGGCGGCAGGAGCCGCGGACTTCGGAGCTTCCTCCGGTTCCGGCGAACCAAACAGCGACAGTTGCTCGGCCATGGCCCCTATACCTCCCATCCCATGCGTCTTCAGAAACAAGAGCCCCGCTCGGGTGAACGGGGCTCGGATACATGCGTTTACGCGGCTGCTACAGCGCCATCGTGCGGGCGCGGTCGATACGCGCCAGGCAGTCGTCGCGGCCGACGAGCGCCATGGTCTCGCCCAGCGGGGGGCTCACCATGTTGCCGCAGACGGCGACGCGCACGGCCTGGAACACCACGCGCTTCTTAAGGTCCATCTGCTCGGGCAGCGGCTCAAGCGCGGCGTCGATGTTGGCAGCCGTCCACTCGTTCACGCCCTCGAGCGCGGCCTTGGCGGCATCCAGAATGGCACCCATGCCCTCCTTGGCCAGGCCCTTGTTGACGGACTTCTCGTCATACTCGAGCGTCTCGGCCGTAGCGAAGATGGGAGCGGCGACGGTCACGGCGTCGGCCGGCATCTTGGTGCGCGGCTTGACGATGGCGGCAAGCGCGTCGATCCAATCCTCGCCGTACTCGACATTGCCCTCGATGAGACCCGCCTCGTGCAGCTCGGGGACCATGATCTCGTCGGCAAACTGAGCATCGGACATGCCGTTGATGTACTCGGCATTGACCCAATCGAGCTTCTTGGGATCGAAGGTCGCCGGGTTCTTGGAGATGCGGTCGAGTGAGAACTTGTTGGCCAGGACATCGCGCGGGATGATCGTGGTCTCGCCGTCGAGCGACCAGCCGAGCAGCGCCAGGTAGTTGACGAAGGCGTCGGACAGGTAACCGGCGTCGCGGTACTCCTCCACCGAGGTGGCGCCGTGGCGCTTGGAGAGCTTCTTGCCGTCGGCGCCCAGGATCATGGAGATGTGAGCGAACGTGGGCACGGGAGCGCCGAGGGCCTCGTAGACCATGACCTGACGCGGGGTGTTGGACAGGTGGTCGTCACCGCGGATGACATGCGTGATCTTCATCATGGCGTCGTCGACGACGGTCGCGAAGTTATACGTGGGCGTGCCATCGGAGCGGAAGATGACAAAGTCGTCGAGCTCCTTGGCGTCGAAGGTCACCTCGCCGTGGACGGCGTCGTGGATGACGACGTCGCCGCGGTCCTCGGGCACCTTAATACGCAGGACGTAGGACTCGCCGGCCTCGATGCGACGGCGGGCCTCCTCGGGATCAAGATCGCGGCAACGGCGCTGATAGCCCTGGAAGGGGTCCTTGCGCTCCTGCGCGGCCTTGCGGTCGGCGTCGAGCTGCTCCTTGGTGCAGAAGCAGGGATAGGCCTTGCCCTCGTCCCAAAGCTTCTGGGCGGCCTGCTTGTACAGGTCCAGGCGCTCGGTCTGGGCGTAGGGGCCAAAATCGCCGCCCACCTCGGGACCCTCGTCCCAGTCCAGGCCTAGCCAACGCATGGCGCGCAGGATGATCTGCGTGTTCTCGTCGGTGGAGCGGGTGGGATCGGTGTCGTCGATGCGCAGGATGAACGTGCCGCCGTTTGCGCGGGCGAAAGCCCAGTTATAGATAGCGGTGCGGGCGCCGCCGATGTGCAGCTTGCCCGTCGGTGAGGGTGCAAAGCGGACGCGAACGTCTGATGCCATGGAAATCTCCTCGATTGCAGGATGGATGTCTAACTGCATCAGTATAAAGCATCAGAGCAACCTCCGCACAAAGGGCACCGACCTACTCATTGGGGACAGACTTAAATGACCATTCTTTGGGCAACCTGTCGGCACTTAGGTAAGGCTGATCATTTAAGTCTGTCCCCAATGAGTAGGTGCGGAAAGGGTGTGAATGTTTGATTTACGCGCTATGATGTGCCCTTACATAGAGAGCCCGGCGGAATGGTAACGGTCGCCAGGACACGTTTTTGAAAGGACAATCATGTCAGAAGAACTTCGTTCCATCCCGCCCCAACACGGGTCCTTTGTATTTACGTCGGAGTCGGTGACCGAAGGTCACCCAGATAAGATCGCTGACCAGATCAGCGACGCCGTCCTCGACGCAATCCTCGCCAAAGAAATAGAGCTCCAGGAGCAGGGCTACATCGCCCCCAACGGCGTGCCTGCCAACGTGGAGAACGTCCGCTGCGCTTGCGAAACCCTCGTGACCACTGGCACCGTCATCGTCGCCGGCGAGATCCGCACCCAGGCCTACGTCGACGTACAGGAGATTGCCCGCGGCGTTATCCGCCGCATTGGCTACAACCGTGCCAAGTTCGGTTTTGACTGCGACACCTGCGGCGTTATGAGCCTCATCCACGAGCAGTCGCCCGATATCGCCCAGGGCGTCGACGAGTCCTTCGAGACCCAGACCGGCGCCACCACCGACCCGATCGACCTGATCGGCGCCGGCGACCAGGGCATGATGTTCGGTTATGCCTCCAACGAGACCAAGACCCTCATGCCCATGCCACACTACCTGGCAAGCCGCCTGGCCGAGCGCCTGGCCGCCGTGCGCCACGACGGCACCCTCGCCTATCTGCGTCCCGACGGCAAGACCCAGGTCACCGTGCGCTACGAGGAAGGCAAGCCCGTCGAGGTCACGACCATCGTCATCTCCACGCAGCACGCCGCCGAGATCGAGGACATGGGCAAGATCAAAGCCGACCTCATCGAGCACGTCATCACCCCGGTCATGGCCGCCGAGAACATGCCATGGGACAACGCGGACATCTACGTGAACCCCACCGGTCGCTTTGTCGTGGGCGGCCCCATGGGCGACACGGGCCTCACCGGCCGCAAGATCATCGTCGACACCTACGGAGGCATGGGACGCCACGGCGGCGGGGGCTTCTCCGGCAAGGACTGCACCAAGGTCGACCGCTCCGCCGCGTATGCCGCGCGCTGGGTCGCCAAGAACGTAGTCGCCGCCGGTCTGGCCGACCGCTGCGAAGTCGAGCTTGCCTACGCCATCGGCGTTTCCAAGCCCCTCTCAATCATGGTCGACACCTTCGGTACCGCACATGTTGCCGAGGACAAGATCGTTGAGGCCGTAGAGAAGACCTTCGACCTGCGCCCGGGCGCAATCATCCGCGACCTGGACCTGCGTCGCCCCATCTACGAAAAGACGGCAGCCTACGGTCACTTCGGCCGCGAAGACGCCGACTTCACCTGGGAGAAAACCGATCGAGTCGAAGAACTCAAAGCAGCCTGCGGCCTGTAAGCTAACGAGAAAAGCCACAGCCACATATCAATGCACCAAAAGAAGTACCGGCCCCAACCGGTACTTCTTTTTTATATAAACGGTGGTGAAGATGCTTCGATATGAGCCTACGCTGCGTCACCAGCTAATGAATTTTGCAGCACGCGCGCCTCTACCATGTATCCTTAGTTCCGAGGGCTTTGGTATTTGGTCGATCGCGAGTTCCGCACGAGCCGGAGAGCACTTAATGTGCTCTCCGTGCGA
>URKT01000082.1 GCA_900548495.1 uncultured Collinsella sp. | reverse complement strand
CATTACAATGGAGCGGATTCGCCAAATGCAAAGGAGTCGCCATGCCCGCATGCCCGCTGGTCGATTGCCACACCCACACCTCGTTTTCGGACGGACATGCCTCGTTTGAGGACAACGTTCGCGCCGCTGCTGCGGCCGGTTGCCGCCTCATGGTCTCGACCGACCATCTCACCCTGCCCGCCAGCATGGACGCCAACTGCGAAGTGCAGGTTGTCGAGGGCGACCTGCCGGCACATCGTCTGGCCTTTGAGGACGCCCGCAAGTTCGCCGCGCAGATCGCGCCGGAGCTCAGCTTTATCTATGGCTTTGAATGCGACTGGTACGAAGGTTGCGAGCCTCTGGTTGAGCGCTGGTCCGCGAGTGCCATAGTGCGCTTGGGCAGTGTGCACTGGATTGGCTATCCGGGCGATATCATGGCCGGTGCCGCGGGTGCGGCGGGAACGGAAGACGTCGCTCGCCCCGATACACCCGATTCGCGCTGCGGCTGGATCGATGATGACACCAACCTGCATGTTTGGGAAAACCTGGGGGTACACTGCGTGTGGGAGCGCTACGTCGACGACTGGTGCCGCGCTTGCGAAAGCTCACTCAACTTTGACGTAATGGCCCATCCCGACCTGGTCATGCGCTTTTCGAAGGAAGGCTTTGCGCCCGACTTTGACCCGACGCCGTTCTGGGGGCAGATGGCCGAGTGCGCTCACGACACGGGCCGCCGCGTTGAGGTCTCGACCGCCGCGCCGCGCAAGGGGCTCGACGATTACTATCCCGCGACCGGGCTATTGCGTTGCTTCGCCCACGCCGAGGTACCCATCACCTTTGGCTCGGACGCACACCGCGCCTGCGACATCTGCTGGAACATCCGCGAGGCCCAGGCCCACGCTTACGACTGCGGCTACCGAACCTTCGACATCCCCCACCCCAACGGCGAATGGGAACCCACACCCCTCGCCTAGCCATCCCTTCATAAGTTGCGGTGGAATAGGGATTGTTTTGCCTGATGAAGCGCTTAAACAGTCCCTATTTCACCGCAACTTCCATGACCCCGTTACACCAACAAAGACTGTCCCAAACGACTAGTCGTTTAAGAACGTCCCCAATGACTAGTGGCGGCGGGCGTTGAGTTCGCCGGCCAACTCGTCGAGGGTGATGCCGTAGCGCTCAAGCGTCACGAGCAAGTGGTAGACCAGGTCGCCGGCCTCGTAGCGGATGTGATCGTGATCGTTATCCTTGCAGGCCATGATCACCTCGCTTGCCTCCTCGGCAAGCTTCTTGAGCAGCTCGTCCTCGACGTCGGTCAGCAGACGCGCGGTATAGCTCTCCTGCGGCGATGCATCACGACGACCGTGAATCACCTCGGCCAGACCTGTCAGCGTCTCACCGATATTTCCATCCTGAACGTTTGCGGTGCGCACACCCATGGTTCAATCCTTTCTGGTGGCCGAGCGTCTAATCGAGCGCCCGCCCTACGCGAGTTTCTTAAAGAAGCAGGTACGGTTGCCGGTATGGCAGGCCGGGCCCGGCGAGTCGACCTTGACCAGCAGCGTATCGCTATCGCAGTCGGCCCAAAGCTCCTTGACCGCCTGCATGTTGCCGCTCGTCGCGCCCTTGTTCCAGAGCTCCTGGCGGCTGCGGCTCCAAAACCACGTGGTACCGGTCTTGAGCGTAAGCCCCACCGACTCCTCGTTCATCCAAGCAACCATAAGCACCTCGCCGGTGTCGTACTGCTGAACCACACAAGGAATCAGCCCGCGGGCGTCGTATTTGAGCTCGGACGCAGTTGTCACTTGCTCCATTTAAAAATCCAATCTCACGGGAATACCTTGAGAGGCCATATACTCCTTCACCTGGCGAATGCTGAACGTCCCAAAGTGAAAGACGCTGGCCGCCAGCACGGCATCAGCCTCGCCCTCGATCACGCCCTCGGCAAAATGTTCGAGCGTGCCCACGCCGCCGCTCGCAATCACCGGAATCGGCACCGCGCGCGCCACGGCGCGGGTGAGCGCCAGGTCAAAGCCAGCCTTGGTGCCGTCGCGGTCCATGCTGGTCAGCAGGATCTCGCCGGCGCCGCGGCGAGCCGCCTCCTCGGCCCACGCCACCGCGTCGATGCCCGTGGCGTTGCGGCCTCCCGCGGTAAAGACCTCCCACTTGTCGGCACCGGATGCGCCGGGCAAACCAACGCGCTTGGCATCGATCGCCACGACCACGGCCTGGCTGCCAAACGCCGCGGCAGCCTGGCTGATCAGCGACGGGTCACGCACGGCGGCAGAGTTGAGCGACACCTTATCGGCACCGGCGGCAACCATGGTCCGCATGCCCGCCAAGTCGCGGAAACCGCCACCCACGGTATAGGGAATAGCGAGCTCCTCGGCCGCATGCGCCGCCATCTCGATAGTCGTCGCACGGTTGTCGCTCGTGGCGGTAATGTCCAGGAAGACGACCTCGTCCGCACCCTCGCGGTCATAGGCACGCGCCAGCTCCACCGGATCACCCGCATCGCGTAAGCTCACAAAGTTGACGCCCTTGACCACACGGCCGTCCTTGACGTCCAGGCAGGGAATCACACGTTTGGTAAGCATGGACTACTCCTCCCCTCGGGCGGCGGCCAGCGCCTGTACCAGCGTAAAGTTGCCCTCGTAGAGCGCGCGACCGGTAATAGCACCTTCAATCGCGCCCTCACCCACTGCGGCCAGCGCACGGATGTCGTCGAGCGTCGAGATGCCACCCGATGCCACGACGGGAAAGCCCGCGACCTCGGCCACATGGCGATACGCCGCCACATCGATGCCCGTCTGCATGCCGTCACGCGCGATGTCGGTGTAGACCAGGTGCTTAAAACCCAGCTCGGTGAGCTGTGCCACGGCATCGTCGAGTGCCACGCCCGCGCCATCACGCCAGCCGTTCACCTTGACCTGGCCGTCGTATGCGGCAATGTCGGCCACCAACAGCTCGCCAAAACCTTTGGCTGCCACCTCGGCAAAACCCGGCTCGGTCACCAGCACGGTGCCCAGCGCAATGCGGCGCGCACCGTAGCCGGCCAACTCGTCGATGCGCGCGAGCGAGCGGACGCCGCCGCCCACGTCCACAGACAGACCGTCGACGCCGCAGATGGCCTTGATCGCCGCCGAGTTGGCAGCGCATGTGTCCTCATCCTCGCCAAAGGCAGCGGACAGGTCGACGACGTGCACCCAGCTTGCGCCCTGCTCGGCAA
Source organism: uncultured Collinsella sp. (assembly GCA_900548495.1). Lineage (GTDB taxonomy): Bacteria > Actinomycetota > Coriobacteriia > Coriobacteriales > Coriobacteriaceae > Collinsella. The sequence goes on along the minus strand of URKT01000082.1, from coordinate 6,003 downwards.
ACGAGCGAGCAACGGCCACGGGGTCGTCGGAATATACCTTGCAGCGGCTGCGGTCGCCACGCTCCAGGCGCACGACTTTGCCGCCGATCAGATCGATTGCGGGAAACAGGATCATCGGCCAGCCTCCTCGACGATGTTGACGAAGTTCTTAAGGATGCGCTGACCCAGCGCGGAGGATTTCTCGGGATGGAACTGGCAGCCCCACACGTTGCCATGGCGCACGATGCACGGGAAGCTCCGCGTATAGTGCGTGCGCGCCAGCACATCGGCGGCATCGACGTCGTCGGCCACCGCATAACTGTGGGTGAAGTACATGTTGGCACCCTCGGCAAAACCAGCAAGCAGCGGATCGGCCGCGCCGGCGGACGTCATGTGCACCTGGTCCCAGCCCACGTGCGGCACCTTCAGGCGGCTCGACTCCAAGCGTGTGCACGAGCCGCGCATAATACCCAGGCCATCGACCCAGGGACCGCCAGCCTGCTCGGAGGCGTTGCCGTCGGCGACCGCGCCCTCGTCCGCAGGCACGCCCTCGTTGCCGCGCTCAAAAAACAGTTGAAGACCCAGGCAGATGCCGAGCAGCGGAGTCCCGGTGGCGACGGCATCGAGCACCGCGTCCGCCTCGCCGCTCTGGCGCATAAAGGCGATCGCGTCATAGAACGCGCCCACGCCCGGGATGACCAGGCCGTCGGCGCGGCGGATCTGCTCCGGATCGTCCGACGTGCAGGCGGCGGCACCGGCGCGCGCAAGCCCGCGCGCAACGCTCGACAAGTTGCCCTTGTGGTAGTCGACCACCACGATCTTCGGTTCGCCCACGCGACCCCTCCCTTATCTCATCGTCCAAAACCACCACAAAGGGGACAGGCACCTTCGTAGTGGTTTTTGCCTTTGTTGCGGTTACAGTGAACCCTTGGTGCTGGGGATGCCTTGCACGCGGGGATCGAGCTCGCAGGCGCGGCGCATCGTGCGGCCCACGGCCTTAAAGGCGGCCTCGATAATGTGATGCGAGTTGCCGCCTGCCAGCTCGCGCACGTGCAACGTGAGTTTGGCATCGCGCGCAAAGGCATAGAAGAACTCGACGGCCAGCTCGGTATCGAAGCTGCCCACACGCTCGGTCGGCACGGGCAGCTCGCAGTAGGCCTGCCCACGGCCCGAAATATCAACGGCAGCCATCACAAGTGTCTCGTCCATGGCGATCGCCGCGTCGGCAAAGCGCGTAATGCCCGCCTTGTCACCCAGCGCCTGGCAAAACGCCTCGCCCAGCACAATGCCCGTATCCTCGACGGTGTGGTGCGCGTCGACCTCAACGTCGCCCGTCGCATGCACCGTCAGATCGAACAGACCATGGCGGCCAAAAGCGTTGAGCATGTGGTCGAAAAACGGCACGCCGGTCGAGATGTCGCACACGCCAGATCCGTCCAGGTCGAGCTTTACGACAATGTCGGTCTCGCCCGTCTTGCGGGTCACCTCGGCATAACGGCCCATCTACATCTCCTCCTTCACCAGCGCGGCAAACGCAGCCAGCACCTCGTCGTTTTCCTGCGGGGTACCCACGGTAATGCGTAGGCAGTCCGCGAGCCCCGGCGCGTAGCTAAAGTCGCGCACCAAAATCGAATACTCATCGCGCAGACGCTCACGAACGCGCGTGGCATGCGGTGTGCGCACGAGCACAAAGTTCGCCGCGCTCGGCCACGCCTCCACGGGCAGACCCTCGGCAGCCATTGCGTGCAGGGCACACAGTTCGCGCTCGCGCTCGGATGCAACCTGTGCTACCACGGGCGCGTACGCATCGCGGGCACGCACGCAGGCAAGCGCGGCGGCCTGGCTCAGCACGTTAACCGAGTAGATCTGGCGAATCGCCGCAAACACATCGATGACCTCGGGCGCCGCGATCACATAGCCCAGGCGCGTGCCGGCGGCGCCGAACGCCTTGGACAGCGTATGCAGAATCGCCAGGTTGGGATGCTCGGCGATAAGCCCCTGCGCCGTAGTAGCCGCGCCAAACGAATCGTCGGCAAACTCAACGTAGGCCTCGTCGACCATGACCATGCCGGGGCACGCATCGCACAGGGCCGCGACAAAGTCGAGCGGCGTCACATCGCCCGTGGGGTTATTGGGCGAGGTCACGATTGCCAGGTTGCACTCGGGCGCCGCCGCAAGCACGGCTGTCTGATCGAGCTCAAAGGTCGCCGGGTCGCGCCACACGTCGCGCACCTCGGTCTGGCACAGAGACGCAAAGAAGGCATACTCGCTAAAGCACGGCGGGCAGTTGAGCAGGGTCCGTCCCGCGCCGCCAAACGCCAGCAGGTAGTTATAGAGCAGCTCGTCGCCACCGTTTCCCACGCAGACATTCTCGCGCGCCACACCATGCCAAGCGGCAAGCTCGTCGCGCAGATCGTTGGACATGGGATCGGGATAGCGGTTGAGCGGTGTAGCAGCCAGAGCGGCGTCGACCGCTTCGCGCACGCCGGCCGGCACGGGATAGGTGTTCTCGTTGGCCGAAAGGTTGATGCGCGTGGGCGTAAAGTTGGGATCGTAGGGCTCGATACCGGCCAAGTAGGGCTGGACGAGCTCCTTCATGCGCGGCGTGAGTTCGGCCATGTTAGGCCTCCTCGCCGGTCGCGCCAGCGCCATCCGCGCCTGCAGCCGCCAGGTCCACGCCCTCGGCAACCGTCACGGTCGTATCGCCCGGCCAGGCGACCTTGGTCAGGTCGGTCGCGGCCAGAGACTCGGCACTCACGGCATCCTCGCCCTGCTCCAGCACACGGCGACGCAGAGCGGCGGAAAGCGCGTGCGCCCACAGGCCCTCGGCCTCGGCCAGGCGCTGCGTAGCGGGAGCATCGGAGAGCAGGCCTTCGGGCGTATAGCAAATGACACTCGAGCGCTTAACGAACTCCTCGACCGAAAGCGGGTTGGAGAACATGGCCGTGCCGCCGGTCGGCAGCGTGTGGTTGGGGCCGGCAACATAATCGCCAAGCGGCTCGGAGCTCCAAGCGCCCACAAAGATGGCGCCGGCGTTGCGAATGCCGCCGAGCAGGCCCATCGCATCCTTGCAGTGCAGCTCAAGGTGCTCAGGCGCCACGGTGTTCACGGCCTCGACGGCGGCAGCCATGTCGGCGGCCACCACGATGGTGCCTTCGTTGTCGAGCGAGGCGCGCGTGATCTCGGCACGCGGCGACTGCGCCACCAGGATGTCGATGCCGGCCTCGACCTCGCGCGCAAACTGCTCGTCGCAAGTCACCAGATAGCAGGCTGCCAGCGGATCGTGCTCGGCCTGGGCCATCAGGTCGGCCGCGACCACCATGGGCTTGGCCGTGGCATCGGCCAGCACGCAAACTTCGGAGGGGCCAGCGACCATGTCGATACCCACGTCGCCCGAGACAATCTGCTTGGCCGCAGCGACAAAGGCGTTGCCCGGGCCGGTGATCTTGTCGACGCGCGGAATGGTCTCGGTGCCGTACGCCAGCGCGGCCACGGCCTGAGCGCCGCCCACCATATAGATTTCGTCCACGCCGCCGAGCTTTGCCGCGGCGAGCGTATACGGACTGATCAGGCCATCTTTCTGCGGCGGGGTCACCATGACCACGCGCTTGACGCCGGCAACCTTGGCGGGAATGGCGTTCATGAGCACGGTGGAGGGATATTGCGCGCGGCCGCCCGGTACATAGATGCCGGCCGCCGCGAGCGGGGTCACCTTAACGCCGAGCATCGTGCCGTCCGCACGCGTGGTAAACCAGCTCTGCTCGACCTCGCGCTGGTGGAACTCGCGAATCTGGCGCGCGGCCTTCTCGAGCGCGGCGACAAAGGCCGGATCAAGACCTTCGAGCGCGGCATCGATCTGCTCTTGCGGCAAGCGGAAGCTCTGCAGCTCGACACCGTCAAAACGCTGACAGTAATCGCGCACCGCGGCATCGCCGTTGGCACGCACGTTGGCCACGATATCGCGGGCGGCGTCGACGATGTTTTGCGGCAGCACACCCTTGCGGTTGAGCTGGTTGGTAACGAGGCGCTCACCGGGAGCAAGCTTGATGGTCTTCATATCGGTATCCCCTATCGGTCGAGGTTGCGTTTGAAAAACGAGAGGCCGGGCGGCGGCGCCAGTCGACCCGCAGCCCGGATATGGGGGGGCGCCCGTGCGCGCTCGCGCTATTGTGCCGAGCCCGCGACGGGCTCAAAATGCTTGTCCTTAACAGCCGCGGCCAAGCGATCGGCCAAGTTGCGTACGCGCGGATCCAGGCGCGCGGCACCTGGGTTGACGAAGAAGCGGGCCGTGCAGTCCATGATGCGGCCGGTGATGACCAGGTCGTTGTCGCGCAGGGGGGCGCCCGTGGCGGTAATGTCCACGATGCGGTCGGTCATGCCGACGATGGGTCCCAGCTCGATATTGCCGTGCAGCGAAACGATATCGGCATTCACGCCGCGCTCGGCATACCAGGCGCTCGCGATGCGCGGGTACTTGGTGGCCACACGAAGCGACCCGCGGCGGGCGTAGTTGCGCTCGGCCTGGCCGGCGCGCCATGCAGGCTCCGCCTCGATAAACGTGCACAGGCCGTAGCCCAGGTCGACCAGCTGCAGCAGGTTGAGGTCGGCCTCGATGAGCGAGTCCCAACCGCAGATACCGCAATCGGCACCGCCGCAGCCCACAAAGGCGGGTGCGTCGCTGGGACGCACGATGACAAACTCGATATCTCCGACCGTGCCCTCGCCGGCACGTGTGTCGTGACCGCGCACGATCAGGTGACGGCCGGGGTCGCGCAGCTCAGAGACGTCCAGGCCCGCGGCCTCGAGCACGTCGAGCGTGTCAGCCTTAAGCGAGCCCTTGGGCACGGCGATGCGCAGCGGGCCCTCAGCGCCACGGCCCGCGGCGTGATCGCCGTCGGAAGCGGCATCCTCGGCCGAGGTGCGCGCGGCCTCCAGGCGCTCGAGCGAAAAGGCGAAGCCCGCCGCCGGCACCTCGATACCGTCGCCAAATGCGCCGGTAAAGATGGAGTCATAGCGTCCGCCCGAACCGACCGGATTGGGCAAGCCGCCGGCATAGGCCTTAAAGACCAGGCCCGTGTAGTAATCAAACGAGTTCATGATGGAGAAGTCGAAGGACAGTACCTGGGCGTCCTCGGGAGCCAGGCCCTCGACCAGGGCACGCAGCTCGCGCGTGAGCGGCGCGACGATACCGGCGGCAACCAGCAACGCATCAACGCGGTCGAGCACTTCGGAGCCACCGTGTAGACGCGGCAGCTCGCTAATGGCGGCCTTGACGACATCGGACTCGGCGCTTGCCGCCACGCGAGAATCGAGGCCCACGAAGTCATTGGCGTGCACGCAGCACAGGGCCTCGGCGGCCAGCTCGCGATCCTCGCATGCCGCGAGCAGCTCCTTAAACGGACGCACGCTACCTGCGATAATGCGTGCATCGGGCAGCGCCAGCTTGCGCACCGCCTCGGCCACGAGCGAGACAATCTCGACATCGCCCGCGGTATCGCCCGCACCGATAAGCTCAAAGCCCAGCTGTGTAAACTGGCGCGAGCCGCCGGCATTGCGCTGGCACTCGCGAACCACCGGCGCCTCGTAGCGAAGGCGCAGGGGCAGGTCGGCCGCGCGCATGCGAGTCGAAACCAGGCGAACGATCGGCAGCGTGTTGTCGGGACGGACCACCAGCAGGCGGCCGTCGTCATCAAAGAGCTTAAACGGCGTATCCGCAATGCGGCCGCCTTCCTCGAGCGAACCCTTGTCCTCGAGTAGCGGCGTCTCGACCGGCAGGTAATGATGCTCCCTAAAGCAGCCCTTCACCGTCAGCGCGATCTCCTCGCGCGCCTGAGCCTCCTCGGGCAATATGTCCCGGAATCCCCACGGTGTGGCCGTCATCTGGTGAGCCTCCTCATGCTGTGTTTCATATAGAGCAGAAGACCGGCATAGCTCCGCCGGTCTTCTGGGTACTTTAGCATACTAGAGTGCTTGCGGGGAAAATCCGTCGTAGCCGCTCACACCGTATTCATTTGGAAACATAGG
>URKT01000081.1 GCA_900548495.1 uncultured Collinsella sp. | reverse complement strand
AGCGGGTGGTTTAAAGCTGGCCGCTGCGCGGCCAGCAGACTAAAGTCTTGACCAATGAAAGGGCGCTGACCTTCTGGTCGCGCCCTTGAAATTGAACGTCAGATTGCCGCTTGGGGCCGTTTGCAGCGTCGAGCAGTTACGCGGTTTGGTAAAACCGCGTAACTAAAGAGCCTCGAGCGCGTTGGCGATGCGCTTCATGGCGGCATCGGCGGATGCTTGGTCGGGCGCCTCGGCCAGCACGCGGATAACCGACTCGGTTCCGCTCTTGCGTACGAGCACGCGGCCCTCGCCCGCCAGCGACGCCTCGGCCTCGGCGATGGCGTTCTGCACGCCCATGTTCTCGAGCGCGGCGTCCTTGTCCGCCACGTGCACGGCCACCTGCGCCTGCGGCAGCAGCTTGCACGGAGCCGTGAGCTGCGAGAGCGTCTCACGCTCGGCACGAATCACTTCCATCACGCGCAGCGAGGTCATAATGCCGTCGCCCGTGCGCTCGATATCGCCAAAGATCGTATGGCCCGTCTGCTCGCCGCCCAGGCTGTAGCCGCCCTCGCGCATCTTGGCATACACGTGACGGTCGCCCACGCCGCTGGTCACGGCGCTCAGACCGGCAAGCTCCAACGACTTGATCAGGCCAAAGTTGCTGGCAATCGTCGGCACCACGGTACCGCCCGAAAGGCGACCGTGTTTGTTCAGATACACGCCGCACACGTACAGGATCTGGTCGCCGTCTACCACGCGACCGCGCTCATCCACGGCCAGGCAGCGGTCGGCATCGCCATCGTAGGCAAAACCCACGTCCAGGCCCTGCTCCACCACATGGCGCTGTAGGCGCTCCATATGCGTGGAGCCGCAATCGACGTTGATGTTAAAACCATCGGGCGCGGCATTGATCACGCGCACGTCGGCACCGAGCGCGTCAAACACCGGCTTGGCCACCGAGGAAGCCGAGCCGTTGGCGCAGTCGATACCGATCTTGACGCCCTGCAGCGAAAAGTTCGCACTTGCAATGAGCGAAGCAATGTAGCGGTTGCGGCCCTGCATGTAGTCCACCGTGGCACCGATGTGGTTGCCCGTGGCCAGCGGAACTTCGCTCTTGCCATCGATGTAGTCCTCGATGAGCTCCAGTACATCCTCGTCCATCTTAAAACCGTCGCTGTTGACGAGCTTAATGCCGTTATCGCAAAACGGGTTGTGGCTCGCGCTGATCATGATGCCGCAATCGAAGCAGCCCTCCACGGTCTGATGCGCCACGCCCGGCGTCGGGATCACATGCAGCATATAGGCGTCCGCACCGCTCGCGACCAGGCCGCTCACCAGCGCCGCCTCGAACATATAACTCGAGCGACGCGTGTCCTTGCCCACGATCACGCGCGCCTTGCGCTCGCGGTTGGCGCCGTAATACCAGCCCACAAAACGGCCAATCTTATAAGCGTGCTCTACCGTCAGCCCAACGTTGGCCTCACCGCGAAAGCCGTCGGTGCCAAAGTACTTCATATCTTACTTATCCTGTTCGAACGTTTGAGCGGTTGGCGTGGTACGAACCTTAAGCTCTTTGTGCCCAGAGTCCTTCGAAGTCGTGACCGTGTACTCGACCTTTATGTCTTGTCCAAGAAGCATGTGGACACCGCCCCATGCAACCTTCAAGCCATCGTGCGTCGCTTCGTTCATCTCGATAGAACCGGAGCCCGAAGTCTTAATATCCGAAATGCTGCCTCCCGCAGGAGCATAGAGATAAAGCCTCAGCACCTCATCATCAATATCCTGGCTAATGCCGTTATGGCCCTGGAAATAACCAGGCATCTCGGCCTTCTCCTGAGGGGTCATCGTGTTCTTGAGCGAGGTGGTCACTCGATACGTCATCGAGCCATCGGCATTTTCAACCGAAGAATCGATGGTGACTCGCTTATCGAGGAACCAATCCATCTTTGAATAGCTGTAGTTGTTCACATAGACGCCCAAGATCGGAGCCTCCGACGTGTCGGTTTGGAGAGCGCCCGATATTCCAAGAGCCTTCGCGGCCTTTTCCTCGTCATCATTTCTCGAATACATGAGGATGCGACCCTCGGAAGCACCCTTTTCGATGGCGGCAGCAATCTTAGTAATATCGCTGGAGCCCAGTTCGTCCACGATCTTGTTAAAAGCTGATCCGGCAACCGCCGCAAAAATGGCGTCCTGTTCCTCTACCGGGTAATTCCAATAAATATCGTGCAGCAGCACCTTTGCGGCGTTACTTCCATCAACGACGGTGCCGTCAGGAAGCTGTGTGCCGCCTACAACGCCGAGCATATACTGCAAAAATACCGGATCGACTGCAAATACGCCGTCGATGTCATCTCCGACAATGGCCTTCTGCATATCGCTGGCAAGCTGAGCCGCACGCGGATAATCGGGCGTCATCGTAACGTCGCCCATCGTGTATCCGAGCGTGTTGAATCCGGTCAGGCCCCATCCGGTCGTGAACAAGTTTGCCTCTTCATCGGTGATGGGAAGCGGGCTCAAAGGCTCTTTCATCATGTCGACTTTGACAAAATCGCCCAGTTCGAGCTTACCGTCAGTCACCGACATCACGCCGCGAGAACCGGGGAAACCGCCGCAGGCGCGGATCTCGACATTGCTCATCGCGAGCACAAGGTAATGACGCGTCTGGCCGTTGGCGCCGAGCATCTGGGGAAGGACGGGGGCGACCTTCTCCGCCGCGTCAACCGCACCGTTGAGGGTGGCAAAGCCGTCCTTGGCCTTATCGACCAGCTCGGTCACCTGGGAAATATGAGTATCGCCAATGCCCTGGACCTTCTCGTTGGCGCTCTTGAACACCTTCGAGCTGCTGGAAAGCGAATCGGCGACCGCCTGCAGCGCGGACACGTTAATCATGCCGTCCTGGAACAGCTTGCCGGGCGTGGCCTGCGAAAGGTTGTCGGCCATGGGAACCAGCGCGTTGCTCGAGACATCGGACAGGGCGTCGATCATGGTGCGGGCTGCGTTGATGTCACTGCCATACACCGGGATAAACGATGCCGCCGTCCACAGCGGGCTCGAGGTCTCCGCCTTCATGCTGTCGCAGAGCTCATCGATCTTCTTCGCGTCGTCAGGCAGCGTCGAAAAATCGCCCGACGTGACCTTGTCCTTAAGGCCACCGACGATCTCGACAGCCTCCTTCGCTTCGCTCTTTACGGTCTTTGCCGAGTTAAGCAGCATAAAGCCGCTTGCGCCAAGCGCAACGAGAAGCACCGCGACTACAACGGCAATAATGGCGCCGGTGTGACGCTTTTTGCGCTCGCCCTTGCGATGGCGATGACGGACCAGACCGTCAGAGGTCGAACTCGGCGAAGCGTCGCCACCGTAGTTCAAGCCAAAATCGTAATAATCTTCCTTGGAACCCGAGCCCGCAAACTCGGCACCGCCATCATCCAGGCGGGCGAACGTGCCAGTCTCGGAGGCGCCGGTGTAAATCGTGCCAAGGTTACCCGTAAGCCCCGCGCCACCGGCAGAGGGAGTATTGTTGGCGGCCTTGTCGGCATTAACGTTGCCGGCGGCATTCGCGGCGTTGGCAGCACCTGCGTTGTTCGCGGGTACCGAAGGAGCCCCGCTCGGCTGCGACGTGGAGGTTGCACCGCCCGCAAAGACATTCCCTCTTGCACGGCCGGTCTTTTTTGCCTTTTGAGACTGCTCGTACAGAGCGGTAAACATCGCTGTCTCGCCCGGGGACACGCGCTTACCGGAACCGCCCTGTCCAGCGCCGCCCGGCGTGCCGGCCTTACCAGCCCCGTTCGGACGCGGCGGAACTGCAGGACGGCCGCTATCGCTGCCCTTAAAGTGATTACCAGCCATAAAGAAATCCTCGCAATTGAGTCGCAATGAAAAAGTCCATAACGTTACTAGTTTATGGCATTTTGAGCATCGACAGCTAAACTCCAGACACGGACATCAATTGGCGAAAATGCGGCACAACACCTTTTCCGTCTTGGCAGCGGCGCCAGCTACACCGTGAGGAACATCATCACGATGATCATGGCAAAGCCGATAAGGTCGGTCGGCAAAAACACCGTGCCCAGCATAACGGCGCTGGTGATGGTCGCCGAGACGGGCTCCACGGTTCCGATGAGACTCGCACGCACCGAGCCGATGTCCTTAACGCCCTGCATATAAAGCATGTAAGCAAAAAACGAGCCGATAACCACGAACACCGCGAGCGCCTCGATGCCGGCAGCGTCGAGCGCCGGCATATGCGCCCAGGGCTGCACGAAGACACACGAGACCACGCCCGCCGTGAGCATTGCCGAGCCCGTGACGATAGGGCTGCCGTATTCGGGCAGGATCTTGGCGGGAATCACCGCCATACACGCGGCGCTGACCGCACACATAAGACCTGCTGCCAGGCCAAGCGGCGAGATATTCAGGCTGGTGGGGTCGCCGCCGGTGGCGATTAAAAAGGTTCCACCCAGAGCCAGGCCAATGCCGATAACTTCGCGAGTACGCGGCATGCGGCGATCGGTCACGCAGGCGTAGCCCATGATGATAACGAGCTGCAGGCACTGGAGTACCGTCGCGGTTCCGGCATTAGTCAGGCGCACGGCCGAAAGATAGCAAAACTGGTTGAACAGCAGGCCAAAGGCGGTGAAGAGCAGCAGCTGCTTGCGATCGGCGGGTGTGGTCAAGAGCTTAATCAGGCGCTCGCGGTCGCGCGTAACAACCACGGCCATAAAGAGTAGACCGGCGAGAATCTGACGCACGCTCATAAGCCACAAGGTATCGACGTGGTAGGTATCGAACAGAAAGCTCGCGCTGGTGCCCGAGAAGCCCCAAAACGAACCGCCCACCAGCGTAGCCAAGACGCCCGTGATCATCTTGCGCGTCGAAGCGCTGTTCAGGCGCTCGCGCCAGGCGCGGCGGGTGCTACGGCTGAACTCGTCGGTGCCCTCGGGCACATCAATGTTCGATATATCGGTCATCGGCACCGAAGCCCCTGCGCCTTCGACCTGCTCGACACACTCTTTGCTCATTCCACACCCCCGAAACAGCCTGGAAACAATTCGGCTTACCTTACCACGGCGAAGTCACCAGCTGGAGGCTTGTCCGCTTATCGGTAGGACAATTCCGCAGGTGTCTTTCCATAGCTCGATACCGCAATGGCCTTGCATTATGCGACAGCCAAATCGCGGCAGCAGGCTCTTTTAAAATGGATATGACGAAGCCCCCGAATTCCACAATGTAAGCGATTTTTAAAAATGTTCTTGCCACCGAGTTCAGGCTCCGTTATATTATCCCTTGCGCGCTTGCGTACCCTTGATCGGGCGTTTAGCTCAGGGGGAGAGCGCTTCCCTGACACGGAAGAGGTCAGAAGTTCAAATCTTCTAACGCCCACCAAATGTTCGCAGCTCAGAGGCTATGCCCTCTGGGCTGTTTTGTTTTATGTCGCCAAATCCGCTGGCAGCTCCAACCGCCCAACTGGCCAAAAGCCGACCATCTACTTGCCGATCTATCCATCGGTATAACCAATCAGTCCGCACCGCAACTTCTCAGTAAAACGCCGCGATGTCTGCGCCCTGCGGTATCCTTGAGCCACTTGCACCTGCAGCACCAAGGAGCCGCCATGCGCACCGAGCTCGATGTCCCCTTTTCGCACAAAGAAGAAGCCAAGGCGCTGGGCGCCAAATGGGACCGGACCAAGAAGATCTGGTATGTACCCAGCGGCGTCAACCCCGAGCCCTTTGCCGAGTGGCTGCCCGGTGTTGACCGATCCGACCCCTCAGTGCCGTATATATATCTAGTACTGGGCAAGCGCGAGTGCTGGAAGTGTCACAAAGAGACCTCGGTCGCGGCCTTCGGCATTCCCTATCGAACCGATAACGACGAGAGCATCACCATCGCGCACGCGCCCAACGAAGCCGGGCACATTGCCATCGACACGGCCAACGCCAACGCACTCGCCATCGTGCCCGCTCTTGGCTGCGTGCCGGGCGAGATCCGCGACTACCTTCATAAGCGCTGCGGCTACAAGCCCGTAGGCGCGCGAGCCTCCAAAGCCCCGTCGCTCGGCAACACGTGCACCAGTTGCGACGCGCTGCAAGGCAGCCGCTATCTGTTCGAGGAGCCCTCGTCCCCGTTTGCCCTCACTGCTATCAACAAGCTGCCGGCACTGGAGTTTGTGCGCGTCGAAGTTGCCGGCGTCTTTGGCGTCCCGACCACGCGCACCGACTTTGACCAGGCGCTCTTTACCTGGGCACGCGACCATCACGCCGAGTTCCACAAGCAACTCGGTGAGGGGATTTATTTGTAGAGGCAAAAGACACTCACAGCCAACTCCTCCGCATCACCTATCCCTCGTCGCCGGCGTCGTACACGATATCGAGGCCACAAACAGGGCATTTCTCCGGATACACCGGCATATGAACGCCCGTACGTTTCCTCACTTCGTCGCTGAACCTGTCACGTGCATCGATGAACCGAATGTCGAGACACGGTATTTGCGAGCCGCAGCAAGGGCAGGCGACGACAAACGACCCGCAATCAACTTCTACGCCCGGAAACATATTGTTGTCGATAAGGGCACACGGCAGTTTTCCGTACTTCCCCATCGCAATATCGCCTCGCCAGCTCATACATGCCCCTTCTCGCTATACAAATCAGGAAGAGCATGCACCGGCGGGCGGGCGCGAGATTGCATCGCCACGCGATCCGATCAAACAACACGATCGTCAAAGAATGCCAAAGCCAAATACGCTAATACGGCAGAAGCCCCGCCTTTTCACGCTTCTTTTCCGAGCGATCGAACTCAATGCGATGGGCCTCAAGAAACACCGTATCGGGTCGCCACTGACGCTCATTCGGCTGCCTTAGCGTCGCACCCGCAAAGGAAGCGTAGTCGGTCTTATCCAGCAGGTACGATCCGCACAGCCGATATTCGCCGCAAACAGGCTCAAACGAAATCAGGTGAGCATCAAATAGGGAATGAAGATCGCGCCGAAGCAGAATGCCGTTGCTGGCAACCTGCGATTTGGGTCCCGAGTAATTCTCGATATGTGCAGCCTCCAGAGCTTCGCTGACGCCGCAGTCCGACACCGCGCAACGGCCATCATAGGCGGCAACGAGCTGTTTGCGGAACCATTGCTGCCCCAATCGCTCGCGCCTTAACGCATAGCGGACCTTTTCGTCGTCGGTCGTACCCTGTCCGGTAAACTCAATATCGACGGGCATGTGCTTCAGATAACTCATGTCGGGTGCAAAACGAGGGTCCGGTCCGCCTTTATGAACAGGACCGTGCAGAACAAACCATCCGTTTTCGGGCTCGAACCGCTCAACAAACGCAAGGCCGAGCACCTTGTAGCCCACCTCGGTTGCAAATATGACTCCGACTGGAACGCCACATTCCATGCAGTTGAGCATTTTACGGTTGTAATTCTGGTCTCGAAAACCAACGGTACCCGGCGCTTGAACCGAGTACTTAATGACCCACGTACCATCGTCCAAATAGAGCGGAGGCACATCGGTGTAGAAGCTCTTTTTAGAGTTATGGACCGAAAGCGCAAAGATCTTATTGGGATCTTGCTTCACCCGATCCTGGCCCGGCCAGAAGATCCCTGAATCCCGCGTTACGGGAAAGAAGTCCGAGCCAATTCTCAAACGATACTGATACTGAGGGCTATCTTCCTTGGTGTGGTGCGGAAGGCTGGTCCAAACGCCGCCGCGCTGTTCCTCACCCAGAAACCACTCCCATGCCTCAACGTATTCGGAAGGCACGAGACTGCAGGCGCGGTCATAGCTTGGTCCATCCATCAACGGAACAGCAAGGTCAATGTCGTTCATCGCCAGCACCTACAACCATACGAACGCGAGTCATGCCACTCAATAATATGGCCGAGAGTCAATTATTACGAGATCTCATTCCGCGATCGGCACATCGTTGATGCTCTCGGTTTGCCGCTGGCGCGTTTGTACCCCGCTGCCCCACTTCCCTGTATACTGATGTAGCACGTGTTTCATCCGGGCTTGTTGGACCGGGTCGTTCATGGGAGGTTCTTGTGGCTGTTTCGAATCCGCCTAAGGGAAGCGTTTCTTCTTCGTCCATCAAGCCGGTTACGCGCAAGGCCGTGCGTTGCCAGCGCGAGGTCGCTTGGCTTGTCACGCAGGCGGCGGGCAGGCTTGTGGCGACCACTCAGGACGTCAATGCGCCTACGCCGAGCTTTGTGTTAGCGGCGGCGCTGGATTTTGTGCGCCAATTGGAGCTTGCCGCGCAGGATGCCAACGGCCACCTCGACTACCAGAACGTTATGGCGCCCGACCTGCAAACGTTCTGTCACATGGCCAAGTTGCCTGCCGCGCCCAATGCGCTTTCGGACGCAGGCTACATGTTTACGCTCTCGGGCGCGGACCTTATCCGCGACATCTATGCATACTGCAGCGAGCTCGCCGAGCGCCACGTCTTTGACGCGGCTGAAGTCAAACCGGGATATGTCATCAAGCTGGTTCTTAGGCTGTTCTTGATGGACGGGTTCGCGGCCATGCCGGCGTAAGCCGAGTCTTTAGCATCACCGTCAACTGGGCAACAACCGCTTAACCTTAGTGGGCGCCAATCGAGGGTCGATTATTGGGTCGCCTCGTCCGCTAACGCATTTATTCCACGCGCTCCAACAGTCGATACTTGCGGTTGCGGCTCGTCGCCGGCGCCGTGGGCTCAAGCTCGCCTTGAGCAATGAGCGCGTTGACGCGCGACCTAACCTGGGAAATTGTGAGCCCTGTGCGCTCTGCCAGCTCGCGCGTCCCCAGCTCGCCGTAGTGTTTGAGTGCCGTCACAATTAAGCCCCCGCCATGATCGACCGGCTCGATCTTTGAACGGTAAAGTACGACCTTGAACCGATCGAACCCCGGGCAGAACAGGGGCTCGGCCAGACCATGCGCGCGCATGGCATCGATCATCATCGGGATGCCCGAGCCATTGCCCTCAGCCGGCGAACCTGCACCATCCGGCAGCGGGACAATCGACATGAGCTTCACAAGCGTCGCATTGCGACATCGGGAGTTGCCGTCAAACAGGTTCTCGCGAGTCTTTCCTCCGTATAGGCCGCCGGGGTTCGTCACCTCGATACGGTCATCAAAAACGTCAACAGCGATCGATTGCCCACAGAACCGATCTCCGTATTCTCGGTGGATTACGGCGTTGGCGATTGCCTCGCGTAGGACTTCCTCCTGTCTCTTATACACATCTCCGAGCCCACGAGACATGCGCAGATCTCG
>URKT01000080.1 GCA_900548495.1 uncultured Collinsella sp. | reverse complement strand
CAGCACAAGCGGTGCGGAAGGTGACCTCGGCGGACTTCATGCCAGCTGCCATAAGAGCGTGGGCGAGCGGGGCGGCGTCCTCGACCTTGTCGAGCACAACGACCGGCACGATGCCCAGGGACTCAAGCGTGGTGTAGAACTGATCGAACATGATGTTCCTTTCGATGTGTGGCGCGCATGGGCGCGTGATTACCAAATGTGCTGGTCAGGAGCCGATTTTGGATTGGTTATCGGAGGCACTGCTTGGGGTTCAAGCAATTCCAAAACCGGCTGCTCGACCAGTCATGTAGGGAATGCCAGACAAAACCGGAATGGGACTGGTGGTTTTGCCCGGCCGGAGGAATCGGGGAGCGGGCCGCAGGGGTATGGGATTGGAAAGCTGCGGCCCGCGGAATGGAGACGGACTAGCGCGCGACGCGGGTGCCACCGTCGGCGGCGGATGCCACGGCTGCGATCTCGCCTGCGGTCACCAAGTTGGAATCGCCCTTGATGGTGAGCTTGAGGATCGAGGCTGCAATCGCATAGTTGACGGCGTCCTGCGGGTCAAAGTCGTTGATGAGGGCATGGACGAGGCCGGCGTTGAAAGCGTCGCCGGCGGCAACGCCCTCGAGCACGTGTACGTCGTGAGCAGGGGAGAACCAGTGCTCGCCACTCTCGGCGTCAAAGAGCATGCCCATCCAGATGGAGCGCTCGACGCAGGAGATGTTGCGGACGACCGAGGCGACCTTCTTGCAGCCGTACTCGGCGCAGATCTGGCGGGCCATCTCGACGTAGGTGTCGCGCTCCTCGATGCCGTGGGCAAGGGAACCGGAGACGCAGGTCATGCCGAGGCCGGCAGGTGCATCCTCGTCGTTGGCGATGCAGATGTCGACGAGCGGCAGGAGTTCCTTCATGGTGGCCTGCGATTTCTCGGGCGACCACATCTTGCCGCGATAGTTCACGTCGCACACGGTGGTGATGCCCTTGGCGCGGCAGACGGTGAGGGCATCCTTGCAGGCGGCAGCCATCTCATCGGAGACGGCGGGGGTCACGCCGGAGAAATAGAAGACATCGATGCCCTTGAGGATCTCGTCCCAGTTAAAGACGTCGCGCTTGGCCATGTTGATGGCAGAGTACTTGCGGTCGTAGACGCAACCGTTACCGCGCTGCGAGGCGCCGACCTCAAACACATAGGAGCCAAGACGGTCGCCCTGACGCACGACGCGCGTGGTGTCGACGCCGTAGGCCTTCAGCGAACGCAGGGCGCACTCGCCCAGACGGTTGGCCGGGACAACGGAGACGTAAGCGGCCTTGTCGCCCTGGTAGGCCAGGGAAAGCGCAGTGTTGGCCTCGGCGCCGCCGTAGCGGACGTCAAACTCGGTTGCCTGCTCAATACGCAGGTGGTCTTTGGGTGAGAGTCTCATCATGATCTCGCCGAAGGTAAGAACCGTTTTACCCATGGTCGCGCAGCTCCTTTTACTCGTGCGTACACCTTTGATATGGCGTTGGCACGCAGGTGCCAAGACGGTAGGGTGCGTCTTTGCACCTGCGTGCCAACGCTCGCCGAAATCGGTTTACGAAATCGGTTTCGTTTCGAGTTGTAGTATACTCACCTACAGCGTTTTGCAACCGAGATTTTTAAAAAAATGCCTAAAATGGCTCAGATCGCCGACAATTGGGAAACGGGGTGCGTTATGGCGCAGATGAGAATCAAGGACATTGCCGCCGAGGCGGGCGTGAGCCCGGCCACGGTCTCGCGCTATCTCAACAACCGCCCCGGGCAAATGACCGAGGAGACCCGTGCTCGCATCGCGGCAGTTATCGAGCGCACCGGCTATCGCCCACGTGCCGCCGCGCGCAATCTGCGCAGCTCGCGTACGAACCTCATCGGTGTGATTCTGGCTGACATCGCCAACCCGTTCTCGAGCGCCATGCTCGAGGGCCTTTCCGCCAGCGCCGCGGCGCGCGGCTGCTCGCTCATGACGGCCATTAGCGGCAACGACCCCGCTAAGGAAGCGGAGTCGCTCACCAGACTTATCGATGCCGGCGTGGACGGCCTGGTCGTCAACACCTGCGGAGGCAATGACGAGGCGATCGCCGCGGCAGCGGGACGTCTGCCCGTCGTGCTGCTCGACCGCGACGTTGCCGACGGCGGTGTTGACCTGGTGACATCTAACAACCGTGAGCTGGTCGCCGGCTTGGTAGATGCCTTGGCAGCTGCGGGCAGCGAGCGTCTGTGCCTGCTCACCGAGGCAAGTGACGATAGTCCCGTGCGTCGAGAGCGCGCCGAGGCCTTTGCCGACGAGCTTTCGCGCCGCGGCCTTGCGGGCGAGGTCGTCACCCTGGCCGACGGTGGCGCCACGGGCGTCGGTCGCTTGGACGAGACCATCCGCGGCTATGCAGGCAAAAAGCTCGGCCTCATTGCCGTCAACGGCCTGGTTTTCCTGCGTCTGACCGAGGCACTGGCGCAGCTTGGTCCCTCGCTGCCGGCGGGTCTCAAGATCGCAACGTTTGACGACTATCCCTGGAACCATGTGCTCTTTGGCGGTGTGACCACGGCAGCGCAAGACACCCTTACCATTGCCGAGCGCGTAGTCGAGCGCCTGTCCGAGCGCATCGATGTTGTTACCACCACCGTGGGCGAGGCCGCAAAGCTCGCCCCCAAGCGCATCGAGATCCCCGGCCACATCGAACATCGCGCATCGACCTCGCGCTAGTCTGTGTGATAATATATAGACAATGTCATACAGGAGGTATCCATGGCTGCGTCTGTGCTGAGTGTGCGAGTGGACTCGTCAATTAAAGACTCATTTGCCGAACTGTGCGAAGAGCTTGGCATGACTTCGTCTGTTGCGGTCAATATGTTTATGAGGCAGATGCTGCGCGAACGCTCTCTGCCGTTTGTTCCTTCACTCGGTAAAAGCTCTGCGAGCGAAAGCGCCGCGGCGGGCATTTTGGATACTGCCCAGATTGAGTCCGCCGTCCGCGAGGCGGCCAGCTCGATTCCCGCCATCAAAACCGTGATTCTTTTTGGTTCGTATGCCCGTGGCGAGGCGCATGCCGATAGTGATATTGACTTGCGCCTCGAAGTCGATCGCGAGCGGGGCTTTGGTCTTTTCGCGCTGTCGGCATTTGGTGAGGCGGTGCGCAAAGAAACCGGGAGGCAGGTTGATCTCGTCTCTAGTGATCATCTTGATGACGATCTTGCCGCGGTAATCGAGCGCGAAGGAGTGATCCTTTATGATCGCGCGTAAGTCAGACAGCCTTCGCGCCCAAGAGGTTTTGGATGCCATTTCTGAAACGAACGAGCGCATCAAGGTTTTTGATATCACCGAGGACCAGTTTCTGCATGCGAATGACGTGCGGACGAGGGCGTTGGCGGACTCCCTTTTGATGTGTGCGCTTAGGGTAACGGAAGAAGCGGGCAAATTGTCGGAACGCTCGCAGCGGCTTCATCCCGAAATCGAATGGCGTGGAATTATCGGCATGAGAAATTATCTTGCGCATGATTACGGCAATGTCGACCGCTCGGTTGTTTGGGATGCAGTGACGATGGAGTTCCCT
Source organism: uncultured Collinsella sp. (assembly GCA_900548495.1). Taxonomy (GTDB): domain Bacteria; phylum Actinomycetota; class Coriobacteriia; order Coriobacteriales; family Coriobacteriaceae; genus Collinsella. The sequence continues at coordinate 6,066 of URKT01000080.1, read as the reverse complement.
ACGCTGGAACGAGCCTGTAGACAAATTGTCTCCGAATCTGAACGCTAGCCGCTCGTTCGCAACTGCCTGTTCGCGCACGTTTTTTGAGCGCTTGATACGCTTTAACCCTGCGGAAACATTTTTCTGCGATAGTATCTGCGATATAGACCAGTCGAAACCCGCCCGAAAGAAAGGGGAGCGACATGAACCAGCAGAACATCGATTACGTACTCCGCTCCGTAGAGCAGCGTGACATCCGCTTTGTGCGTCTGTGGTTTGTCGACATTCTCGGCCGCCTCAAGAACTTTGCCATTAGCCCCGAGGACCTCGAGGTCGCTTTTGAGGAGGGTATTGGCTTTGACGGCTCCGCCATCGAGGGCTTTGCCACGCCCGAGGAAGCCGACATGCTGGCGTTTCCCGATGCTTCGACCTTCCAGATCCTGCCGTGGCGCCCGAGCCACAACGGCGTCGCCCGCGTGTTCTGCGACGTGTGCACTCCCGATTGCAAGCCCTTTGCCGGCGATCCACGCGATGCCCTGCGCCGCATGTTCCGCAAGGCCGAGAAGGCTGGCTATCTGCTCAACGTGGGTGCCGAGCTGGAGTATTACTACTTCCCCGACGAGCACACGCCCGAGCCGCTCGACAACGTGGGCTACTTCGATCTTTCGGTGAGCGATGCCGCCCGCGACCTGCGCCGCAACACGGTTCTCACGCTCGAGAAGATGTCCGTGCCCGTGGAGTACACCTTCCACGCTGCCGGCCGCTCGCAGCACGGCATGAGCCTGCGCCACGCCGAGGCCCTGAGCATGTCCGACGCCATCACCACGGCCAAACTCATCATTAAGCAGCAGGCTTACGAGAGCGGGTGCCACGCCTCCTTTATGCCCAAGCCGTTGGCGGGCGAGGACGGCAGCGCTATGTTCCTGTGCCAGTCGCTATTCGACCACGACGGCAACAACGTCTTTTGGGGCGAGGACGACGAGAAGTACCACCTCTCCGATATCGCCAAGCACTACATGGCCGGCATCTTGGCGCACGCGCGCGAGATCAGCGCCATCACTAACCCCACGGTCAACTCGTACAAGCGCATCACCACGGGCGGCGACTCCGTGCCGCAGTACGCCACGTGGGGCCTGCGCAACCGCGCGAGTATGGTCCGCATTCCGGTCTACAAGCCCGGCAAGCAGCTGTCCACGCGCATCGAGCTTCGCAGCCCCGACCCCATGGCCAACCCGTACCTGGTCAACGCCGTCACGCTGGCGGCTGGTCTGGACGGCATCGAGCGCAAGCTGGAGCTCCCGCCCGAGGCAACGGCTGAGACGCTCAAGCTTACCGACCGTCAGATGGTCGAGGCCGGCTACACGCCGCTGCCGCGCTCGCTCAAAGAGGCGCTTGACGTGTTTGAGGACTCGCAGTTTATGAAGGATGCCCTCGGCGAGCACATCCACAGCTTCTTCCTCAAAAAGAAGCGCGACGAGTGGCATAAGTTTGAGTCTACGATCACCGAGTGGGAGATTAAGCATTACCTGGCGAACTCCTAATCGCGCTGGCTTATTCCAGTGCGATTGAGCTCATTTCTTTGGAGGTCGATATGTCCGAAAAGAGTGCCCTGTTCATGGCGCGCACGACGCGCTTCCACGAGTTTGCCCGCAGCTTGACGACCACTCTGGGTGTCGAGGTGAGCTTGGCAACCCCCGATTCGCCGACTGCGGCGCACGACTTTGACCTGCTGATCCTCGATTCCGATGGCATCCGCAGTGACCGCATCGATCAGATTGCCAAGTGGCTCGACGACCGCGGCGGCGTCCCCATGCTGGTGATCGTTGACGACGAGGCGCTCGGCACCCTGCGCCTGCCCAATCACGCGCATGCCGACTTTGTATGCCCCACGGCGACGCCCAACGAGCTTAAGTCTCGTGCGCAGCGCCTGATGGGCGAGGAGGAGACCGTCGCCGCCGACGATGTGCTCAACATCGATAACCTCGAGATCAACTTGGCCACCTACCAGGTGACGCTCGATAACGAGCCCATCGACCTGACGCTGATGGAGTACTCGCTGCTGAGCTTTTTGGCAACGCATCCCAACCGTGCCTACAGCCGCGAGGTACTGCTGCACCGCGTGTGGGGCTTTGAGTACTGCGGCGGCACGCGCACCGTCGACGTGCACATTCGACGCATCCGCTCCAAGGTGGGTCCGCAGATCGCGGCGCACATCACCACCGTCCGCGGCGTGGGCTATCTGTTTAAGGACTAGCTTTTCACCACAAAGGGGACAGGCACCTTTGTGGTGGTTTTGACGCAGGCCGGGTCCTTTTGGGCCTGCAACAGAACTTAAGCCTTCCTAAAAGATTGCGTTCTCATACACGTTCGCCCGCATATTGGGGTACAACTCAACGTGAACAATGATGGCCCGCCACATGTTTGGCGGGCCTTTGGTTATTTGACGAAAGGATCGCAGCCATGAGCGAGTACGATTCCCAGCGTCCCCAGGATGCGGGCCACGCCGGCGAGACGCAGCAGCAACCGCGCGTGCAGGTGGAGTCGACGCCTGCCGGCAGTAACATTCCCTACGTGCAGGCCTACGACACGCAGACCGGCAAGCCGCTGGGTGGCCAGCAGGTCGTGAACAAGCACACGGTGGTCAAGACCAAGACCAAAAAGCTGCCGATCTTTATTACGGCGCTTGCCGGCTGTGCCTGCGGAGCCCTGCTGGTCATTGCGCTCATTATGAGCGGCACGCTCGATATCGGTGGTGGCAAGAATGCCGTGACGGCGGGTGCTTCGGGTTCGTCGACGCAAAAGATCACCATTGACTCCGAGGACACCACGCTGGCCGAGGCCGTTTCTGCTAAGGCCCTGCCCTCCGTCGTTTCCATTACCGCCACTTCGAGCGGCAGCCAGAATGGCTCGCTTTCGCAGTCTGCTGATGAGTCGGATAGCTCGGGCAGCGTCGGTTCGGGCGTCGTGCTCGATACCGAGGGCCACATCCTCACCAACAACCACGTGGTCGATGGTTACGACCAGTACGTGGTGACCATGGACGACGGCACCACCTACGAGGCCGAGTTCGTGGGCAACGATGCCTCGAGCGACCTGGCCGTCATCAAGCTCAAGGACGCCGACGCCTCCAAGCTCACGCCAATCGAGATTGGTGATTCCTCCAAGCTCAACGTGGGAGAGTGGGTTATGGCGATCGGCTCGCCGTTTGGCAACGAGCAGTCTGTCTCCACGGGCATTGTGTCGGCGCTGTATCGCTCCACGGCCATGAGCTCTACCAGCGGCAACACCATCTACGCCAACATGATCCAGACCGATGCCGCCATCAACCCGGGCAACTCCGGCGGCGCGCTCGTCAACGACAATGGCGAGCTGGTGGGTATCAACTCGCTCATCGAGAGCTACTCGGGCTCCAGCTCAGGCGTGGGCTTTGCTATTCCCGTTAACTACGCCAAGAACATTGCCGACCAGATTATCGACGGCAAGACGCCGGTGCATCCGTACATGGGCGCTACGCTTTCGAGCGTCAATGCGCTTAACGCCCGCACCAACAAGCTGAGCACCGATAGCGGCGCGTATGTGGCAAGCGTCGTCGAGGACGGTCCTGCTGCCAAGGCCGGCATTCAGGAGGGCGACGTCATCACCAAGCTGGGCGACGACGAAATCACGAGCGCCGATGGCCTGATCATCGCGCTGCGCAGCCACGAGGTGGGCGAGAAGGTCGAGATCACGCTCATGCGCGGCAAGGACGAGAAGAAGGTCACCGTCGAGCTGGGCTCTGACGAGGAGCTGCAGAACCAGCGGCAGGACGACAGCGCGACTGACACCGGCAACGGCGGTATTACCGACGAGCAGTTGCGCCAGTACCTGGAGGAGCTGCTGGGCCAGCAGGGCCAGGGCTACGGTCAGGGCTACTAGCGAGCCGTATCGCACATACCGATGCCAGAGGGGACTGTTCCGCCAACGCGGGACAGCCCCTCTTTTCTTATTGATCCGTTGGGGACGGAGGAAAACGGATCATTTAGAGCTGATAAGAGCATGGTTTGATCGCGCGATCCACCCCGGTCTGGTGGCTGCCGATTCGGTGCGGTTCGAAAGGGCTATTCGGCCCCGTTGCGACCGGTGGTACTCTAGTATCCGTTTGAAATCGAGCGAAGGAGTGCCGCTATGGAGCAATCGAGCCTGTTTGGTGACGGCGTGGACATCGATACCGAAACGCCCGCGACCGCGGAAGCCACCGCACCGACCGATGCCCGTGCCCAGGCGGCAGCGCGCGCGGCCGAACTGCGCCACGAGCTCGACTACCACGCCTATCGCTACTACATGCTCGATGCGCCCGAGATCACGGACGCCGCCTTCGACAAAATGCTTGTTGAACTGCAGGAAATCGAGGCCACCTACCCCGACCTGGTGACGCCCGACAGCTATACCCAGCGCGTGGGCGGCTACGTGAGCGAGCAGTTTACGCCGGTCACGCATATGGCGCGCATGTATTCCATGGACGATGCCATGGACCTGGACGAACTCGACGCGTGGCTCCAGCGCACTGAGGATGCCCTCGGTGCCGGTAGCGTCACCTATACCTGCGAGCTTAAGATCGACGGTCTGGGCGTGGCCCTTACTTACCAAAACGGCACCTTCGTACGCGCAGCCACACGTGGCGATGGCACCACGGGCGAGGACGTGTCGCTCAACGTCCGTACTATCAAGGATGTGCCCATGCACCTGTCCGAGCCGGCGCTCGCCCACATGGGCGCCGACCGCGAGCGCACCATTGAGGTACGCGGCGAGGTCTATATGCCCAAGGGCAGCTTTGTGCGTCTGAATGAAGAGGCCGATGCCGAGGGCCGCGACCCCTTCGCCAACCCGCGCAACGCCGCCGCCGGCAGCCTGCGCCAAAAGGACCCCAAGGTCACGGCGCGCCGCGACCTGGCCACCTTTATCTATGCCATCGCCGATACCGACCCGTTGCACGTCCACAGCCAGCGTGAGTTTCTCGATTGGCTGCGTAGCGCCGGCTTTAGCGTCAACCCCAACGTGGCACGCTGCGCCACGCCGGCCGAGGTCCACGAGTTCTGCGCCCAGGCCCTCGAGCACCGCGGCGACTTGGACTACGATATCGACGGCGTGGTCGTAAAGGTCGACAGCTTCCAGCAGCAGCTCGACCTGGGCTTTACCGCCCGCGCGCCGCGCTGGGCCATTGCCTTTAAGTTTCCGCCCGAGGAAAAGCAGACCGTCCTGCGCGAAATTCGCATCCAGGTGGGCCGCACCGGTGTGCTCACACCGGTCGCCGAGTTCGACCCAGTGACGGTCGCTGGCTCCACCATCGCGCGTGCCACGCTGCACAACATCGACGAGATCCGCCGCAAAAACGTGCGCGAGGGCGACACCATCATCGTGCATAAGGCAGGCGACGTAATCCCCGAGGTCGTGGGCCCAGTGCTCGACAAGCGCCCGGCCGATTCGGTTGACTGGCACATGCCCGAGGTCTGCCCCGTGTGCGGCAGCCCCGTTGTCCACGAGGATGGCGAGGTCGCTTACCGTTGCGTCTCCATCGATTGCCCCGCACAGCTCAAGGAGCGCTTGCTCCACTGGGTGAGCCGCGGCTGCATGGACGTCGACGGCCTGGGCGACGAGATCGTCGACAAGATGATCGCCGCCGGCCTGATCCACGATGTCGCAGACTTCTACCAACTCACGGTCGACGACATCGCAGGCCTGGACACGGGGCGCACCTATGCCAGCTCCAACAGCAAAAAGGGCGTCAAGAAGGGCGACCCCATTCCGGTGGGCCTCAAGACGGCCGAGAAAATCATCGCCGAGCTCAACAAGTCCAAGAGCCAGCCGCTCGGTCGCGTGCTGTTTGCCCTAGGTATCCGCCATGTGGGCAAGAGCGTGGGCGAGGTCATCGCCGAGCGATTCCTGTCGATTGACAAGCTTATCTTGGCGAGCGAAGAGGACATCGCCGAATGCGAGGGCATCGGTCCCAAGATTGCGGCGAGCGTTAAGCAGTTCCTGGCCGTGCCCGAGAACCTTGCCGTGCTGGAGCGCCTGCGCCAGGCGGGCCTGTCGCTCGAGGTCGATTTGGGC
>URKT01000079.1 GCA_900548495.1 uncultured Collinsella sp. | reverse complement strand
CAGCGTCAGATGTGTATAAGAGACAGCGGCATGGGTTCGCCCAAACCGAGCGAATAGAACTCCCAGATGTTGTCGTTCTCGCGATCGGGGTTGTCGAGCTTGTTCACCAGCAGAAAGACCGGCTTGTCGCAGCGCTTGAGCATGCGAGCGACCGACTCGTCTTCCTCGGTGACGCCGGTGCGGCCGTCGACCACAAACAGGATGACGGCGGCTTCCTCGGCGGCGGCGAGGGCTTGGTCGCGGATGGACGTAGCGAAGACGTCATCGCTCTTGAGCGGCTCGATTCCGCCCGTGTCGACGATGGTGAACTCGCGGCCGTTCCAATCGGCCGTGTGGTATGAGCGGTCGCGCGTGACGCCGCGGGACTCATGGACGATGGCGTCCGAGGTCTGGGCCAGGCGGTTAACGAGCGTGGACTTGCCCACGTTGGGGCGTCCGACGACGGCGACGATAGGTTTCATCTGCACTCCTTTAATGGGTAGGGTCAGCGGAATTAGTAGAGTCGGCAGGCACAATGCCAAGGATATGCTCCAGGGTATCGAGCAGCTCATGCGGCATGGTCGACACCACATGAACCTCGGCGCCGCGACTGGTAAGGCTTGCGAGTAAATCGTCACGATGATACTCGTCAAGCGTCATGCCGTCAGCGTTGAACATGAGCTTAGGCACAAAGAGCATAACCCCCGACAGGTCCTGCGGCAGCTGCTCCAGAATGTCGCAGGCGACGATGAGGCCGGTTACGTCCACGTTGCCACCAAAGTAGCGGTTTTTGATGGCCCTGACGGTGCCGGCAAAGCCGTGTGGCGATTCCACAAAACGCGCCACCGTATCGCGCGCGCTGGCGCCGGAAAGGCACAGGAGGCGCTGGTTGCGCTCGGCGATGCCAGCGCGGACGCGGGCCAGACGCTCGGCGTCGGCGGCAAACACGTCGTCAGTCTCGTCAAGATACGAGCGGATCATGCCGATGCCGTCGTAGTACTGCGGGTAGCCGTCGTAAAAGTCCGCCTCGGGAGGATCGATGCCGGCGTCCAGATAGAACTCGTCGCTCATCTGGAAGGTGTGGCGGCCAAAGCGCTCGTAGGCTCGATCCTGGTAGGGACGGATCATGTCAATGGTCTCGCGCGCCAGCTCAGGTTTGTCGCTGTATGACCAGGTAAATCGGTTCTGGTGCTTGGTAAAGCCCAGCGGCACGATGCCCAGGCTCGTGATCTGCTCGTGCTCCTCGCAGTAACGCAGGGTCTTTTCCAGCTCGTCGCCGTCGTTCATGCCGGGACACAACACAATCTGAGCGTGAATCTCGATGCCCGCGGCCATGATGGCCTCGAGCACGTCCATGCCGCGCTGGGCGTTGCGGCCCATCATGCGGCGGCGGACGTCGGGGCTCACGGCGTGGACTGACACGTTCATGGGGCTCATGTTGCGCTGGATGACGTTTTGAACATCTTCGTCGGTGAGGTTCGTGAGCGTGACAAAGTTGCCCTGCAAAAAGCTCAGGCGGTAGTCGTCATCGCGAATATAGAGCGTTGAGCGGCCGCCCTTGGGCAGCATGGTCATAAAGCAGAACACGCAGGCGTTCACGCAGGTTCGCATGCCGTCGAAGATGGGGCCATCGAACTCAAGGCCCCAGTCCTCTCCCGGGAAGCGGTCGAGCTCGACGGGGGTAACGCTGTTATCGCGCGGGTCGAAAACCTCCAGTTCGACGGTATCGTCGTCGGCCTCCCAGAGCCACACGATCATGTCGGTGAGCGCCTCACCGTTGACCGTGAGCACGCGCATTCCCGGCTCGATACCCACATCCCACGCGGGCGATTCGGGACGCACGCTCTTTACGAGCGCGCCCTCACCCGGCTCGGGGTCGCGGCTGCGCCCGTAATCGGCCACCTCGGCGGCGTATGCGGGTACGGTCTGGTCCATGATTAGCGGCAAAGCTCCTTGATGCGCGCGACGGCGCGTTCGATGTGTTCTTGCGGGGTGGAAGCGCCAGCGGTGATACCGATGTGGTGCGCGCCGACAAACCATGCGGCCTCGAGCTCGCTTGCCTCCTCGATATGATGTGTGCGCTCGCAGGCGTCCGCGCAGATCTGCGCCAGCCGTCGGGTGTTGCCGGAGTTTTTGCCGCCCACGACGACCATGCAGTCGCAGCGGTTGGCAAGTGCGGCGGCGGCCTGCTGGCGCTCGCTCGTAGCGGCGCAGATGGTGTTGATCACGCGCAGTTCCTGCACTTGCGGCGTGATGGCAGCCACAACCTCGGCGAGGTTCTGTGCGGTCTGGGTGGTCTGCACAACCAGACCCACCTTGCCCTTGAGCGGCAGTGCGTCCGCATCGGCAGCACAGCTCACGACCTGTGCATCATCGCCGGCGTGGCCCAGGATGCCCTCGACCTCGGGGTGGCCCGGCTCGCCCACGACCACCACGTGATAGCCCTCGCGTACCAGGCGCTCGGCAGCCACATGGACCTTTTTCACGTAGGGGCAGGTGGCGTCGACCACGGTAAGACCGCGAACGTGGGCCGCATCGATCACCTGCGGCACTACGCCGTGGGCGCGGATGATTACGGTGCCCGACGCGGCGTCGTCCAGTGTCTCGGCCAAGCCAATGCCGGCATCGGCGAGCTCGCGTACTACGATGGGGTTATGGATGAGCGGCCCCAGGGTGTGGACCTGAGCGCTCTCTTCTGCCTGCGGCGCGGCGGCCAGCGCCATGTCGAGCGCGCGCTGCACGCCATAGCAGGTGCCGGCGTGGGCTGCAATCTCGATGGTGGGCGCGCCGTCCTGGTCGGACGCGATCGAAGTGGCGCCCATAACGTTCTCGTCCATGGCTAAAACCTGCCCGGATGCTCGGCGCACAGCTCGTCTCGCATGGCGTAGACGCGGTTCATGGCCTCGGACTCAAACCAGGCCAGGCGCTCCGTGCGCTTAAGCCCGGCCGGTGCGTCGGAAAGCGAGACGGCCTTGCCGGCGCGGATCCAGCACTTCTTGGGACGCATGATCTTTTTGCCCGCAGGCGTGATGTCGGACCAGCCGCAGATGGCGAGCGGGTTGACGGGCGCCTTGCCCATCTGGGCGATGAGCGCAAAGCCACCGTGGACCTCGGGCTTGATCTCGCGCGAGCGGATGCGCGTGCCCTCGGGGAAGATCAGAACGTCCTCGCCGCGCTGCAGCGCATGCTGGGCGGCACGCAGGCACTTCATGTCGGCGGTGCCGCGCTCGACGGGAATGCCGCCCACGCGGCTAAAGGCCCAGCGTACGATCTTGCTCTTGGCAAACTCGGACTTAAAAATGGGGCGAATGCGGTGGCCGCCAAAGAACAGCGCCGTCTCTACAGCCAGGAGCTCGGCCATCGAGGTGTGGTTGCAGATGACCACACTGCCGCGACCTTCCTGACGCTCAAACAGCAGATCGGCGTCCTCTACCTTCCAACGCCACATGAGCTTGGAGAAGGCCCAAAGGATTGCCATGACCACGAAGACGGTACCGCGGATGAGCGCGGGGAACTCGGCATAAGGGGCGTTGTAGTAATCCTCGGGCGTCTGTTTAAACAGGCGCATGGGCTACCTCCTTTGGTTGATGAGGTCCTCGATAATGTGGACGACCTCGTCGATGGTGTGGGCGGTGGAGTCGACATGCACGGCGTCCTCGGCGGGCACGAGCGGCGCGACCTCGCGACTGCTGTCGAGCTTATCGCGCTGCTTGAGGGCGTCGAGGGTCTTGTCGACCTCGGCCTCGAGCTGTGGCGTGCTGAGCGGCTGGGCGTCGTTTTGGTGACGCTGAAGCACACGTCGACGGGCGCGCTCACGCGGGTCGGCGGTCAGGAAGACCTTGACCTGCGCGTTGGGGAATACGACGGTGCCGATGTCGCGACCCTCGGCGACGATATCGCGGTCCTCGGCGGCGCGGCGCTGATGGATGAGCATGGCCGCGCGCACGCCCGGGTAGGCCGAGACCTTGGACACGTTCGCATCGACCTGCGGGGTGCGGATGGCAGCCGAGGCGTCCTGGCCATCAATGGTCAGACGAGTGTCCTCGCCAGTGCCGTTGGTAAAGCGGATTTCGATTTGCTCGGCGAGGGCGTCGATGGCCGCCTCGTCGTCCAGGTCGATGCCACGGTCGAGCGCGGCGAAGGTGACGGCGCGATACATAGCGCCCGTGTCGAGCTTGTTAAAGCCAAGCTGACGGGCGATCTCCTTGGCGATGGTGGACTTGCCGGAACCGGCGGGGCCGTCGATGGCGACGATCATGCAATGCTTCCTTTCGGTGGTTGACGTGCTGGTATGATGCGCGGACGTTGGGGCGCGGCGGTTTGCCTAGCCAGTGTAGCGCTCGCGGTAGGTGTTGCGCTTGGGCGCGGAGCCGTGGCTGCCATGGTGACGCGTGCGGCTGGCGGGCGTGTCTTGGGGCCTGCCGCCGTTGCGCTTGGCGCTCGCCTGCTTGGGCGGGATGCCGCCGGCCTTGAGGATCTGCACCTCGCGGTCGGTGAGCTCGCGCCACGAGCCCTTGGCCACGCCCTCGAGCTCAAGGCCTGCAAAGTTGCAGCGATGCAGACGGATTACCGGATGGTGAATCTTGCTCAACATGCGTTTAACTTGATTCTTGCGACCCTCGCGGATGATGACCTCAACGGCGGTGGTGCCGGGCTTGACGCCCTGGGGAGCTACGGCCTCGGCCTCGCGTGCGGTGATGACGCGGCAGATTGCCGGCTGGCAGAGGCCGTCGTCGAGCTCGATGCCACGGCGGAGCGGTTCTAGATCGCGGTCGGTCAGCTGTCCGTCCACGAGCGCCTGGTAGGTCTTGTAGACGTGTTTGCTGGGGTGCAGCAGGTCCTGCGACAGGTCGCCGTCGGTGGTAAAGAGTAAAAGGCCCGTGGTGTCGCGGTCCAGGCGACCCACCGGGAAAAGTCCCGGAAAGCGGTCGCGGGGGACCAGGTCGGCTACGCAAGGGCGCTCCTGTGGGTCGCTCATGGTGGTGAGGTAGCCGGTCGGCTTGTAGAGCATCAAGTACACGGCACCCTGGTTAAGCTTGACGGGCATGCCATCGACCTCGATTTGGTCGCGGTCGACGTCGACCTTGGTGCCCAGCTCGGTCGCGACCTCGCCGTTAACCGTCACGCGGCCGGCGGTCATCAGGTCCTCCGACCCGCGGCGGCTCGCCACGCCCGCGCGCGCCAAAAAGCGCTGCAGGCGCATGGTGTGCGGATAGACGGACTGGGCGTCGGTTGCGGGTGCCGTGTTGCCCATGGCGCGCGTCTCCCCTACTTCGTTAGTCCTCGTCATGCAAATCCTCCGAGGTCTCGTCGACGACCAGGGTCTCCAAGTCCTCGACTGCCTCAACATCTTCAATATCGGTATCGAGCAGTTCGCGCTCTTCGTCCAGGTCCTTGGCCTGCTCCTCGAGCGTGGACTGAATACTGCGGCCGCTCAGGCGCTCGCGGATAAACTGACGCGACTGCTCGTCGGGGGCAAACTGCTCCAGATCGGGCAGGTCGCGGGTGGAGCGCAGACCGAACTTTTCCAAGAAGGCGTTGGTCGTGCCGTAGATGATGGCTTGACCGCGCTGGGGGTCGCGGCCGAACTCGCGCACCAGGCCCTTGTCCACGAGCGACGCGATGACGCCGTCGGAATTGACGCCGCGGATGCCCTTGACCACCTCGCGCGTTACGGGCTGGTGGTATGCGATGACGGCCAGGGTTTCGAGCGCCGCTTGCGACAGCTTTTGCGTGTCCCAGCTCAGCACGTAGGCCTCGACCACGTCGTGGTAGGCGGGGTGAGTAAACAGGCGCCAGCCGCCGGCGACCTCGCGCAGCTGAAAGCCGCGGTTGGCCTCCTCGTACTCAACCTTGAGCTCGGCGAGCAGCGATGCGCACTCGCCGGGGGCGATATCCAGTGCGCCGGCCAGCGCGGGCGCACTCACCGGGTCGCTCGACACCAGCAGCAGCGCCTCGAGGGCGCCTTTGAGGCTGTTTGCCTCCAGCGTGGAAAGGGTTGACATGGTTGCGGCTCCTATTCGGTGAGCTCGGGGCCCTCGCCGGGCACGTAGGCCTCGGCCCCCTCGACTCGGTTGATGCAGATGGTTCCGAAGATCTCGTCCTGACTCAGCGTGAGCGAGCCGCGCTTGGCGAGCTCAAGCATGGCCAGGAAGGTGACGACGAGCTGCTCGGTGGTGGCGTCGCCGTCCAACAGCTCACGGAAGGTGCAGGTTTGGTGCGCCATGGTAAAGCGGTCGACCGAGGCCACCGTCAGATCGAGCGGCACGCGATGCGGTGCCACGTGCTCGGCCTCCAGCAGGAAGGTCTGGCGCTTGCCGTCCAGGTCGGCGCAGATGACGGCGAGGCCGCGCAGGGTGATGCCGGCCAGGTAGTCGGGCATAAGGCCTAGGAACTCGGGATCGGGGCCGGCCACACGCGGGTGCATGCGGCTTTCGGCCTGCATGCGGGTACCGAGGGCCGCAGCCGCGCCTTTAAACTGCTTGTAGGCAATCAGGCGCTGGATCAGGACCTCGCGCAGGGCGTCGCCGTCGAGCGTACTGAGCTCCTCGAGGTCTTCATCGTCCTCGTCATCATCGTCTGTCTTGCGCGGGGCTTCCTGGGGCACCAGCGAGGCAGCCTTGATGTCCAAAAGGGTTGCCGCGACCAGCAAAAAGTCGCTCGCCACGTCCAGGTCCAGCGCCTCGATGCGCTCGGCCTCGGCAAGGTACTGTTCGGCCACCTCGCTGATAGAGATGGCGCCGATATCTACTTTTTGGCGGGTTACCAGCTGCAGCAGCAGGTCGAACGGTCCGCTGTAGACCTGCGTCGACACGCGATACGACATCTTCGACCTCCTTTGACGGCGCCTTCGCGGCGCGGTTTGGGTGCATGTTGCGACCGTTTTGCACGGTCGACCTGTTAGTTTACCTTAGATGCCGGCGATTGCGAAGTTAAGCAGCTGCTCAGCTAGCGGATACACGGTAACGTCGAAATAGCGGCCGATCACATCGATGCCAGTCCACATGGGCAGCAGATACAGCACGATAATGAGTATGGGCATGGCGTATCGCTGCAGCTGATAGTAGTTGGCGAGGGCCTTGCCTTTGAGGAACGGCACGATGATAGACGAGCCGTCGAGCGGCGGGATCGGGATGAGGTTAAAGAACGCGAGCGACAGGTTGACCACGATAAACGTGGCACCGAAGTTCATGATTTGCGACGCCACGGTAAAGGACATGCTGACATAGAGGTTGCCATAGGCCAGGTGCATGAGGGCTGCGGCCAGGCACGCGAGCGCGATGTTCGATGCGGGGCCGGCCGCGCTCACCAGGACCTCGTCGCGTTTGGGGTGCTTAAGGTTGTTGAGGTAGACGGGCACGGGCTTGGCAAAGGCGAACACCGGACCGCCGGCGGCAAGCATAAGCAGCGGCAGGATGATGGTGCCAAACGGGTCGATATGGTTGAGCGGGTTGAGCGACACGCGGCCGCGCGAACGCGCCGTCTTATCGCCGAGTGCCCAGGCTGCGGCGGCGTGTGCGCTCTCGTGGATCACGATGCCCACAATGACGGCGACGGCGCTCGCGAGCAGGTTCATGATGTAGCTGCTGGACATGGCGCTCCCCTAGCGGACGCGGCGCGAGGCGCGCGTGAGCAGGTAGTCAGCCACAAACAGGATGACGGCCACGATGGCGTAATCCAAGCGGAACACGCCGCCAAAGGGCGAGGTGATGACGCCGTAGCCGGCGATGGCGCTCGGCAGCGCGCGCGAAAGCTCAACGACAAAGCCCACGATCTGCAGCTTGGCGGTGAGGCCGCTAAAGCACAGCAGCACGGTCATCGCGCTCATAAAGATGCCGCAGATGCGACAAGCGATGGCGATGATGCTCATCGCCACGGCAGCGGCCTTACGAGAGTTCACGCGCGGTCTCCTCTTCGATCTGGGTGGAAAGCTCCAGCCATTCGTCCTCGAGCTTGGGCAGCTCTTGCTTTAGGCCGTTGTATTCCCCCAGAGCGGCGTTGAACTTATCCTGATCGGCATAAAGCTCTTCGCTTGCCATCAATTCCATAAGCTCGTCATAGCGGGCGCGCTTTTTGTCGAGCTCCGCCTCGATCTTCTTGAGCTGGTTGCGCACACCCTTGAGCTTTTTGTTGAGCGCAGCGCGGGCCTGGGCCTCGGCGCGCTTTTGCTCCTTGGTCTTTTTGCCCTCGGCAGGCTTGGAAGCGGCGGCGGGCGCATCGGGCTGGGCCGCGGTGACCTTAGCGGACTTGGCCGTGGCTGGAGCACTCTCCCCTGCCGCCTCGGCAGCGGCACGGGCGGCGAGGTCCTCGCGCTTGTAGAGGTAGTAGTCGTAGTCGCCGTCGTAGACCGTGACCTTGCCATCGCGGATGTCAATGATGCGGTTGGCCACAGCGCGCACCAGGTGCTCGTCGTGGCTGATCAGCACGATGGTGCCGGGGAAGTTTTGCAGGGCGTTCTCGAGCATGTCCACCGAGTCGATGTCCAGGTGGTTGGTGGGCTCGTCCAGGCACAGGAGCGCCTCGGGGGCCACAAGCATCTTGGCGAGCGCCAGACGCGCCTTTTCGCCGCCGGAGAGGACGCGCACCTGCTTTTCGATGGAATCGTTGTCGCTAAACAGGAAGGCGCCCAGCAGGCTGCGCTGCTGCGGTACGGTCCACTTGGGCGTGACGGTGTCGATCTCTTGCAGGACGGTATTGGACTCGGTCATACCCTCGAGCGCGTGCTGGGCATAGTAGGCCACGCCCACGTTGGTGCCCAGATCGCGGGTGCCGGTGGTGGGCGGTTCCAGGCCGGCGAGGATCTTCATGAGGGTGGACTTACCGGCGCCGTTGGGGCCGACGAGCGCCACATGCTCGCCACGGTAGAGCTTGAGGTCGATGTCGCTGTAAATGTGCTTATCGCCGTATGACTTGGAGACGCCCTCGAGGCCCACGACCATGTCGCCGGAGCGCGGCGGGTCGGGGAACTTAAAGTCGATGTGCTTGTGGCCCTCGGGCAGGATGACGAGCTCCTTTTTGATTTGCTCGATCTTGCGGATGCGCTCCTGGGCCTGGGCGGCCTTGGTGGGCTTGTAGCGGAACTTGTCGACGAAGACCTGCATGTGGGCGATGTCACGCTCCTGGGCGGCGCGCTTGGCGCGCATCTGCTCCAGGTTGTCCTCGCGCTGCTTAAGGTAGCTGCTGTAGTTGCCGGTGTAGGTGGTAACGCGGCGGTTCTCGAGAGCAGCGACGTGGTCGACGCAGGCGTCCATGAAGGCGCGGTCGTGGCTGACGATGAGGACGGCGCCGTCGTAGTTCGCGATAAAGCCGCGCAGCCACTGGACGCTTTCGAGGTCCAGGTGGTTGGTGGGCTCGTCCAGCAGCAGGATGTCGGTGTCCTCCAGGATCAGGCGGCCCAGGTTCACCCGGGTTTTCTCCCCGCCGGACAGCTGGTCAAACAGCCGCTGGCGCATATCGCCGTCGATGGACAGGCCGTTGGAGACCTTGTTGACGGCGGTGTCGGTGTCATAGCCGCCCAGGCCCTCGAACCGGGCGGTGAGCTCGCCGTAGCGCCGCAGGGTCTGGGGATCGCTGTCCCCCTGCTCCATCTGCCGGGTCAGGCGGTCCATCTCCTCCTTCAGGGCGGTGGTGCGCTGAAAGGCGGAGCGTAGAACGTCCTCCACGGTGTATCCCGCGGGATACACCGGGATTTGGGAGATCAGGCCCACCCGGCGGCCCGGTGCAATGAGCACCTGGCCGGAGTCATAGTCC
>URKT01000078.1 GCA_900548495.1 uncultured Collinsella sp. | reverse complement strand
GTGGGCTCGGAGATGTGTATAAGAGACAGGTCCTGGGGACGTAGCTCAGTTGGGAGAGCGCTGCCGTCGCATGGCAGAGGCCGAGGGTTCGACTCCCTTCGTCTCCACCCTTGGATTTGATAAGCCGCTGACATTGTGTCGGCGGCTTTTTTTAAAAGAAAGGGCTTTACCATGGCCGAGCTTGAGTCCCAACCATTGTCCGACGAGGAGCGCGCTGAGTTGGAAGAGCTCCGCGCTGAGAAGGCCCGCCGCGAGGCTCGGGAAGAGGCCCGTCGCGAGCGCGAGGAGCTGGCTGCCCTGCGTGCCGAGCGTGCGAAGGCCGAGGAGGTCGCCTCGAACGCCGCATCCGCGCCGGCGCCCGCGCCCGCACCCAAGCCCGCTGCTGCGAAGCCTGCACCTGCCGCGCCCAAACCTCAGCCTAAAAAGGCCGCTCGTCCCAAGTCCGTCGAGCCCAAGCCGAGCCGTGACGAGATGACCTTTGCCCAGCGCATGGTTACCTCCAAGGAGCCTGCGGGCGAGAACGAGATCCCTGGCATGGCGCCGGCTCAAAAAATCATCATTGTCCTTGCCCTCATCGCGTTTGTCATCTTTATGGGCTACACGATCCTGACCAGCATGGGCCTGCTCTAACCGATTTGCATCGGGCGTCATGTCCGCATGCTCTGCTCTCGTCCAACCCTTAAATTCTGCACCACACATCCGAAAGGTCGCCCCATGGCTTTGACCGACATCTCGCATCCCACCGACATTGCAATGCTCACCGATCTGTACGAGCTCACTATGGCCCAGGGCCTGTGGGAGAGCGGCAAGGCCAATGAGCAGGGTTGTTTTACCGCGTTTTACCGCGACCATCCTTTTGGTAGCGCCTATGCCGTCATGTGCGGCACCGCCGAGCTGCCCGAGCTGGTCGAGAATCTGCGCTTTACGCCCGAGGATATCGACTACCTCGCCTCGCTCCAGGCTCCGGCCGGCGGCGCGATGTTTAAGCCTGCATTCCTCGACTACCTGCGCAACTTCCGTGCGCACGTGAACATTGACGCCGTGCCCGAGGGCGAGCTCGTGTTTCCGCGCGAGCCCATGGTGCGCGTCACCGGCCCGTCGCTGGAGTGCCAGCTTCTCGAGACCGCGCTGCTCAACATCGTCGGCTTCCAGACGCTTGTTGCCACCAAGACGGCACGCGTGGTGTTGGCGGCCAACGGTCGTCCCGTGGCCGAGTTTGGCCTGCGCCGAGCCCAGGGTCCCGATGGCGGCCTGGCCGTTGCGCGCGCGAGCTACGTTGCCGGCTGCTCCTCTACGTCCAATGTGCTCGCCGGCCGCCGCTACGGTATTCCCGTCTTTGGCACGCATGCGCACAGCTGGGTGATGAGCTTCGATTCCGAGCTCGAGGCCTTCCGCGCCTTTGCCAAGTCGAGCCCCAAGAACTGTACGCTGCTCATCGACACCTATGACGTGCGCGAGGGCTGCGAGCATGCCATTACGGTTGCCAAGGAGATGGAGGCGGTGGGCGAGCGCCTGTCGGCCATTCGCATCGACTCCGGCGACCTCGCCAAGCTCTCCAAGTATGTTCGCGGCCGTTTTGATGCCGAGGGCCTGCCCTATGTGGGGATCTCGGTTTCTAACGATCTGGATGAGTACACGATTCAGTCGCTGCTCGACCAGGGCGCGCCCATCGACAGCTTTGGCGTGGGTACCAAGCTTGCGACCTGCTATGACCAGCCGGCGCTGGGCGGCGTGTACAAGCTTTCCGCCCGCCGTGCGAGCGAGGCAGGTCCATGGACGCCGGTGGTCAAGCTCTCCGAGCAGCCCTACAAGCGCACGATCCCGGGTGTGCAACGCGTGCGCCGTTATTACGACGGCTTTGGCGGCCCGGTCTGCGACATGATCTACGACGAGGACCATCTGGCGGGGGAGGGCTCCGCGCGCGGCAATACCCTCGTGGCCGTGAATGATGCCGCCCTGGTGACCGACGTGTCCGAACTTGAGTATCGCGAGCTGCTGGTGCCGATCGTGCGCGATGGCAGTGCGGTGGCTCCGCGTGAGAGCATCCAGGACGCGCGCGAGCGCTGTGCTTGGGCGCTCGATCATCTGGACGCAGCTTTCAAGCGCTTCCTGTACCCGCAGACCTATGTGGTGGGCATGGAGCAGGGCCTGGCTCAGGTGCGCGACGAGCTCGTGCGCAAGAACATGGCCGCGGCCTCTGCCTTTCCCTGGGCTCACTAATTCCTTGGGCGGTAGGGGCGAGTCACGCTCCCTTGGCCGCCAGCTCGGCCGTTCGCTGAACAGTTGATTGGTTTGACGTATGACGACTTCTTATAAAACGATGGTGGTAAAGATCGGTTCGTCCACGGTGGTGGGCGCCGATGGCAAGGTCAACCGCGCCTTTATCGGCGGACTTGCCGATCAAGCCGCAGCGCTGCGCAAGCTCGGCTGGCGTCTGGTCGTGGTGAGCTCGGGCGCTATTGCCTGTGGCTATCCCGTGTTGGGCTTCGACCGCAAGCCGGTCGGCGACCTTCCGAGCCTGCAGGCCTGCGCCTCGGCTGGTCAGTGCATCATCTCGTCGGCCTACGACGAGGAGTTCCATGCGCGCGACCTGCTCACCTCGCTCGTGCTGCTCACGCGTCACGACACGGCGCGTCGCACGTCCTACCTGCACGCGCGCGACGCCCTGCTGCGTCTGGTGGAGCTGGGCGTGGTGCCGGTCGTCAACGAGAACGACACCGTTACCGTCGACGAGATCAAGTTTGGCGACAACGACACACTGGCGGCGCTCGTGAGCTGCCTGGTATCTGCCGATCTGTGCGTGACGCTCTCGGACATCGATGGTCTCTATACTGCCAATCCGCATGAGGACCCCACGGCCGAGTTTGTTCCTGTCGTGCATAAGATCGATGCCAAGATTATTGCCTCGGCGGGCGATTCTTCCACATCGGTGGGCACGGGCGGCATGATTACCAAGATCCGCGCGAGCCGCATCCTGATGACGGCGGGCATTCAGAGCGTGATTTGCTCGGGCGAGGAGCCCGATGCGCTCGTGCGCCTCGCCCGCGGCGAGAGCGTGGGCACGCTGTTCGATCCGCCGGCGGAGCGTCTGGACATCGCACCCCGCAAGCTGTGGATCGCGCTGGGCGACAAGGCACATGGGTCGGTGACGGTTGATGATGGTGCTGCGAAGGCGCTGGTTAGCCGTGGCTCTTCCTTGCTTGCGGTGGGTATTCGCGAGGTCGATGGCCAGTTTGCCGAGGGCGATGTGCTCGACGTGTGCGATCCGAGCGGTATGGTCGTCGCCCGCGGTATCGCCGAGGCCGATTCGGACGTGCTGGAGCTTGCAGCCGGCCGCCGCCAGGACCAGATCGCCAGCAACCGCCTGCTCGCTAACCTGGCCGAGAAGCCGGCGATACACAGGGATAATTTGATCGTATTTGCATAACCAATTGACGCTGCAAACGCCCCTAAGCGGCAATCTGACGTTCAATCGTCGGGCATGACCAAAAGGTCAATGCCCTCCTCTTTCACGTCACCTTGCTCGCTTAGGGGCGTTTTCGCTTTCCGTCCTCTACCTGCGGCATTGTCGTTGCCGGCACTTGTTCGGCACTTGGGGACGTTCCTTTTGTGCCGGCAGGCGGGGACACTCCTTTGCTAGAAGATCCGGCGCAGGTCTCCGCGGTTGAGCGCTTCGTCGAAGAGGTGCTTGAACACCACGCTGCCGTGCAGGCCGTCGTGCTCGAACTCGTTGGTCACCCAGGCATGCGAGTTGCCCACGCGGCTGAGCGTATCGAGCTGCATGCCCGAATCGACGTACATATCGTCGAAATACACCGCGGCCTGGAGTGGCACCTCGTTGCAGGCTAGGCGCTGCGGGTCGTAGATCTTGTCCCAGCTGGTGTCTTCCATCAGCAGGTCCATGGCGGGCTTAAACGGCATAAGCTCGGGCATCTGCTCAAACATCCACGGGAACATGGCCTCGCCGGTAAACATGAGCGGGCGCGCGAGTGTGTCGAACTCGGCACGATGGGCCTTCTCCTCTGCTGCGGCCCAGCGAATGGGCATGGTGTCGCCGTCGGCGTAGATAAACTCCTGCAGCGTCCAGTACAGCGGGTTTGTACGCGTGTTGGTGCGCTCGAAGGCGCGCATCAAAAAGCTGTCGGATACCGAGGAGCCGCAGCTAAGCGTACCGTCGCCAGTAACAAACGCGTGATCGATAATCCAATGCATGCGCTCAAAGCTCGGCTTCATGCCAAAGTCGCTGCCCATGAGCTGTAGGCGCTCGACCGTCATCGGCGAGCCGTCGGGCAGCACGGGCTTCTGGGCCTCGAGCGCATCGGCCAGGGCTGCCACGCGGTCGACGTCAGCGGGGTAGCGGTCGTAATACTGCTGCGTCTTGGCGGCCATGCGCGGGAAGGTGTGCGCGTAGACCTCGCTTGCGCTCGCCGGCACGTGGGGGATGCCGCCGCAGGTAAAGCTTGCCGCTATGCCCTCGGGGAAGAGCGACAGATAGCTCAACGTCAAAAAGCCGCCGTAGCTCTGCCCGAGTGTGACCCAGGGCTTGCCGCCAAAGCCCACCAGGCGCAGGTACTCAAAATCGCGCACGATGGAGCTGGCGAGGTGGCGCTTGAGGAAATCCGCCTGCGAGCGTGTGGCATCGGAGCCGGCCGCCGTCGCGCGCTCACCCAGTGCCTTGATCGTGCGTCCGTCCACGCAGCTGCTGCGTCCGGTGCCGCGCTGGTCGGGAAGGACCACGCGGAAATGCTTGACGGCCTCCTCGATCCAGCCGTCGCTTGTGGGCGACAGCGGACGCGGGCTCTCGCCGCCGGGGCCGCCCTGCAAAAACAGGAGCAGCGGCAGATCGTCGTTGATGCGGTCGGGCGCGCAAACCACGCGGTAGAAGAGCTTGATGCTCTCGGGCGCGCCGGCGATTGGTGCCGGCATAGCGCCGCGGCGCATGGTGCTGCCGACGGCCAGGAGCATCGGCTCCAGGCCGCGCCAGTCAAGGGGGACGTCGATGCTGTGGTCCTCGACGTAAAGGCCGGGGACGTGGTACGAAGTGATGAGGGCCATGTGAGTCTTCCGTTCGTTGCGGTGTTTCGGGTTGACCAATTCTACCGCCGCGGGCGAGGCCATGTGCAAATCGGCTACCATGGTTGCAAACTTCTAGGAGAAAGGGCCGCCCATGTCGGTCGATATAGCCACGTATGTCCACGATCTTGCCGTTGCCGCCAAGGCAGCGTCGGCCTCGCTTGCCACGGCGAGCGATGAACAGCGCCAGGAGGCCGTGCGCGCCATGGCCGCAGCACTGCGCAACGGTGTCGACTCCATCGTCGCCGCCAACGAGCTCGATATGTCCGCCGCGCGCGATGCGGGTACCTCGGCCGGACTGCTCGATCGTCTGCTGCTGACGCCCGAGCGCGTCGAGGGCATGGCCGCCGGCCTGGAAAAGCTCGCCGAGCTGCCCGATCCCGTGGGCCGCGTGCTCGACCACCGCGTGCTTGCAAGCGGCGTGGACCTGACCCGTGTGAGTGTGCCGCTGGGCCTGGTCGCTATGGTCTACGAGGCGCGCCCCAACGTGACGGCCGACGCCGCGGGCATCTGCATCCGTACCGGCAACGCCTGCATTCTGCGCGGCGGCTCGCTGGCCTATCACTCGTGTGCCATGATCGCCGAGCTGCTGGCCGATGCGCTCGAGGCCAAGGGCTTCCCGCGCGAGGCCGTGTCGATGATCGAGTCCACCGACCGCGAGGCCACTGGCGAGCTCATGAAGCTCCGCGGTATTGTCGACGTACTTATTCCGCGCGGCGGTGCAGGCCTGATCCAGCGCTGCGTGCGTGAGTCGCTTGTGCCGGTGATCGAGACGGGCACGGGCAACTGCCACATCTACGTGCATGAATCCGCCGACTTTGATAAGGCGCTCAACATTATCGTTAATGCCAAGACCCAGCGCGTAGGCGTGTGCAATGCCGCCGAGTCGCTGCTGGTCGACCGTGCTGTGGCCGATGCGTTTTTGCCCGCAGTCGTGGCCGTGCTGCATGACCACGGCGCGCTCATTCACGGCGACGAGGCAACCTGCGCCGCATGCGCCGATGCCGGGCTTGCCGAGGGTGATGACTACGTCGCCGCGACTGAGGAGGACTGGGGTCGCGAGTACCTGGCGCTCGAGATGAGCGTGAAGGTCGTGGCAAGCGAGGACGAGGCCATCGCACACATCAACCGCTACGGCACGATGCACTCCGAGGCCATCGTTGCCGAGGACACGGATGCTTGCGAGCGCTTCCTGGATGCGGTCGATGCCTCGGCCGTGTACGCCAACGCCAGCACGCGCTTCACCGACGGCGGCGAGTTTGGCCTGGGCGCCGAGATCGGCATCTCGACCCAAAAGCTCCACGCCCGCGGCCCCTTCGCCGCCGAGGCCCTCACCACTTACAAATACAAGCTCCGAGGCACCGGCCAGGTCCGCCCCTAGCGCCCGCGCAAACAAAAACCACCACAAAGGTGCCTGTCCCCTTTGTGGTGGTTTTAGGTGGCGTGGGCGATTAAGCCTGGAAGGTATCGCGGTCGGGGGCGAAGGACTGCATGGCCGCGATGGTACGGTCGAAGAGCTCGGGGAGCTCCCAACCCAACATCTCGGCGCCCTGCGAAATCACGTCGCGCGAGCAGCCGGCGGCAAAGCGCTTGTCCTTGAACTTCTTCTTGAGCGACTTGGTCGTAAAGTCCATAACGCTCTTGCTCGGGCGCATGATGACGGCAGCGCCGATCAGGCCGGTGAGCTCATCGCAGGCAAACAGGATCTTTTCCATCTGCAGCTCGGGTTTGGGCAGCGAGGTGTTGAAGTCGGACGTGTGCGTCTGGATGGCGCGAATGAGCTCGGGAGACGCACCTTCGCCCTCAAGAATCTCGGCAGCATAGATGGTGTGGTTCATGGGGTCGTCCTCATGCTCCTCCCAATCCAGGTCGTGCAGCAGACCGACGATGCCCCAAAACTCCTCGTTCTCGGGGTCGAACTCGCGCGCAAAGTAGCGCATAGTGCCCTCGACCGTCTCGCCATGGGTGATGTGGAACGGGTCCTTGTTGTGCTCGTTGAGCAGTTCGAACGCGCGGTCGCGGGTGATTCCGGCGGTAAGCGGCTCTGCCATAGGAGACTCCTTGTGCTCGTGGGGATCGATAAGAATGAATACTACTAGAACAAGAAAACCACCACAAAGGTGCCTGTCTCCTTTGTGGCGGTTTTGGCGCGGTTGGGTTAGTTGAGGGCGGCTTGGGCTAGGCGGGCTTCGGCGGCCTCCTCGGTGACGCCAAGGGCCACGGCGAACTCCTCGATGGAGCGGCGTTTGGCCTCCTTGAGTACGCGCATGTAGTAGGAGCTGGGTTTTTTATCAGCTTCCTCGGCCTGGCGAATGCGGTGCATCATGGTTTTTGCCACGCGGACCGTCTCGGGCGCGCCCAGCTTGAGCTGCTGCTTAAAGTGTGTCTCCTCAAGCGAGCTGTTGCGCTCGGTAAAGGTGTCGCACTCAAGCTCGTCATAGTGGCTCAGCAGGTGCTCGGCATCTTGCTGCGAGATGGCGGCGTGCAAACGGTCGGCCTGCGCCACGGGGTACATGAGGATCGTCTGCGCATGTCCCTGCTTGGTCTCGAGCAGTAGCATGGGCTGCGGTGTGTCGTCCCTAAAACCGACGACGGTGCAGACTCCCTGACCCGGATGAATGACGTGTTGACCGATTGAGAACATGCTACCTCCAACTTATACGAATTTACGTATGTCTAGAATAACACGCTGACGTGCGCAAACCCTTACTTTATGCAGGAAAAGCACACAACTCCGATAGGTAAGAGTATTCGATAACAGGCGCAGCTCATTCACACCTTTATGCATTTTCAACGCCTGCATAATCTGCAGGCAGACTGGCATCTTTGAGTGACTCCATACAAGCTGTAGTCAATTTTGTGCATATGCAATATCGATTGGCTTTACCCTGCGACAGTGCCCGTCGCTTGTGATAGAGTGCTACAAACTCTGGCTTTTGCCCTACGAGTGACCAAGAGCTCGGGGGCTTTAACACAAGGAGGATCTATGCCCGAGAAGATTGAAGAGCTGGTACGCGCTGCGCTTGCTGCGGCCCAGGAGGCCGGCGACCTTTCCGCATTTGAACTTGACGATTGCGCTATCGAGCGACCGGCTGACACTTCTCATGGCGAGTGGACCTCTACCATGGCCCTGAAGTCCGCCAAGCTGGCCCATTGCGCCCCGCGCAAGATCGCCGAGGCCATCGTTGCCCATATGCCCGAGGACCCCGCGATCGAGAAGGTCGAGATCGCAGGCCCCGGCTTCATCAACTTCTACCTCTCCGTTGCCGTCAAGAATGCCATCTTTGGCGAGGCTCGCGAGAAGGGTATGGACTTCGCTAAGTCCAACGTCGGTGGTGGCCTGAAGACCCAGGTCGAGTTCGTTTCCGCCAACCCCGTCGGCCCCATGCACATCGGCCACGGCCGCTGGGCCGCGCTGGGCGACTCGCTCTGCCGCGTTATGGACCACGCCGGTTACGACATCCAGCGTGAGTTCTACATCAACGACCACGGCTCTCAGATGAACACCTTCGGCAACTCCATCAGCACGCGCTATATGCAGCTTGCCGACATCATCGCCAAGCAGGGCGTGGATATCGACGAGGCTCACAAGCTGCTGATCGCCGACCGCGACGCCTTTGTTGCCGACGAGAACGACGAGCATCCCGAGACCCATCCGTATCAGGACAACTTTGCCGAGACTCTGGGCAAGGACTCCTACGGCGGCGACTACATCATCGACGAGGCCGCCGAGTTCTGGCGCACCGACGGCGATAAGTGGGTCAACGCCGATCCGCAGAAGCGCATGGAGAGCTTCCGCGAGCGCGGCTATGTAAAGATGGTCGACAACATGCGCGACCTCTGCCACGCCGTCAATTGCGACTTCGATCGTTGGTTCTCCGAGCGCTCGCTGTATGTGAAGGACACCGAGGGCGAGACCGCCGGCACCTCCGCTGTCGACCGCGCTTTTGAGAAGCTCGACAAGATGGGCTACCTCTACACCAAGGACGGCGCCCTGTGGTTCCGCTCCACCGACCTGGGCGACGACAAGGACCGCGTCCTGATCAAGTCCGACGGCGAGTACACCTACTTCGCCTCCGACGTTGCCTATCACTGGGATAAGTTCCAGCGCGTCGACCACGTCATCGACATCTGGGGCGCCGACCACCACGGCTACATCGAGCGCGTCCGCTGCGTTTGCGACGCCTTGGGTTACCCCGGCAAGTTCGAGGTTCTGCTGGGCCAGCTCGTCAACCTGCTGCGCAACGGCAAGCCCGTCCGTATGTCCAAGCGCAAGGGCACCATGGTGACCCTGCAGGAGCTCGTCGACGAGGTCGGTTCCGACGCCGCCCGCTACACGCTCATCTCCAAGAGCTCCAACCAGATGGTCGACTTCGATATCGAGGCCGTCAAGAAGCGCGACAACTCCAACCCGGTCTATTACGTGCAGTATGCTCACGCCCGCGTGTGCTCCATCCTGCGCCGTGCCGCCGACGTTACGCCCGAGCAGGCTGACGAGATGGGCATGAAGGCCGTTGCCGCTAAGGCCATCGGTGAGAACGTCGATTACTCGCTGCTGACCGACCCGACCGAGCTCGCCCTTTCGCGCAAGCTCAACGAGCTCACCGACCTCATCGCCAGCTGCGCTCGCGACCGCGCCCCGTTCCGTCTGACGCACTTTGCTGAGGAACTCGCCGGCGACTTCCACAGCTTCTACGCTGCCTGTCAGGTGCTGCCGAGCGAGGGCCGTCCCGTCGACCCCGAGCTTTCGCGTGCCCGTCTGGCCGCTTGCGATGCCGTCCGCGTGACGCTCGCCCTGGTGCCTGTCTCTTATACACATCTCCGAGCCCACGAGACATGCGCAGATCTCG
>URKT01000077.1 GCA_900548495.1 uncultured Collinsella sp. | reverse complement strand
TAGACCTCGAGGTCGCGGTCGCCGAACTTGTTCATGAGGTACTCGAGCTGCATGAACTCGTCCCAGGTGCCGCCGACGCCCATCAGGAAGACGGCGTCGTAGCCCTCCTCGTGCACGCGGTCGGCCAGGGCGGTCATCTTCTTGCCGGCCTCGTAGACGTTCCTGCCGTCCTCGAGGTAGCCCTCCTGGTCGAAGTGCATGATCTCGATCTTCTCGGTCTCCTTCATTCCCGCTCCTTTCACGAGCAGTTTGAATTGTCGCACGGAATGAACGGGCTTGCCGCCCCGTCGCACCGCTTAACCTTGTGGACATCTTGGCCCCAAGCTCAACAATTCAAAGGTTCTTAATACCAGTGAACGATTACAGGTTAGCCGTTTTTAATACCGATTTTATGATTTCATCCTCCCCTCTCGGTAGACGGTCAGTTTTTGCCGCTCATCGGTCAAGCGACATATATCCGTAAAAACGAGCGCCCCCGCCATGCGCAGAGACGCTCTAGACGCTAATAGTTGTAGGTATATCCGCCGGCGTCGCCGCGGGTAAAAGACTTGGCATGCTCGATTGCCTGCCCACTCGAGTCATAGGTCAGGCCTTCCAGCACGAGCGCCAGATCGCCCGGCTCAAGATTGAGCAAACTCGCATCGCGTGCGCCCAGCGCCTCGATATCGAGTTTCTCTACCGACTGATCTGGCTTGCGTCCCAACATATCGTAGGTCTCGAACAGGCTGAAGACCGAAATGTCCACGTCTTCGATGCCCGGAAACAGCAGGCACGGAATCAGTGTCATCTCGATCGATACGGGCTCACCATCGATGCAGTTGAGGCGGCGCACCGAGTAAAGCAGATCGTCCTCGGCGATGCCAAACAAGTCGGCATAATACGGGCCGGCGTAGCGTTTGGAGCGCGCCAGGATGCGCACCGACGGCGTCGCGCCCGATGCCAAAACCGACTGGCGGAAGCCGCCCTTGCGTTCGTGCTCGTCAAACCACTTGTGTCCCACAAAGGCGCCTTTGCCCTGCACGCGACGAATCTGGCCACTTTTGACCAGCTCGTCCATGGCGCTTCGGATTGTCAGGCGTGTCGTGCCAAACTCCTCGGCCAGCTCGTTTTCGGACGGAATCATCGAGCCCGTCGGGTAGTCGCCGCGCTCGATTCGCTCCGCAATGCAGCGGCGAATTTGTTTGTAAACCGGCAAGTCTTCTACTGCATCAGCCATTCGACACCCACCTTCGTCGCAACGCCGTCTGCCTCGCCGTTATCGGCAAAACGATACTTGGTCGGCAGAATCACGGACTTGCAATACTCGACAAAGCCATCGGTCTCGTCGCGCTCGTGCGAAGCCTTGTAAAACACCGGCGTGCCCTCCTGAGCATTCAGCAACTTGGCCTCGTCGGCGTTCAGACGGCTGATGGAAATATGCTCCTTGCCGTGCGTCACATGGACATTCCCCTCCTTGAGCAAAACGTCGTAGAGGCTTTCCTGCTCAAAATCGTGATCGGGAAGCGAGGGGCACAAAGACAGATTGACGTAAGCCGTCTCGATCGATGCCGGGGAACCGTTGACCACACGCACGCGCCGAATGCAGAAGAGCGGCATGCCCAGGTCGATCTGGGCTTTTTGGGCAAGATCGATATCGGCATACACGACCTTGGACCAAACCAGGCGCGCGGTCGACTTTGAGCCAACCCTCTCCACCGCCTGCGTATAGTTCCATGTTTCCTGAAAGATGTTCAGCGGTTTGGGAGGACACACATAGGTGCCCGAACCGCGGCGGCTTTCCAAAGTTCCGCACGAAATAAGGCGCGTGATCGCAGCACGCAACGCCGTGCGCGACACGCCCAGCTCTTCACAGAGCACACGCTCGGCGGGCAGCCGGTCGCCACTCTGCAGGTCATAATGTTTGATATACCAAAGAATGCCCTCAAAGGCGCGGTCTTTGGGCGGAATCGCATATGGTTCACTCGACATGGGCAAGACTCCTCAACTGCTTGATGCTGCAGGAATCATTGCTCCGGACGCCTCATGGCGTCGAAGGCTTCTTTGATCTGCTCCGCAACGTTCCGATACGACCGATATAGGCCGGAGTCTCGCTTGACTTCGCCCGCGGTCACCGGAATCTCAAGCTTCGAAATCTCATCCTTGCCGGTTTGCACGACAACGATGACACCCATACCAAGGCACATATTACGCTTGGCAGCGTTGTTTTTGGTAGCCTGAGCTGGATTAATCAAAATCTGCTGAGCCAGTTCGCGTTTGCTGAGCTCCGGCACATCCTCGGGATTTCCGGTCTCGGCAATCTCGCACTGCAGCACATCCGCATAGTCAAAAATCTTCGGCTCGCCGCCGCGCTGATGCACGGCCCACTTGCGGCGCGTGGCATCCTGGTAGATAGCCGGCAAAAACGTAAACCGCGGTGGGTCCAAAATCGTATCCGTGATGGTAAACACATCGGGATCAAAGGCATCCTGCGGGTTTTTCTTCTTGAACAGCCCCATATCAGCCTCCCGTACTAGTATTAAACAACTCAAGCTGAATATAGCACCAATTTCAAGCCGTCGCCTTACCCTATCGGTGCGCGGCGTCTATGGCTCGCCCAGCGGAAGAGTTCACGGACGAGGGCCGGGGTGCCTGCCTTGTTTTGAGAAGTGGGCTCCGCGAACTTCTCAACACAAGGCAGGCACCCCGGCCCCGCCGGCAAATAGCGGACACTCCGCATGCAATCTATGCAAACAAACAAGTACGCTTAGCTACATTCGGTAAGCTCGAGCACGCTGCCCTTAACGATAAGCGCCGGCTCCAGGACGACCTCTTCGGCACGCCTACCGCCCCTACCGGCAAGACGCTTGGACATGCAGCCAAAAGCATGCTCCGCAAGGACACCAGGATCCTGCTCAATCGCGGTCAGCGCCGGCTCAAAGAGAACGTCGGCCGCCGAGTTGTCATAGCTTACGACCGAAATATCGCCCGGGATGCTCTTCCCCATTTCGTGCAAGCGCTTGAGCAGACCGAGGGCAATGTTATCCGAGCTTGCGAACACGGCGGTGGCATCAGTTGCGAGCACCGCCTCCGAGGCCTCGTAGGCACTCGGAATGTAGTACTCGCTCTCAAACTCCAAACGCGCGTCGATAGGCAAGCCAACCTCGCGCAGTGCGCGCTCATAGCCGGCAAGTCGTTTGCGACCCGTATTGGAGCGGCGTGCGTTAACCAGACAGGCAATACGGCGGTGGCCCTGCTCAATCAGATAGCGGGTGGCCATATAGCCGCCCATCTCGTGGTCGAACATCACCTTGTCGCACTCGAGCCCCTCAATGGCACGGTCGACCATCACGGCAGGGATAGGCAGATGGCTGACTTCTTCGCGCAGGGCGCGGTCGTCGGAGAACTCGTCGCCTACGACCAGGAAGACGCCATCAACGCCGCGCGTCACCAGCTGGCGCAGCAGCTCCAGATCGTCATCGGCACTTCCGCCCGAGCTGGTAATAAAGAGCGCATAGCCGTCCTCGCGGCAGCGCTTTTCCAGGCTACCGGCGAGCGAGGCAAAAAAGCGGCTCTCGATGTTAGGGACGATAAGGCCCAGGGTGCGCGACTCGCGCATGACCAGGCTGCGCGCGATCTGGTTGGGAACATAGTGGTTGCGCGCCGCGACCTCTTTGATGAGCTTGCGGTTTTCTTCCGAGATGCGACAAGGCCGATTATTGAGCACAAGCGAGACCGACGAGGGGGAAAGCCCCACCTCCTGGGCGATCTGCTTGAGGGTGACTTTGTTGGCCATCTCGCTCCTTCCGGGTTTACGCGCAATCTCTTGAAAGTATAGCGACTACCCCTCTACCTCGGTGATAAACACTTTACCAATCCGGTAGACGGCTGTTTTATCGCCGCCAGCGCACCAAATCCGTCCGGGTGGGGTATATTGCAATCGATTGATGACAACGACCACCAAAAGGCGGATATTCGTATGCACGAGAACGACTTTTTTAACGAGGACCTGCTGTGCGCGCTTGCTGGCGTTGCCGGCGAGGACAACGTACTGATGAGCGAGCCCATGCGCGAGCACACCACGTTTAAGATCGGCGGCCCGGCCGACGTCTTTGTCACGCCCGATACCGAGCAGGGCCTCGTCGCCACGCTCGATACCTGCTATCGCTGCGATCTGCCCCTCACCATCGTGGGCAACGGCTCCGACCTGCTCGTCGGCGACAAGGGCATCCGCGGCGTCGTCGTGGCGCTGGGCGAGGGACTCTCCGACATTACGGTCGACGGCACGCACGTCACGGCGGCAGCCGGCGCCTTGCTTTCCGATGTCGCCGCTGCGGCAGCCGAGGCCGGTCTCACCGGCATGGAGCCCATCTCGGGCATCCCCGGATCGGTCGGCGGCGCCTGCTACATGAACGCCGGTGCCTACGGTGCCTGCATGGCCGATGTGCTGGAGTCCGTGCGCGTCTACAAACCCGCTCGCCAGCTCGACGACGGCACCCGCGGCAGCGGCAATATCATCGAGTTCGATGTCGACGAGCTCAACCTGGGTTATCGAAAGAGCCGCATCGCCGATGACGGCTTTATCGTGCTTTCGGCCACCTTCAATCTCGCCCCGGGCAACGCCGCGATGATCAAGGCCGACATGGACGACTACCGCCAGCGCCGCGAGGACAAGCAGCCGCTCGACATGCCGAGCGCCGGCTCCACTTTCAAGCGCCCCAAGGGTTACTTTGCCGGCAAACTCATCATGGATGCCGGCCTGCGAGGACACGCCGTTGGCGGCGCGCAGGTGAGCGAGAAGCACTGCGGCTTCATCGTCAACGCCGACCACGCCACCGCCGCCGATGTCGACGAACTCATCCGCCACATCCAGGCAACCGTCAAAGACCAATTCAACGTAGACCTAGAACCCGAAGTCCACCGAGTCGGCGAATTTTTATAAAAAAGAAGGCCCCGAAAGGGGCCTTCGCCATATTTATTCAGATAACCCAGTCCGGTGCGTCGCGCTCAGGACCCGAGAGGGCCGGGACAGTCCGAGAGGCATAAGGTTGATCGCGAGTTCCGCACGAGCCGGAGAGCACTTAATGTGCTCTCCGTGCGAGCAGGACTGCCCGAGCAGGCAACCTTATGCCTCTCGGACTGTCCCGGACCAAACCGCCGTTACGACAGTGCAATACCGCCAAGCCAGCCCCAGCGCACGCCAGAGCCAGTACCATAAAAGCTAATGAACGAATCGAGCGACTTCGATGTAATGGCACCCTCGTTGCTCATAACGATGCCGCCGCCAACGTAGATACCCACATGACCGTAGATAAGGCCCGGAGCACCCGTGCCGCTGTGCGAGGAATCGGCCACGATCATGCCCACCTGCAGCGCCGAGCGGTCGGAGCTATAGCACCAGGCGTTAAACATGTCGCACGCATTGCCTCCAAAGTAGCCAACGCCGGCGTTACGGAAGACATTGGTGACCCACGCCGCGCACCAGTTCTGACCCGGCGAAGGCGTGGAGTAGCACGCGTTGACGACAGCCTGCTGCTTGCCCGAGCCGGCATTCTGCTGCGGAGTTCCGGGCGCGTACGATCCACCACCCGAGCTCGAACCACCCGAGTAGGAATTGTTCTTGTTCGCGGCAGCCGCGGCAGCGGCAGCCTTCCTAGCGGCCTCCTCAGCCTGGGCAGCAGCGAGGATCTCGGAATCGCGCTGAGCCATGAGCTCCTTGACGTCGTCGGAAAGACCGTTCAGCACGGTCTGGACTTCTTGCTGCTTGGCCTGCATGTCCTGCATCTGGGCAGTCTGCTGGTCCTTGAGCTTCTCTAAGTCGGCCTTCTGCGACTCGAGCTCGGTCTTTTGCGCATCGAGCTCTTCCTGGATGGTCTGAATGTCCTCGATGGCGTCGCGGTCGCTCTTGTTGATCTTCTCAACGTAATGCGCGTTGGCGACGAGTTCCTCAAACGAGCCAGAGGCCAGCAGCAGCGACAGGATGTTCGTGCCGCCGGACTTGTAGCTGGCGGCCACGCGATCGGAAAGGTCGTTGCGCTTCTTCTTGAGCTCGGCCTTCTTTTCATCGATCTGGGCCTGCGTGTCGTCAATCTTGCCCTGGACATTCTCGATGTCGTTGAGGGTCTGGGCATTCTTGTTGGCCAGCGCCGCATACTCATTTGCGATGCTGTCGAGCTGGGCCTGAACCTCGTCGAGCTGGGCCTGGGCGGCATTCAGTTTATCGGTGGTTTCTTTGGAAGCCTCCGCCGCATGGGCGCGAGCGGGCAGGCCAAAAAGAACTGCCGCAGAAGCGGCGCCGAACAGGGCCTTGAGGGCAGTGCGGCGCGAGAACTCCTGGGAAAGGATGGAATCGCTGTTTGGTGACATATGTACTCCGTTACATGTTTATTTATATGTCGCTCAACTCATACATATTAGCGTACATATGGCGCGTCCCAACGATTTCCACGAACGGCAGGAAACTACAAGGTCAGCGGCTCGTAAGCAAATGTCAAAGATCAGGTTATGCGTACGCAAGCTCTTCTATGAGTACGTTAGCACAATCCTCTGCTTTTCCTACAGCGCACGATTTGGGCGTCCCTGCCTGCGCTATACTCCCCTGAAGAAGTGTTCCTGATTCGATAGGAGACTACATGTCCAAAGCACTCGACCCCAAAGACACCTGTGTCCTCGTTACCGGTGGCGCCGGCTTTATCGGCTCGCACACCGTCGTTCAGCTGCTCGAGGGTGGCTACCAGGTCGTCATCGTCGATGATCTCTCCAACTCCAGCGCCGTCGCCGTCGACCGCGTCAAGACCATCGTGGGCGACGAGGCCGCCAAGAACCTCACCTTCTACGAGG
This sequence comes from uncultured Collinsella sp., assembly GCA_900548495.1. Taxonomy (GTDB): domain Bacteria; phylum Actinomycetota; class Coriobacteriia; order Coriobacteriales; family Coriobacteriaceae; genus Collinsella. Next base: position 3,473 of record URKT01000077.1, on the reverse strand, counting down.
CCAACGTGCTCGACCGCGATGCGATGAACAAGATCTTCGATACCCATCAGATCGACCGCGTCATCCACTTTGCCGGCTTTAAGGCCGTCGGCGAGTCGGTGAGCAAGCCCGTCGAGTACTACCACAACAACATCGAGAACACCCTGGTGCTCATCGACGTCATGCGCAACCATGGCTGCAAGTCCATCATCTTCTCGAGCTCCTCGACCGTCTACGGCGACCCGGACAACCCGCCCGTCACCGAGGAGGATCCTAAGAAGCCCGCGACCAACCCCTATGGTTGGACCAAGTGGATGATCGAGCAGATCCTTATGGACGTCCACACCGCCGACCCCGAGTGGGACGTCGTGCTACTCCGTTATTTCAATCCCATCGGCGCCCATCCGTCGGGCCTGATCGGCGAGGATCCCAAGGGCATCCCCAACAACCTGGTGCCCTATGTCGCCCAGGTCGCCGTGGGCAAGCTCGAGGCCGTTCAGGTCTTTGGCAACGACTACCCCACCCCCGACGGCACCGGCGTGCGCGATTACATCCACGTGTGCGATCTGGCATCTGGTCACGTGGCCGCCCTCAACTGGATGAACGGCAAGACCGGCGTCGAGATCTTTAACTTGGGCACCGGCACCGGCACCTCGGTACTCGAGGTCGTCGCCGCCTTCTCCAAGGCTTGTGGCAAGGAGCTGCCCTACGTGATCCGCGAGCGCCGCGCCGGCGACATCGCTGCCAACTGGTGCGATGCCTCCAAGGCCGAGCGCATGATGGGCTGGAAGGCCCAGTACGACATCGCGGACATGTGCCGCGATAGCTGGAACTGGCAGAGCCACAACCCCAACGGCTTCGCCGACGCCGAGTAGCAAAACCTACATACCGCTCTTGCCCCGATCTCACGTTGTGAGGTCGGGGCTTTTTCATGGCATGTAACCATTCGCCGAAAATCGACCAACTTTTTTATCTTGCCTGTACATGTTTAAACAACATGTTTTACAATAGGCGTATCGAATCAGAACATCGGAGGCGGACTGCACACCCATCGGCAGGCCGACCCCACAACAAGAAGGTTGGTGAGCGCATTCATGGAGCGTGCAAGCGGCGTCCTCATGCCCGTCTCATCTCTGCCCGGACCATACGGAATCGGCGGCTTTGGCTGGAATGCCTACGACTTCGTCGATTTTCTCGCCTCGTGCAAACAACATTACTGGCAGATTCTGCCCCTTACGACGACCAGCTATGGCGATTCGCCCTATCAGTCGTTCTCGGCCCGCGCAGGCAACCCCAACTTTATCGACTTTGCCGAGCTTATCGAGGCAGGGTATCTGGAGCAGCGCGATATCGATGGCGTGTATCTGGGATCCGACCCCAGTAACGTCGACTACGGTGCTATCTTTGACGGCCGCCGTCAGATTCTCGACCGCGCCGCTGAGCGCTTTGCTGCCGACAAGCCGGCCGATTTCGATGACTTTATCCAGGCCAACGAGGACTGGCTCATCCCCTACTGTGAGTTCATGACCGTCAAAGAGGAGTGCGGTCTCAAGGCGTTTTGGGAGTGGCCCGCGGAGCTCCGCACCCGCGGCGAGGCTTCCGCCAAGGTCTGCGCCGACCATCCGGAGCGTATGCTCTACCACCAGATGACGCAGTACTTCTTCGATCGCCAGTGGAGCCGCCTCAAGGCCTATGCCAACGAGCGCGACATTCTCATCATCGGCGACCTGCCCATCTATGTCTCGCGTGACTCCGTCGAGATGTGGGCGACGCCTGAGCTCTTTAAGATCGACGCCGCCGGCAATCCGGTGAGCGTCGCCGGCACGCCGCCCGACCAGTTCTCGGCCACCGGCCAGTACTGGGGCAACCCCATCTACGACTGGGACGCCATGGAGTCCGACGGCTTCTCCTGGTGGGAGGGCCGCATTCGCGCCGCCCTCGACATGTACAACGTCATCCGCCTGGATCACTTCCGCGGCTTCGAGGCCTATTGGGAGGTGCCGTTCTCCTCGCCCGATTCGTCCTACGGTTCGTGGACGCAGGGTCCCGGCCTCAAGTTCTTCAAGACGCTCGAGGAAAAGCTCGGCACGCTGCCCATCATCGCCGAGGACCTGGGCTTCCTCACCCCCGGCGTCATCGACATGCGCGACAACTCGGGCTTCCCCGGCATGAAGATCCTGCAGTTTGCCTTTGAGGGTACCAACTCGTACTACCTGCCGCATAACTACATCGCCAACACCGTCGCCTATGTGGGCACCCACGATAACGAGACGGCGCGCGGTTGGTTTGAGGGAACGGCCACCCCGCGTCAGCGCGAGCAGGCAGCCCTGTACACCCATCAGCAGGCCGGCGAACCCATGGCAGATGCACTCAATCGCACCATCGCCGCCAGCGTGAGCGACACGTGCATCTACACCATGCAGGATCTGCTCAACTTGGGCAACGAGGCGCGCATCAACACCCCTGCCACGTTGGGCGGCAACTGGACCTGGCGCATGCTCGACGGCGCCATCACCCGCGAGCTCGAGCACAAGCTCACCGACTGGACCGAGACCTACTTCCGCATCCCGTCGGAAGCCGAAATCGAGCTTCCTCAATAGGAGCTACCGCGCCCGACCCCTCCCCACCGTGCGGACGCGCTTGCTTTTCCCGCGCGAGGCCACCCCAATCCCCTCGCGCGGGCTTCTTATGAATTGCAGACATGAAACAACCCATCACAGGAGAAAACATGCCCCAAATTAACCTCATGGAACTCGCCGAGCAGTCTTTTGGCACCTCGCTCGAGCAGCTCGACGACCGTCGCATTTACAAGCTGCTGGTCAAACTCGTGCAGGAGCGCTCCGCCGCCTGCCCGCTCAACAACGGCAAGAAAAAGCTCTATTACATTTCCGCCGAATTATTGATCGGCAAGCTGCTCATCAACAACATGATCGACCTTGGCATCTACGACGAGGTTAAGGACCAGCTCACCGCCGCAGGCCACGACCTCAACAAGATCGAGGAATTCGAGGTCGAGCCGTCACTCGGCAACGGCGGCCTGGGCCGCTTGGCCGCATGCTTCCTGGATTCCATCGCCACGCTGGGCTTGACCGGCGATGGCGTGGGCCTCAACTATCACTACGGTCTGTTCCGTCAGCGCTTTGTCGACAACCAGCAGAAGGCCGTCCCCGACGAGTGGCTCGGTGAGCAGGACATCCTAGTCGACGATGACCGCTCCTACACCGTCGAGTTCGGCGATTTTGCCGTTACCTCCAAGCTCGTCAATATCGATGTGCCCGGTTACGGCCAGCCCACCAAGAACCGCCTGCGCCTGTTCGACCTGGCGAGCGTCGACGACAGCCTGGTCCCCGGCAGTTCCATCGACTTCGACAAGACCGAGATCGCCAAGAACCTCACCTTGTTCCTCTACCCCGACGATTCCGACGAGCAGGGCCGCCTACTTCGCATCTATCAGGAGTACTTCATGGTGAGCAACGCCGCCCAGCTCCTGATCG
>URKT01000076.1 GCA_900548495.1 uncultured Collinsella sp. | reverse complement strand
CGAGATCTGCGCATGTCTCGTGGGCTCGGAGATGTGTATAAGAGACAGCCCCAAGGGTAATGCTCCGCCTGACCGCTTTCAAGCTCGTTGTGGGTCGAATTTGGGTCGAATTATTCCGCGTACTTTTCTTTCGTAAGTCTATGAAAACATCAAATGACCTGGAGTTATATTGACTTCAATTTGGGTCGAAATGTCTGAATGAAACAACGTCGTAGCGACCTCATAACCCGAAGGTCGGTGGTTCAAATCCGCCCCCCGCGACCATGAAACTTCAGGTCGGAAGCATAAAAGCTCCCGACCTTTTCTTTGTCTAGGGGTTTCGGCATCTCTTTCTTTGGGTACCTCGAGGCGGGCAATCAGATAGATGCTTACGAGTATCATAGGGTCTTTTTACGTCGCGGTCGTGTCTCGTACTGGTGCGCCGCTCTTTGTGGGACGTGTCACTTTGCCATAGGTTGTCCGGCGGCGGGGCGCAGGTCGTTCCCCGTGGCGTCGCTCCTTTCGACGCTACGCTGCCTGGCTACTCGTTCCACTGGTGCTTTTTCATGTCGACGCAGCCGTTGTCTCGGAAGGCGACTCCTTCCTCCGTCAGTAGTGCTCGCTGGTCGGGGAAGTTTGGCGCGAGGCGTCCCGCGTGGTTGACGACGCGGTGGCAGGGATAATCGCCGTAGCGATCCGCCTCGCTCAGCACCGCTCCGACCAGGCGAGAGTTTTTCTCCCTGCCGATGAGGCGCGCTATCTGACCGTACGAGGCGACGCATCCCGCCGGAATCTCTGCCACGACGGAGAGAATCTCATAAACCAAATCTTCGTCCAGGACTTTTCCCATTGTATCGCTCCCGTGTTCGCTTTTGCCTTCGAGGGCGCGGCGCCGATCACCCGTGCTGCGATTTTCGCAGCTCCCCTTACCGAAGCATCGAGGGAAAGCGCGTGCGTGTCAAGGTTGTCTGGTCCAGTTGCTGGCTCGATGCCTCGAGATGTTCGCCTCAAGTGCGACCTGCCCCTATTGGAAAAGGATGCCGAAGATGTATTTGGTGATGGCGGAGCGGCGGATGACCCCCACGAGTTTGCCCTCGTCATCAACCACAGGAAGCTTCTTGAACTTCTTCTTCGCCAGCAGCGCGGCGACGCGGGCGATGCTCTGCTCGGGACGGGCACACACTACCTGGCGCGTCGCGAAATCCATGACGCAGCGATCCTTCAGGTCTTCGATGCGCTGCTCAAGGCTCTGATCGTCGAAGTACAGCATGGACGCGTCGCCGCCCGTGAAGATGGTGTGAGCGCGATGCTGCGCGATGGCTCCCATGACATCGCCGTCGGAGATGAACCCGACCACCTGGTTGCGCTCATCGATTACGGGCATGCTGCTCACCTCGTTTTCGGCGAGCATGCGCACCACGTCGGAAATCGTGCAATCCTGCGTGCAGGTGAACGGCTCTTCAATCATGATGCTCGAAACGGGCGTCCCCTCGAGCTCGAGCGGGATGCGCTCGGACAGAATCTCGGACATCGCTTATGCCTCCTTCGTTTTCGGTGCGGTTTTCTTGGTGCGCACGCTGAATATGGCGCAGATAAGGGAAACGAGGCCGATTGCCGCGCACACCTTGTAAGCGACGCCCGCGCCCACGGCGGTGGCTACTTGGATGCTCGCATCGACGCCGGCCGACGCGGTGACGCTTGTCATGACCGTGATGATGAGCGCCGTACACAAACCGCCGGCGACCTGGCGGCCGGTGTTCGCGATGGCGTTGCCGTGGGCGATCATGTCATTTTTCAAGGCATTGACACCCCATGTGTTCACCGGCATGTTCGCGAGCGACTGGCCGGCGGACTGCAGCATGCAGAACAGCGCAACCACCAAGATGGGCGTGTTTACCGTCGAAAGCGAGAGCAGGAACAGAGCGCCGGTCATGAGGGCCAGGCCGACGATCGAGATGGCACGCGGACCGAACTTGTCGAACACCACGCCGGAGATAGGGCTGATGATGATGCCCACCGCCGCGGCGGGAAGCATGGCCATGCCGGTTTCGAAGGCCGAAGCGCCAAGCGAGGTTTGCAGCAGCAACGGCAACAGCGTGTTGGTGACCAGGCATGCGGCGTTGATGAGCGTGACGATGATGGCGGCCACGCGGAACTCGCGCGTCTTGAGCGTGCCCAGTTGAAGCAGCGGGTCCTCGATTTTGCCCTGGCGTACGACGAACAGCACCAAGCACACGACACCCGCGACGATCGAGCCGAGCACCACGGGGTTGCCCCAACCCATCGACGAGGCGCTCGAGAACCCGTAGAGAAGTCCGCCGAAGGCGATGGTGGAGAGGACGACCGAGGGCAGGTCGAGCTTGGGGTTCTTCAGCTCGCCCACGTTTTTCAGCATGAACACGCCCAGCACCAGCACGAGAATTGCGAGGGGGACGATGGCGCCGATCATGGTGCGCCAGCCGTACGTGTCGATCACCGCGCCGCCTACGACGGGGCCGACCGCGGGACCCGCCGACATGACGATGCCCGCCATGCCCATAGCCGTTCCTCGTTTCTCGACGGGGAACACCAGCATGGGAACCACCGAGACAAGCGGCATGAGCACGCCTGAGCCCGCCGCTTGCAACACGCGACCGATGATGAGGAACAGGAAATCAGGGGCTGCGGCGCACAGCAGCGTGCCCAGCGCGAACACCAGCGTCGCCCCGAAGAATAGCGCGCGGGTGCTGAACTTGTCGATAAGGAACGCCGAAACGGGGACCATGATGCCGCTCACCAGCGGGTATATGGACATGATCCACTGGGCAGTCGAGGCATCGATGGCGAAATCGGACATGATGACCGGCAGCGCAGGCGACATCACCGTTTGGTTCAGTAGCGCCAAGAAGGCACCCAGGACGACGACCGCGACGATGCGGATCTGGGTACCGGTAATGCGCCCATTGGCAGGCGCGACCGTACAATTATCAGACATAAGCTTCCTTCGTATCTATTCGATTCTTCGCCGAAGGCGCGCCGGCCCACGGGCGAAATAACATGCACGTGCTATGCGTGCATCAGATACGACAGGAAGAAAGCGGCTGCTCAGAGCGCACTTGGGGAACAACAGAAGAGGCCCCGTATACCAGGGGCCGCCGAATTGCGATGTATGCTTTGGTCAAATCCTTCATAGCGGGGAGGTATTCTAGCAGCCGTCTTCGCCCCTTTCAAGGGATGTAACCCAGACGTTGGTTTTCTTCACCGAGGCGCCATCGTTGACGGGTGGCGTGCTTCTCTATCGCCACACCGCGGGGCGAGGGAACGCCGCGGCGAGCTTGTACATCGGCTATGTGTGCAGCTGCGAGCGTGTCGCCGGCGCGCGCTGGGCGCCAGTCCGATCCGGCCGACTCTTGCCGACGGTCGGTCGCCGTCCTCCTCCATCTCCGCCTGCTCTGTTTTTGCTCGGCTCCCTTGTCGTATCATGGACGGACGAGAATTGAGCGAAGGCGGTACGTATGAACATCCAGATATTCGGCACGAAGAAAAGCTTCGATACTAAGAAGGCGCAGCGCTATTTCAAGGAACGTCGTGTGAAGTTCCAGTTCATCGACTTGAAGGAAAAGGGGATGAGCAAAGGCGAGCTCGAAAGCGTGGCGCGCGCCGTCGGCGGGATCGACGCTGTGATCGATCCAAAGGCGAAAGATGCCGACACGGTTGCGCTCGTACAGTATCTTGCTGCCGACCAGAAGTTCGAAAAGGTGCTCGATAACCAGCAGATTCTTCGTGAGCCCATCGTTCGCAACGGCCGCCAGGCAACCGTTGGCTACGAGCCTGACGTGTGGAAGGGCTGGGAATAAAGCGGCTGGGAATAAAGTGAAGCGCCCACGCCCGTGGTTTTATCCACGGACGCGGGCGCTTGCGTAAGACGTCTCTTGTCGTTTGAGTGGAGCGCCCCGGCGGCGCTGAACAACGCGCCCCGGTGACGTGGCTCGGGGCTCTTTGTGCCGCGCATCTATGAGAGGAGATATTTGATGCGCATGGGCGCTACTCCATGTAGCCACCCTGAATGGCGGAAACTGCATGCTCGGTAAAGAACTTGAGCGTGCCGGAGGTATAGCGATTAGCCTTGGGCTTCCAAGCGGCTCGGCGCTCGGCCAGGACGGCGTCGACCTCGGCCGGCTCCATCTCCTTGCCGGCGATGCCCACGATGGACAGCGAGCGCTCGGGGATGTTGATTCGGATAAGGTCGCCCTCCTCAATCAGGGCAATCGGACCGCCCGCAGCGGCCTCGGGCGAAACGTGACCGATAGCCGGGCCCTTGGAGGCGCCGGAGAAGCGGCCATCGGTGATAAGGGCAATGCTCGCACCCAGCTCGGGATCGCTGGCGATAGCCTCGGTGGTGTAGAACATCTCGGGCATACCGGAACCCTTGGGGCCCTCATAGCGAATGATAACGGCATCGCCGGGCTTGACCTCGTGCGTCAGGACGGCGTGAATGGCGTCCTCCTCGCAGTCGAACGGACGGGCCTTGAGCGTAGCCTGGAACATCTCGCGCGGAACGACGGTGTGCTTGACGACCGCGCCCTCGGGAGCAAGATTGCCGTGGAGGATGGCGATGGAACCGTCGGTGCCGAAGGCCTGGTCAAACGGACGGATGATGTCCTCGCGCTTGAGATTCCACTTCTCAAGGTAACGACCGCACTTCTCGTAGTAACCGTTGTTCTTGAGGTCCTCGAGGTTCTCGCCGAGAGTCTTGCCGGTGGCGGTCATAACGTCGAGGTGGAGCATCGACTTGATCTCCTCCATGATGCGCGGCACGCCGCCCGCATAGTAGAAGAACTGCGCCGGCCACTCGCCTGCGGGGCGAACGTTGAGCAGGTAGTGGGCGCCACGGTGCAGGCGATCGAAATCGTCGGCGGACATCTCGATGCCAAACTCGCGGGCGATCGCGGGAATGTGCAGCAGCGAGTTGGTGGAACCGGAGATGGCGCCGTGGACCATGATGAGGTTCTCGAAGGATTCCTTGGTCACGATGTCGCGGGGGCACAGGTTGTGCTCGGAGAGCCACACGGACTGACGGCCAGCCTCGCGCGCAAACTCACGCAGATCGGAGCTGGTTGCGGGCAGCAGGGCCGTGCCGGGGAGCATAAGGCCCAGGGCCTCGGCGGTAACCTGCATGGTCGACGCGGTGCCCATAAAGGAGCAGGCGCCGCAGCTGGGACATGCGTTGTGCTTGGCAAACTCAAGCTCCTCGCGAGAGATCTCGCCGCGCTCGTAGCGGGCAGAAATCGCGCCGAGCTGCTCCAGGGTCAGCAGGTCAGGGCCTGCATCCATGACGCCGCCGGTAACGACGATGGAGGGGATGTTGATGCGGCCCATGGCCATAAGGTTCGCAGGCAGGCCCTTATCGCAGCTGGCGACAAAGACGCCGGCGTCGAACGGGGTGGCCTTGGCATGAATCTCGATCATGTTGGCGATCATGTCGCGACTGGGCAGCGAGTAGTTGATGCCGTCGTGGCCCTGGGCCTCGCCGTCGCAGATATCGGTGCAGAAGTAACGGGCACCATGACCGCCAGCCTCGGCAACGCCGGCACGGACCTCCTCGACCAGATCAAACAGGCCGGCAGAACCCGGGTGCGAGTCGCCGAACGTCGACTCGATAATGACCTGCGGCTTGTCCAGATCCTCGATGGACCAGCCAGAGCCCAGACGCAGCGGGTCCATCTCGGGGCTGATGGTGCGAAACTTGCCGGAACGCGGCTGCAGCTTGACAACCAGGTCGGCTGCCTCCTGCTGAATCTGTGCCTTGGTCTTCTCGTCCATGATGCTCTCCTCTTTTGATTTGAACGGTTGTACCAATCGTTGGTTAATGAATCAGGTGTAAATGGGTACCGAGCGATGCCCTCGGCAAAAGATGCTTAGCTACGCGAACTAGGCGAAGAACGAAATCACCAGGGCGCAGGCAAGACCCGAAAGGCCGATGAGCGTCTCCATAACGGTCCAGGACTTGAGGGTGGTCTTCTCGTCAATCTCCAGGAACGAGGAGCACATCCAAAAACCGGCATCGTTGACGTGCGAGAGGGCCGTGGCACCGCCGCAGATAGCAAGACAGATAGCGGCACGCATGAGCACTGAGGCTCCGGAAACCGCAGGCATGGCGGCCATAATGCCCGATGCCATGGTCATAGCGACGATGGAGCTGCCGACAGAGGCACGCACCATGACGGCAATCAAAAAGGCAACGACCACCAAAGGCAGCGGTGAGGCCTCGAGCATAGGGCCGATAACCTGGCCCAAGCCGCAGTCCTGCAGCATCCAGCGAATGACGCCGCCACAGGCGATAACCAGCAAGATCATGCCGACGGGCTTAAGAGAGCGGTCGAGCAGGGCCTTGAGCTCGGCGCCGGAGTAGCCGCGGCGCGCGCCCAGCAGATACATCGCGACGAGCGTGGCAAGCGTCAAAGCGACGAACGGCTTGCCCAGGAAGGCGAGAATCGAGGCGAGCTCGGCGGGCATGGGGATATAAGAGGACAACGTGCCCAGCAAAATCAGACAAAGCGGCGTGAGCACGATGGCAAGCACCATGCCAAAGGAGGGAAGCTCTTTTTCATCGCTCGCACCCTCGGCAGAGGTAAAGTGCTCCGGAACATCGGTAAAAATGCGACCGCCCACGTTGCGGCCCCACACGACGCCGGCAATCGCCATAGCGATAAAGGCGGTGGGGATACCGACGAGGATCATGGTGCCCAGGTCGACACCGAGCGTGCCGGCGACCAGAACCGACCCGGTGGATGGCGGCACAAACGCATAGCCAGCGGCAAGTCCCGCGAGCAGCGCGATGCCGTAGTAGAGCGTCGACTTTTTGGTCTGCGATGCCACGCTAAACGCAGGCGGAATCAAAACGACTACGCCCGCCTCAAAGAACACCGTGGTGCCGATGACCAAACCGGTGATGCCCAGCGCCCAGCTGGAGTGGCCCTGGCCAAAGGCGTCAATGAAGGTCTGGGCGATCTTCTTGGCGCCGCCGCTCTCCTCAAGAATCTGGCCAAACATCGAGCCGAGGCCAATGAGCAGGGCGATGTTTTGCAGCGTGGTTCCCACGCCCTTGGTGACAGTGTCCGCCACCAGGTCGAGCGGCATACCGGCGCCGATGCCGATCGCGAGCGCCGAGACCATCATCGAAAGCACAGGATGCAGCTTGAACTTAATGATGAGCGCAAGCAGCAGCGCGATGCCCACGATAGCGGCGATGACCAGCCTGGTGGGGTCGGCCATAAACGTTGGGTCTGACATCTTTCCTCCAATTCATCAGACCTTTTGAATTCGCCTTAGACTATAGCGTGTTTTCAATAGGTCTGATGTTTAAAAGGGAAACTTTTTTCTAATACATCTGATGTATTTCCTGAACGATCTGTTTTTGACGGTAAACGGCTACTTACAGCTCTCCATTGTCGGAGCGAACCACCGCGGCTTCTGTAAATGAGCTAGAATAGCTCTGATGAATTCTATTGATATGAGGTGAAGCGTGGCACGAGCCGATTCGGGACTCCCCGAGCAGATAGCAGATAAAATCATTCAACTGATCCTGGATGAGCATCTTGAGCAAGGCGACCGCCTGCCCAAGGAGGCTGTGCTCGTCGAGCGCCTGGGTGCTGGCAGGAGCACCGTACGCGAAGCCATGAAGCTGCTGCAGTCGCGCAACATCGTGCGCATTAAGCAGGGCTCGGGCACCTATGTGGCATCAAACCCCGGCGTTGCCGACGACCCGCTGGGCTTTACCTTTATCGACGACAAGCAGCGTCTGGCGCGCGACCTACTCGAGGTGCGCTTTATGATCGAGCCGCAGATTGCACGCATGGCAGCCGAGCACGCAACCAACGACCAGGTCGTCTGTATCAAAGAGCTCTGCGACGAATCCGAGCGCCTGGCCGAGGCCGGTGAGGATTACTCCGCCGCCGACACCGCGTTCCACAATGCCATTGCCGAGAGCTCCGGAAACCTCGTCGTTCCCCGCCTAATGGGCGTGCTCAAGGCGTCTGTCCCCCTGTTTATTGACGTGACCGGCAAAAAGCTGGTTGAGGAGACCATCCGCACCCACCGTGGCGTGGCCGACGCCATCGCCGCGCGCAATCCCACCGCAGCGCACGATGCGATGTATTTGCATCTGGTGTACAACCGCAACATGATCGCAGAGGGCACGCAGGAACAGAGCGAATAAACGTCCGCGCGGCAAGGGCGAGATCACCGTTTACCTTTTAAAAGTGAACGTTCACCTGATTTTAGGAGAATCTGACTTTTAATTCCCCCTCTTCTCCTATACTGACCTTGTATGAAAAGCAAGACTTATATAGATGAACGTTTCTTTTGAAAGGATCGCTATGTCTGATCTTATGGACAGCTTCCGCCTGGATGGCAAGGTCGCGCTCGTAACCGGCGCCACCTATGGCATCGGTATGGCCATTGCCGAGGCGCTCGGAGAGGCCGGCGCCAAGATCGCCTTTAACGCACGTCACGCCGACAAGGTCGCCGAGGCCGAGAAGCACTACCGCGAGCTGGGCTTTGAGGCCCATGGTTACGTGGCAGACGTCACCGACGAGGCCGTCGTCGCCGAGCTCATCGCCAAGATCGAGGCCGACTTTGGTACCACGCCCGATATCCTGGTCAACAACGCCGGCGTCATTCAGCGCACCCCGATGCTCGACATGAGCGCCGAGGACTTCCGTCGTGTCGTCGATATTGACCTCAACGCACCGTTTATCGTGTCCAAGGCCTGTCTGCCCGGCATGATCGCCAAGGGCCACGGCAAGATCATCAACATCTGCTCGATGATGAGCGAGCTGGGTCGCGAGACCATCGCCGGCTATGCCGCGGCCAAGGGCGGCCTGAAGATGCTCACCAAGAACATCTGCTCCGAGTTTGGCGAGGCCAACATCCAGTGCAACGGCATTGGGCCCGGCTACATCGCCACGCCGCAGACCGCGCCGCTGCGCGAGACGCAGCCTGACGGAAGCCGCCATCCGTTTGACCAGTTCATCATTGCCAAGACGCCGGCCGCCCGTTGGGGCACGCCCGAGGACCTGAAGGGCCCCGCCGTGTTCCTGGCTTCCGACGCGTCGAACTTCGTCAACGGCCACATCCTCTACGTCGACGGCGGCATCCTCGCATACATTGGAAAGCAGCCTCAATAAGCGTCACCGCAACTGCCCACATCAGGTTTCATCCACTCGTTTTTCATTTGAGTTGCGGTGAGATAAGGATTGGTTTTGGCTTCTATCAGGCAAAACAGTCCGTATTCCACCGCAAGTTAGAAATAGGAAGGTAATTCGCAATGAAAATCGCTCTGATCAACGAAAACTCTCAGAACTCCAAGAACCCTATGATCGAGGCTGCCCTTAAGAAGGTTGTCGAGCCCATGGGCCACACCGTCTTTAACTATGGCATGTATGCCGACGCCGACTCCAAGCCCCTCACCTATGTGCAGAACGGCATCCTGGCCGCTGTGCTGCTCAACTCCGGCGCTGCCGACTACGTCGTGACCGGCTGTGGCACCGGCGAGGGCGCCATGCTCGCCTGTAACTCCTTCCCCGGCGTGCTGTGCGGCCACGTTGCCGACCCGCTCGACGCCTACACCTTTGCCCAGGTCAACGATGGCAACGCCGTTGCCATGCCCTTCGCCCTCAAGAACGGCTGGGGCCAGGAGCTCAACCTCGAGTACACCTTTGAGAAGCTCTTTGGCTTTGGTTCGGGCAACGGCTATCCTGCCGAGCGCGTTGAGCCCGAGCAGCGCAACAAGAAGATCCTCGACGGCGTGCGCGCTGTGACCATGCGTCCGCTCGTCGACGTCCTGGGCGAGATCGATCAGGACCTGGTGAAGGGCGCACTTGCCGGCGAGCACTTCCAGGAGTACTTCTTTGCCAACGCAACCGACGAGGCCATCATCGCCAAGGTCAAGGAGATTCTGGACCTCTAATCGCATGACTCATTGCAGCTGACGCAAGCGGCGGTCGTCCCATGTACGGGACGACCGCCGCTTTTTGCTATCTACCGACTGACGCCGCGGGGATAGGCCTCACATGCACCAAGGGGTTGACTAGAGCTCGCAAGCAACCTTGTAGCCATCGCCGATGGCGTCGCGGATGTTGCCGCACTTGTTGGCATCGCCCAACACGTGGGTGGTAACGCCGGCTGCAGCAAGGTCGTCGGCCAACTTGGTATTGGGGCGATAGCCCATGGCAAGTACCAGCGTATCGGCATCGGCGATGGTGTGGATCTCGCCGTCCTTTTCGTAGCTGATGGCGTCCTCGGTAATCTCGGTCACCTTGGCCTCGGTCAGCACGTGAACGCCCTTGGAGAGCATGCGCGTGATGAGCACCGCGCGACCGGCGCCGCCCTCGTTGGCGGCGAGCGTCTTGGTCATCTCGATGACGGTGACGTCGCGGTTGGCCGGCGACAGGTCGTTGACCAGCGGGGCC
>URKT01000075.1 GCA_900548495.1 uncultured Collinsella sp. | reverse complement strand
CTGCGCATGTCTCGTGGGCTCGGAGATGTGTATAAGAGACAGCTCATCCGGCAGGGCAAGGCGTTCTACGCGGGCGTTCTGCACGAAGGGGACATCGACTGCGAGCTCGCGCGCGACCTGGCGACGGAATGCGTGGCCGAGCGCGCCTTCGAGCCGATCGGGGATAAAACCATAGCCCGCGCCAAAGAGCTCCTCGTCCACTGCGCGCGCCTTATCGTGTGCCCCGCCGCCTTCGGCACCATAAACGCCCGCAACGCAGAGCTCGTCGAGTTCGCGCGCTCGCATGACCTCGATACCATGTGAGCGCGCGAAGGCGCATCGGAAGATTCCAAATTGGAGTGGGAAGGATAAACTGGACTTTCTTTTAAGGATCCTCAGGCTACAGCTCCCACGCGGCGAGGTCTACAAGGCGCCAGAGAACCTCGTGAACAGGAATTTCCACGCCGACGAGCCCAACTAGGCCTAATCCAAGCGAGATTCCAGACTCGACAGGCCATTGAGAGTTAGGTCGTTGGCGACCTCCGAGACGCGCTCGATAGGAACCGAGCCGTCAGACAGCGCCCACGTGCGATAGATACCGATAATACCCGACAGCAAAAACGCCAGATAGTAATCGAACATCTCGTCCTTGAGACCTTGGGGAAGCAGATCGCGCTCGGCAATCTCGTGCTCGAGCGGCGCACGAAGACGAGCCATAAAATCATCGAGCGGAATATTCTCGATCAGCTGACGATTGAGCACCAAGTTGTTGCACAGTGCCTCGTTAACGGTTTTAAAGAAGGTCGCCGCCGCGCCAAGAGCGCGCTCATTGGTGTCGCCGTCCATGGAAGCAAGCGTTTTCTCGACCGAGTCGACAATCATCTCCACCACATCGACGGCAATGGCATCAAGCAGGCCGTCAACCGTACCAAAGTGAACGTAAAAGGTCTTGCGGTCGACATTGGCCTCGCGCGCGATGGCACTCACCGTAATGTCTGCCAGCGGCTTTTCCATGAGCAGACGCTCGAAAGCCGAAAGGATGGCATTACGGCTGCGAACGATGCGACGATCAAGACGCGGTTTGCTGGTTGCCATGGGCGTGTCCCTTCGATATGCGAGCATTCATCAACAGATGAGAGATAATCTACGTAAGAGGATTATCCCCCATACAGCACAAATATGCCTCGCATCATGAAGAACGCACGACTGTCCTACTGCGACTTAGGGTGCTTCTTCTTATTGAGTGCCGACGGAGATACGCGAATACCATCGCCTGTCTGGCGCACATAGGCTTTATGAGCCGGCTTAGCGGTCCCAGAAGCCTTCTGAGCGCGCTTCTTGGGATCAACGGTAACAGCATTCGCGGGGTGCGGCTTAGTGGGCGCAGAGGGCGTCTGAGACGTGCGGCCGAGTTTGCGCATCACGCGATCCCAGCGCGCATGGATGCTCTCGTTGTGGGCGCTCTTAAGGCCCAGCAGGGGCGCAGCCAAAATGGTCGGCGCAATAAACGTAATGAGGCGCCACAGCAGATAGCCGGCGGTCGAAGCCGACCCAAAGAAATGACCTAGGAACAGCGCGAAGCCACCCTCAGCGCCACCAGTTCCACCGGGCAAGGGGACCGCAGAGCTCAGAAGCTGGACAAAGGCGCTCGCGGCCATGACCGAGAAAAAGTCGACCTCGTGGTGGCCAAAGGAAAGCATCAGGAAATACGGCACCAGATAGAAAAACGCGAGCTGCAGCATGGTGATAAACACGGTGAGCAGCATGGAAGAAAAATGTCCGGCTGAAAGCTTGAACTTCTCGGAGAAGGAGTAGATTTCGCCATCGACAAACGTGCGCCATCCCTCGATCTTAGTGGCCGAGACACCAATGCGCTCAAGCCAATTGATGATGCAATGGGCAACGCGCGTGACGGTCTTAGGCATGAGCGCGACGGCGAAGATGCCCAGCAAGATGCAGCAGTGCCCACCAAAGCTAAAGACGCACAGCAGCGTCATGTCTCCATAGCGCTCGGCAAAAAACGGCATGCGAGCAAGCAGTAGGATAGCGCCCCAGGCAACGAGGCCAAACTGGTACACGATAAAGCGAGTGAACTGCGTGGCGCCAGCCTCGCCGACATTTTGGCCCGCCTTGGTCAGGCGGTAGATCTGGGCGGGAGTCGAGCCCATCATCATAGGTGTGAGGTTGCCAAAGAAGATGCCACTCGCCTCGACCGAAATCAGGTCGCGAATGCCGACGGGTGAATTAGGGTCGAGCCATACGGCGATCGCATAGGCCACAATGCCAAAGAACAGATACATGAACATGCAAAGACACGCGACAAAGAGCCATGACGCCTGCACGCTCGACATAGCGGCCCAGAACTGCCCCATCTGCCCGGTTACCACCAGATAGACGATATAACCCACCAGCACGACGCCGATAAAGATGGCGCCGCGGCGTGCGCTCTTATTGTCATCTCCGCCCGAGGCCTCAACCTCAACCTGGGGCTTAGACGTATGCTGAGAGGACTCCGTCATGAGACTCCTTCTAACAGTCAAAATATCTTGCATATTGTACCCGCAAGGACCATAAGCAGAACGCAAAGCTCTGGTTCAAACGGGAATTGCAGGCGGTTGTTTGAAAATAAAAAACCCGGCCTTCCATGGGAAGTCCGGGTATCAGATGCGTGGTAGCCCGTACCAGATTCGAACTGGTGATCTCCGCCTTGAGAGGGCGGCGTCCTAAACCGCTAGACGAACGGGCCACATGACATCTGCACTGCCGTGCTGCGAGGAAATATATTACGGGACAAAAAACGTCAGCGCAAGAAGAAATTCCAAATTGCCGATAAATTGTCGGCAGGTTATGGAACACGCAGGTAAACTGGGTGGCTAATTCAAGTTGAGATGGACCAAAAGAGCTTCGCGCTCGTTGGGAATGTTGTCTTCGATCACGGCGTCGAGGGCGGAGTTGAGAAGCTGCCCCAGTTCCGGCCCGGGCTTGACTCCAGCACGGATCAAGTCGCCGCCGTTGATGGCGAGCATCTTGAGCGTATAGGGCTCCCCCGCCTTCAGCAGCTCGTGCGACATCGCGCGCATCTCCTCAATCGTCTCAACGTAATAGAAGCACGACGGGGCCTTGCCGAGCGTGTCGGCACGCTTAAGATCCATGAGCTCGTCCATCAAACGCGGCGTGTCGACGCCCTCGCCCGAAAGCGCGCGCATCATATTGAGCAGGCAGGAGCGCTCGGGGCGCAGCGGCTTGTCGTGATATTTGATGAGCAGGCACACGTCGCGCACCAGGTCGTGCGAGAGCGCCAGGCGATCCATAATGACGCGCGCTTTCTTGGCGCCGAGCTCGGGATGACCGTAGAAGTGTCCGCTGCCGGCGTGATCGACCGTGAAACACTCGGGCTTGGACACATCGTGCAAAAACGCCGCCCACATAAGGCTCGACGAGGGCGCGACGCCGTCGCACAGCGCAAGCTCCCCTGCCACCGTCAGCACACGGGCGATATGCTCGTAAACGTTAAACGCATGATAGACACTTCGCTGATCAAAGCCGCGACCCGCTGCCAGCTCAGGCACAGAGGCACAGATGAGCTCGGGGTAGCGCAGCATCGCGTCTCCCCCATGACCGGTCGAAAGAATGCCCTCGAGCTCAATACCCACGCGCTCGCGCGCCACGGCGTCGAGCAGCGGCGCGCACTCGGCAAGCGCGCGCTTAGTCTCGGGCTCAATCATAAAGTCCAGGCGGCAGGCAAAGCGCACCGCACGCAACATGCGCAGGGCGTCCTCGTTAAAGCGACGCTTGGGATCGCCGACAGCGCGAATCAGCTTGCGCTCCAAGTCACCCTGGCCGTCGTAGCGGTCGACAAGCCCGCGCTCGGGATGCCAGGCCATAGCGTTGACGGTAAAGTCGCGGCGCGCCAGATCGTCCTCGAGCGAGGCGGCACGCTCCACACTCTGGGGATGGCGACCATCGGTGTAAAAGCCATCCAGACGGTACGTGGTGACCTCGATACGCTCGCCATCGGAAATAGCCGTGATTCCGCCAAATTTAATGCCCGACTCCACGACCGCGATACCAGCGGCCTCGAGCGCCACCTTGGACTCCTGCCACAGGCCGCTACAGCACATATCAACATCGTGGCTGGGGCAACCCATCAGGGCGTCGCGCACCCAACCGCCCACGTACCAAGCCTCAAGACCAGCCGCCTCAAGCGCGCGCAGGACGCGCAGGGACGCATCGGACGGTTGAGTACCGTTGAGCGAAACATTGCACATGCCTATGGCCTCCTGCACTTGTGAGCGTTAATCGATGGTTCTCAAGAAGTCTAACAAGAAACGAGAAAGCGCGCACACGCAATCGCGTCGTCGATTAGATAAAACGAGACAGCAGACGCCACATACGTTCAGCGAGCAAAAAACACCCGCCTCGGAGATCCAAAGCGGGTGTTCGGCAACGATTTTTTGATGCGGTTAGCAGACCTGGCGAACCTCGATGTGCTTCTTATATTCGTCCACCTTGGCAAAATCGCCCAGACCGGGGCACTCGACCACGTTGGCGCCGGTGGCCATCGAAAGACGCAAGGCATCCTCGACTCGCTCGGGGGCGTCGTGCCACACGGACAGGAAGGCGGCCAGCGAGGAATCGCCGGCGCAGACGGTCGACAGCAGCTTGACGTCGAAGGTGCGGTTGGCAAACCAGATATGCTCGCCGTTGGAGAAGTACGCACCGGCGCCACCGAGGGTCAGCAGCACGTTCTTGGCGCCCTTGGCGTGCAGCTCGGCCATCGCGCCCTTGACGGACTCGTCGTCGCCACCGCTCACCTTAATGCCAAAGATGTCGAGCAGCTCATCGTCATTGGGCTTGATCAGCAGCGGCTCCATGGCAATGAGGTCTGCCAGCTGATGGCTCGAGATGTCGAGGACGAACTCGGCCCCCTTGGCCTTGACGCGGCGCAGGACATCGGCCAAGAAGCCCTCGGAAGTGTTGGGAGGCAGCGAGCCGCTGATGACCAGGCAGGTCATGTCATCGAGCGAATCGATGAGCTCGAACATCTCCTGCTCGTTGGCCTCGTTGATGGCGGCACCGGCGTTGACCATGTTGTACTCGGTGTCGGGTCCGGCATTGAGGAACACGTTGACGCGCGTGATGCCGTCGGTCCACACGGGCTTGACGGGCACGCCCAGGGCCTCGGCGCCCTTAACGATAAACTCGCCCGAGAAGCCGGCGAAAAAGCCCAGGATCGTGGTGTCGACACCGTAGCGATCGAGGGTGAACGAGACGTTGAGACCCTTGCCGTTGGGCGTGTAGACGGCGTTACGGGTACGCGTGACGGTGTTGGCAGCAAGGCCGTCGCAGGCGATGTTGTAGTCTATGGCGGGATTTGCAGTGAGCGTGTAAATCATGAATGTTCCTTTCACGAAGTAACGTGTTGATGAAAGTATATTCCACCCAACGGTAAAAGGCTAGGACAACTCGGTGAACGGTGTGGAAGCGATGAAGTACGGCAGAGCATCTCTCTCCAATAACGGAACAAAAAAGGCGCCCCAGCCGAAACCGGGGCGCCGCATGCGCACGAATATGTCGCGTTTCGATTACTGACGATCGAGCTTGCGGACAGCAACGCGCTTGCTGTACTCGTCGACGTGACCGAAGTCGCCGATGCCGACGGACTCGGCAACGTTGGCGCCGGTGGCCATAGCGAGCTTCATGGCCTCCTCGACGTTGTCGCGATCCCTGTACCACTTGTGCAGGAACGCAGCGAGGGTGCAGTCGCCGGCGCAGACGGAAGAAACCAGCTTGATGTTGAACTCACGCTTGGCGTACCAAATATCCTCGCCGTTGGAGAAGTAAGCGTCGCCGCGGCTACCACGGGTGAGCAGCACGTTCTGAACGCCAGCGTCGTGAGCCATCTTCATGGCAACGCGGACCTCGTCGTCGGTGTCGACCGGCACGCCGAAGATGGCCTTCATCTCGTGATGGTTCGGCTTGATGAGCAGCGGCTTCTTGTGAGCGAGCTCCTTGAGCTTGTCGGAGGACAGGTCCAGGACGACGTCGGCGCCACGAGCCTGAGCGTGCTCCATGACCTGAGCCAGGAAGTCGGGCGTAGCTTTGGGAGGCACGGAGCCGGAAACGATCAGGCACTCGAGATCGCCCGCGGTGTCCAGGATGTTGTAGAGCTCCTCCTGGTGCTGCGGCGTAATAGGAGCGCCGGGGTTCAGGATGCCGTACTCGTGCTGGCCATCGTTGACGTAGGTGTTGATGCGCGTGATACCGTCGGTCCAGACCGGGCGGCACAGGCAGCCCAGGTTCATGACCTCCTCGACGATAAACTTGCCCGTGAAGCCAGCGAAGAAGCCGAGAGCGACGGTGTCGACGCCCATCTTCTTAAAGGCGAAGGACACGTCGAGGCCCTTGCCGTTAGCCGTGTAGCTGGCCGAGCCGGTGCGGACGTTCTCGTCGGGCTCGAGCGGAGAGCTCGAAACCGTCATGTCGACAGCCGGGTTAGCGGTTAGCGTGTAGAACATTTACAGTACCCCCTGTATATGTGAGGGCCGCGTGGCCGGCCCATTCCAACCACGCGGTTACCTCTGATACCAAATTAGCGAGCTGCGGACTCGAGCAGTGCCTTGACCTCGGCGGCGGTGTTGCAGGCGAGTGCCTTCTCGGCGAGCTCGTCGCACTCGGCCTTGGTCCACTGGCTGATAGTCTTGCGGGCGCGCAGGATCGACGGAGCGCTCATCGAGAACTCCTCCAGGCCCCAGCTGATCAGCAGCGGCTCGAGCAGCGGATCGGCAGCGGCCTCGCCGCACATACCGACCATGATGCCGGCCTTCACGCCGCTCTCGATGATGTTCTTGAGCGAGCGGAGCACGGCGGGATAGTAAACCTGGTACAGATTGGAGATGGTGTCGTTACCACGGTCGGCGCACATGGTGTAGCCGATCAGGTCGTTGGTGCCGATGGAGAAGAAGTCGGCGACCTCGGCAAGACGGTCTGCGAGCAGCGAAGCGGCGGGCGTCTCGACCATGATGCCGACCTCGATGTTCTCGTTGAACTTGCGCCCCTCTTCGGTCAGCTCGGCCTTGCACTGCTCGACGAGCTCCTTGACAGCCAAGACCTCCTCGACGCAGGTGACGAGCGGGATCATGATCTTGACGTCACCGAAGGCGCTAGCGCGCAGCAGAGCGCGGAGCTGGACCTTGTACTGGTCGGGATTAGCCAAGCAGTAACGCACGGCGCGGAAGCCCATGAAGGGGTTGTCTTCCTTGACCATATGCAGATACGGAATCTCCTTGTCGCCACCCACATCGAGCGTGCGGATGATGACCGGAGCACCCTTGAGCGCGCTGGCGACCTTACGGTAGGCGTTGAACTGCTCCTCCTCGGAAGGAAGCTCAGCAGAGTCCATGAACAGGAACTCGGAGCGGAACAGACCGATAGCCTCGGCGTCGTGATCGAGCGCGTTGGGCACGTCATCGGGGTTACCGATGTTGCAGGCGATGATCTTCTTGATGCCATCAGCAGTCACGGACGGCTTGCCACGGAAGGCCTCGAGGGCTGCCTTCTCGGCAGCGAAGGCCTCGGCCTTGGCGGTGTAGGCAGCGAGCGTCTCCTCGTCGGGATCGGCCTCAACGATACCCTTGCCACCGTCGACGACAACGGTCATACCGTTGCGCAGCGCGGTGCAGCTGTTGGAAACCGAAAGGACAGCCGGGATCTCGAGGGCGCGCGCAATGATCGCGGAGTGCGACGTGCGGCCACCGGTCTCGGTGACGATACCGGCAACGTGGGCCTTATCGATCGTGGCGGTCATAGACGGCGTGAGGTCGTGCACGACAACGACGGTGTTCTCGGGCAGGACGGAGAGGTCGACGACCTCCTTGCCCAGCAGCTCGGCCAGAATACCGGTACGGATGTCGGCGATGTCGGCCGCGCGCAGACGGAACATCTCGTCGTCCATGGACAGGAACATGTTCTCAAACATGGTCGAGGTGTCCATGAGCGCCTGCTCGGCGCAGGTACCGCCGTCAATGGCGGCGTTGATGGCGTCGGTCATGCCCGGGTCCTGAGCCAGGACAATGTGTCCGCTCATGATCTCGGCCTCGGCCTCGCCCACCGTCTCCTTCATGTGGTCGGCCTGAGCCTGGGTCTTCTCGCAGAAGACCGAAAGAGCGGACTGATAGCGCTCCTTCTCTGCTGCCGAATCAGCAACCTCGTGCGGCTCAAACGTCAAGTCGGGATCGACGGCGACCATGACGGTGCCGATACCGATGCCCTCGGAAGCGTTGACTCCCTGATACATTCCCATTCCTCTCTCCGTGTCATGTGATAAAGCGTTTTGCCATATCCATGACAAAAGAGCGCAGCTACCTCACAACAGGTCACTGCGCCCCCAAATATGAACTTAGTTGTTCAACATGCGACCCGTTTGAGTTCTACTCGCCAAGACCGCTCTTGATGAGCTCGATGGCAGCAGCCAGAGCCTCGGCCTCGTCAGCGCCGTCGCACTTGACCTCGACCTCGGTGCCGCAGGGGATACCAGCAGCCATGAGGGCCATCGGGGACTTGCCGTTGACCTCCTTCTCGGGGGTAACGACCGTCACGTCACAGGCATACTTGCCCATGGTGGAGGCGAACAGACCAGCCGGACGCATGTGCAGACCCTGAGGATTAACGAGGGTAGCCTTCTCAGAAACCATAGTTGACTCCTTTTTGTGTTTAACCCCTGTCATGCATGTGGCAGGAGTCAGATTCACGACGTTGTTTATATTAACTCACATCAAACGGTTTTTCATTGTGTTTCAGACGAATTATTGGACAGATGTGTTTGTCGTCCGCTTGCTCGCCCACAGGGGCCCGTGCGCGGCCTGTGAGATTTCCTGCTCTACAGTCCTGCTCGCACGAAGAGCACATTAAGTGCTCTTCGGCTCGTGCGGAACTCGCGATAAATCTCACAGGCCGCGCACGGGCCCCTGTGGACGAGCAAGCTGCGGAAACCCAGTCGGACCAGAGTAATGTCAGCTGAAAGGAATTCTGGCTGATAACCTGTTCGCGACAAAGACTCGATAGGCAGCCCCCTCTATGCCCTTTTGTAAGTTGCGGTGAAATAGGGATTGAATTTGGGGCTGAATCGTTTAAACAGTCCCTATTTCACCGCAACTTATGGGAGGGATAGAAAAAAAGGCGGAGACCCTGGAGAGGGACTCCGCCTTATATACAGGGGGCGATGGTATTCGCGTGTTACGGGATTAGACCAGGCGGGCGTTGATCGTCTTGGCGATCTCGGCGGCGTCGGTGGAACCCTTGACGGTGGCACGGAAGTCCTCGTCCATGAGCGCCTCGGCGACCTTGGACAGGATCTTGAGGTGCGTAGTGCCGGCCTGGGCACCGGGGATGAGCAGGGCGATAGCCACGTTAACGGGAGCGCCGTCCATGGTGTCCCAACCGGTCACGCCGGACTCGTCCTTGACGACGATGACGGCAGCCTCGGTAATGGCGTCGGATTTGGCATGCGGGATGGCGAAGCCCTCCATCATGCCCGTGGTGCCCTCGGCCTCGCGGGCCAGGAAGGCGTTCATCACGGCGTCGGCGTCGCTGGCGATACCGGCCTTGACAGCCTGGTTGGAAACGAAGCTCAGAGCCTCGTCACGAGAAGCGAAGTCCTCGGCGACAAAGACATTCTCGACCTTCACGAAGTCGGCAGCCTCGGCCTTGGGGGCCTCGACGGCAGCGGCCTTGGGGGCCTCAACCGGCTTGGTTGCAGGAGCGGGCTTCTGGTTCTTCTCGAAGTCGTACTTCTTGAAGGCCACGAAAAGGATGCCACCGACCACAGCGCCGATGAGGATCGCGAGGACCCAAAGCGGACCGTTCTCGACAACGGGCAGGACCAGGAAGCCGCCGTGAGGCGCCGGATCGTGAACGTTGAAGAAGATGGTCAAGATGGAAGCGATGGAAGAACCGAGCATCATGATGGGCATAACGGGCCAGATGTTCTTGGTCATGAACGGAATGGCGCCCTCGGTGATGTGGGTGCAACCAAGGATGAGGTTGACGATACCGGCGTCATGATCCTCCTGGCTGAAGTACTTCTTGCCGACAACGACGGCGAAGGTGGTGATCAGCGGCGGAACGATGCAAGCGGCGGAGACGGCAGCCATGAAGTTGGTGCCGAAGTTGTAGGTCTCGGTGCCGACGCCAGCTTCGAGAGCGGTACCGAGCAGGAAGGTGCCAGTAGCGTAAGCAGCCTTGTTGACCGGGCCGCCCATATCAAAGGCGCACATGCAGCCGATGGCCAGGCCAAGGATCACCGGACCGGAGTTACCGAGGCTCTGCAGGAAATCCATCATGCCCTGGTTAATGGCAGCCATGGGGCCGGAAATACCGAGCATGACCAGGCCGACGATGGCGGTAGAGCACAGCGGATACAGGAAGATTGCCTTCAGGCCATTAAGGCTCGCAGGAATTTTAGAGAAAACCTTCTCGAGCAGCAGGATGACATAGCCAGCGAGGAAGCCGCCGACGATGCCGCCCAGGAAGCCGAAGCCCACGCCGGCGCCACCGGCGTCGATCATGCC
>URKT01000074.1 GCA_900548495.1 uncultured Collinsella sp. | reverse complement strand
CGAGAGCTCCGGAAACCTCGTCGTTCCCCGCCTGATGGGCGTGTTCAAGGCATCCGTCCCCCTCTTTATCGACGTGACCGGCAAAAAGCTCGTCGAGGAAACTATCCACACGCACCGCGATGTGGCCGACGCCATCGCCTCACGCAATCCCACCGCCGTGCACGACGCGATGTATCTGCACCTGGTGTATAACCGCGACATGATTGCGGAGGGAGCAGAAGCAAAAGGCATTTAGGGCCCGACAATAATCTTTCTTTGGCAAAACGCAGGCGGCGGCTGCCCAACACACAGGGCAGCCGCCGCTTTTTGCAATCGATTGGCGCAAAGGGGTTGACTAGAGCTCGCAGGCAACCTTGTAGCCGTCGCCGATGGCATCGCGGATGTTGCCGCACTTGTTGGCGTCGCCCAGCACGTGGGTGGTAACGCCGGCAGCGGCAAGGTCGTCGGCCAACTTGGTATTGGGACGATAGCCCATGGCAAGCACCAGCGTATTGGCACCGGTGATGGTGTGGACCTCGCCGTCCTTTTCGTAGCTGATAGTGTCCTCGGTAATCTCGGTCACCTTGGCCTCTGTCAGCACATGAACGCCCTTGGAGAGCATGCGCGTGATAAGCACCGCGCGACCGGCACCACCCTCGTTGGCGGCGAGTGTCTTGGTCATCTCGATGACGGTGACATCGCGATTGGCCGGCGACAGGTCGTTGACCAGCGGGGCCAGGTAATCTGCCGTCTCGCAACCGACGGTGCCGCCGCCCACGATGACGATCTTCTTGCCCGGGAAAGCCTTGCCACCCAGCAGGTCGTCAGCCGTCATAACCTGCTTAAAGCCCTGCATAAAGGCCGGAGCGATAGGCTCGGCGCCATAAGCCAGGACAACCTCGTAACCCGCGTAGTCACGCTGAATGTCCTCGGCAGTAAGCTCGGTGCCAAATACGCACTTCACGCCGGCCTCGGCCAGGCGACGGTACTGATACTTGATCACGCGGGTGAGCTCCTGCTTTGCCGGCGGAACGGCTGCGATGCGCATCTCGCCGCCCGGCTCATCCTGCTTATCCACGAGCACCACGTTGTGGCCGCGCTTGGCGGCAATGTAGGCTGCCTCCATGCCCGCAGGACCAGCACCCACAACGAGCACGTTCTTGGCCTCGGCGGCAGGCTCGTAGCCAGCTTCGTCGCGCTCCACGTCCGGATTAACGGTGCAAGAGATGCGCTTGCCGAACATAATGCCGTTCAGGCAGCGCAGGCAGCCAATGCAGGGGCGAATATCGTCGGCGTTGCCGGCAGCGGCCTTATTGCAGAACTCGGCATCGCACAGATTGGCGCGGCCCATCATGCAGATGTCGGCGGCACCGTCCTCGATCAGCTCCTCGGCGATCCAAGCCTCGTTAATGCGTCCGACGGTGGCAACGGGAATGTTGACGTGCTTTTTGATCTCGCGCGAGCAGGCGGCATGCGAGGCCTGCTGGTACCGGCGGCGGGAATCGCGGAGCCGCGCTTGATGGTGGTACCGCCCGACACGTGAATCATGTCGACGCCGGCCTTCTCCAGACGGCGCGAGACATAAATCATGTCATTGAGGGTCAGGCCGCCATCGGTGTACTCATCGCCCGAGATGCGGACGTCGATGATAAAGTCCTTGCCGCAGCGCTCGCGAATCTCGGCGATGACCTCGAGTAAGAAGCGCATGCGGGCGTCGAGCGAGCCGCCGTACTCGTCGGTACGCTTGTTGTAGAGCGGAGTCAAAAAGCCGCCGAGCATGCCGTGGGCGTGTGCCGCATGGACTTCAACGCCATCGACGCCAGCCTTCTGCATACGCACGGCAGCGTCGCCAAACTGATGCGTAAGCTCGTGAATCTCATCGACCGTAATGGGGCGCGGCGCCTCGCGGGCATAGGACGGGCCCACAAAGGACGGAGCGATCAGACGCGGCGTGCCCGGAACGTTAAAGGCCATATAGGCGGGATGGAAGAGCTGCGGCATGATCTTGCAGCCGTACTCGTGGACGGCTGCGGCGAGCTTTTCCCAGCCAGGGATAAACGTGTCGTCGTAGCAGCACATGTCACCCGGCAGATAGGTATAGGTGGGCTCGACCGTCACGACCTCGGTAATGATGAGGCCAACACCGCCCTTGGCACGGGCACGGTAATGATCGACCAAGTCATCGGTCACATAGCCATGATCGGCCAGGTTGGTGGACACCGGCGGCATAAAGACGCGGTTCTTGACCTCGGTCGTACCGACCTTGATCGGGCTAAAGAGCATCGGGTAGGCGGATGACTCCATACAGGCTTCCTTTCGTTTGAGCCGCTCGGCGGCAGTTGCTAACGTACCTATCGTACCAGCAACCGTGCAGCACCCGACCGCACGCGCTCCCCCAGTCTCTGCTCAACCCCCAAAAAGTTGCGGTGGAATACGGAGTAGATAAGGCTTTTGACAGCCAAAACAGTCCGTATTTCACCGCAACTGATGGGTGGGATGGGTTAGAGACCCAGGTAGCTGGTGATGCCTTCGACGGCAAGCTTGGCACCTGCCACGGCATGGACCACGGTGAGCGGGCCGTTGACCACGTCTCCGGCGGCAAAGACGCCAGGCACCGTTGTCATGCCGTTCTCATCGACCGAAAGAAGGCCGCGATGGTCGGTCTCCAAGCCACCCGTCGTAAGCACAAGCTTGTCCTTGGGCACCTGCGAAGCCGCAATCACAACCGTGTCGGCAGACGCATGGTCGAGCTCTTCCTCATAGCCCACCACATTGTTGTCCTCGTCAAAGATAGCCGTCTCGAACACCGGACCGTTATCGTCGATGGCGCAGATCGCCTTGCCGCACACAATCTCGGCACCGTCAAGCTCGGTCAGCTCCACCTCGTCATCGATGGCCGAGATATGGCGCGATCGAGCATACACGGTGACCTTACGAGCGCCCGAGCGCAGCGCCGTGCGGGCCACATCCATGGCCACGTTACCGGCACCGATGACCGCCACATTCTGTCCGATCGCCACGCTCGAAGGATCGACCAGGTAATCGATACCAAACAGCACGTTGCCGCGCGACTCGCCGGGAATACCCAGTTTGCGAGCTCGCCAGGTACCGGTGCCAACAAAGACCGCATCGTAGCCGTCGCGCAGCAGGTCGTCGATGTGGAGCGCACCGCCGATGGTAGTCGACGGACGAACGCGCACGCCGAGCGAGCACATCACGTGACGATACTTTTGCACGAGCGCACGGGGCAGGCGGAACTCGGGGATACCGTACTCCAGCACACCGCCGATCTCGGGGCGCTGCTCAAATACCGTGACGGCACAGCCCAGCTGGGCCATCTTAATGGCCACGGTAATACCGGCAGGACCGGAACCGACCACAGCAACCTGTTTGCCGCACGACGGCGCGGGCGTCCACTCCTTACGATCCAAATACGCTGTCGAGATATAGTTCTCGATGCTCGAGAAATGTACGGGTGTGCCCTTGCGGCCCTGGATGCAAGCACCCTCGCACTGGCCCGAATGGTTGCACACCATGGAGCAGACCGCGCTCATGGGATTGTTCTGGAACAGCAGCTCGCCCGCCTCTTCTAGACGACGCTGTTTGAACAGGTCGATGACCCGCGGAATAGGCGTCTGAACCGGGCAGCCCTTAATCTGACAGAACGCCCTTTTACAACCTAGGCAACGATTCGCCTCTTCGACAATGTGGATAGCCACGCAACTCCCCTTTTTAATGCAATCCAATGGGGCGACGATAAAGACCCTTCACCGCCGCCCCATACAGGTAATCTCAATCTGCCGACACGGCAAAAGCCAATGCTATAACTCGCGATGCGAAGCCCCGCAGCGAGCGGACATGTGCTCGAGTGTCGCCAGGCAGTCAGCCGCCGTCGCCGGCACGCTGTTCTCGACCACGCAGGGAATCCCAGGGCAGGCGGCGGCAGCCCAGGCCACCACGGGCTCAAAGTCATAGCGACCCGTCTCGCCCACGCCGTGGCACACCAGGCGTGAACCCGTACCGTCGCACCATCCGGCTTCGTCCTCGTTATCAACGACCTCAAAATCCTTGGCGTGCAGCACGCGGATCTTACTGCCGCATAAGTAGAGCATGCGCGCTGTGATTTCCTGCGCTTCGTCAACAACGCTGGGGTGCAGCAGCGACACTGGGTCGTAGATCACGCCGAGCGACGGGCTCGAGACGCGCTCCAGCACCTCACGGCAGCGATCCGGCGTATTAACCGTCTCGTTCCAACCGGGCTCGATCAGTATTTGCCCGCCCACGGCCTCGGCCCGATCGCAGACGTGTGCGAGTCCGTCCATAAAAGCCTCGAGTGCCTCATCAGTCGTGCGGTCGTCAGCAACGCGGTTCTGCGCATTGGGGCGACCGGTCTCGGTACCCACCGGGCATCCGCCGAGCATCTGGGCAAAGTTCAAGCACGCCTCGTACTCGGCAAAGTTATCCATGAGCTGTTGGCGATCGGGCGTCGCCAGATTCTTATAGCAGCCGAGCACGGCGACCGAAATGCCCGCCTCGTCGAGCACCGCACGCAAATGGTCGGCAAGCTCGCGGGTCAGGCCGCCTCGATCGATCCCCATCGATGCGTAGAGCACCTTGCTCGGCAGCTGAATGCACGAAAAGCCCAGCTCTCCCGCCATGCGAATGCGTTCCTCGACGGTTCCCTGCGGAAGGTCGTGCAAACGTACGCCCGGAGTAATAGCCCCCACGTTATTCACATCCCTTATGAGCGTTGATGCCCGGGGTGTATCCGCCAAACGGGTCCTCGATGGAGCACACGCCCGAGGGGGCGAGCGGATCGCGCTTACCGGCCAGCTTGTCGTGATGCATGGTCTCGATATAGGCAAGCACCAGCGGCGCCACACCCTTTGCATCATTTTTGACCACGGGCTCGCTCATGTAGTAATCAAACGTGCCCTCGCGGTGCGCGGTGTTTCCCAAGCCCGCAACCAGGCAGATGTTGTCGAGCGCCAGCTGCCCATCATGCTCGGACAGGCAGGTCTCGCAGATGCCGTCGAAGGCGCGACGGCCGTACTGGTAGTAACGCTCGCCCAGCACGCCCAGACGCACGCCCTTCATGATGGCGTTGGCAAAGATGGCGCTGCCCGACTCCTCCAGGTAGTTAGGAGCGATATTGGGCAGGTTGATGACCTGGTGCCACATGCCGGTCTTCTCGTCCTGATACGGCAGCATGGCGTCGATCAGATCGTGGAACATCTTGCGGATCTCGTCCTTCTCGGCCGACATCGAAGGCGGCATAAGCTCCCAGGTGTCGATGAGCGCCATGGCAAACCAGCCCTCGGCGCGCAGCCAGAAGTTAGCCGAAAGGCCGGTGACCGGGTCGCACCAGAACTGTTTGCGGCTCGCGTCGTAAGCGTGATAGTACAGACCGTTGAGGGGGTTGCGCATCAGGTCATGCACGACCTGGAACATATGGAAGCTGTCCGAGCAGGCACGACGGTTGTGGAAGCTCAGCTCGTACTGCATGTAGAACGGCTGGGCCATATACATGCCATCGAGCCAGATCTGGTTGGGATAGACGGCCTTGTGCCAAAACACGCCTTCTTTGGTGCGCGGCTGGGTCTCGAGCTGGCGGTAGATGGTGTCCATGGCGGCACGGTACTTGGGCTTGCCCACCAGGTCATAGAGCTTGTAGAGGGTCTTGCCCGCATTGACGTTATCGAGGTTGTACTCCTGCGGGTTGTAATGCTTGATGGTACCGTCGTCCTGGACAAAGAAATCGATGTAGTCATCGGCAAAGGTCAGGTAGCGCTGCTCACCCGTGATCTCGTACAGCTCGATGAGCGCCTTGATCATGCAGCCGTCGATATAGTTCCAGGTGTTCTCCTTGCCGGCGCGAATCTTTTCGATATTCCAAGCCGGCGCCTGCGGCGTAGAGGTTTCGATCAACTGCTCGATATAACGGTCCAGGATTTGATTGCAACCCATTGCTGTCCCCTCTGACATAAACGATAGGTGAACGTTACCCCTAGTGTAACGCGAACGAGGAATATAGGGTGAACGTTAACCCTATATTCCTCGCGAACGGCAGACTTTTAGCGGCAAACGGCGGTGAGACCCGCGGCGATGCGATGCGCCAGGCGCTCATAGCCGGCAGGACTGTAATGCAGACCGTCCGGCATATAGAGCTCGCGGTGCTCCGGCAAAAACGGGCTGATACCGCTTTGCGCATACAGGTCAATCACCGGCACGGAGTAGCGGTCGCAGACCTCGAGCATCGCTCGCACGTAGGCGACCTGCGTCAACCCCAGGTGGTTGAGCTCGTCGCTTGCCGGGATATCCTTCTCGTGCTTGCCGCTCGTCTTGCACGGCGTCATAAACACGAGCTTTGCCCGAGGCGAGCGCGCCGTGATGGTACGGATCAGGTAATCGAGTGCACCATAGAACTCATGCACGTCCGTGCTGCCGAGCTCTCCAAGCGGCACGTTGCGGCTAAAGTCGTTGACGCCGCCAAAGACGATGTAGATATCGGCCGCATCGTCGATACCGTCAAGGCGCTCGACAAACGAATCGGTACGGTCGGCCTTGATGGCGATACGCGAACCCTTGATGCCAAAGTTCTCGACGACCGCGCCTCCCAGCAACGCGCCCAAATGCGAGGTCCACGAGATGTCGTTGCCTCCCCCACCGCAGCCGTTGTCGCCCCAGGTCGTTGAGTCGCCAAAGCAGCAAATGGTCGATTCACTCAAACTCTTCGTTTCCATAATCTTCTCCTCATCCGCCCATCGGCGGTCATACAGGAACGTACCGTTTATTCGCAGCATGCCGAGGGGCTATGCACGGGCGCATTCCGCAACGTGCGAATCGAGCCATTCGATATCCTCGGCAAGATGTGTCACGCCCAGATGGTGTTCACCCGGACACACCTCGTGCCGCAGGCCATCTCTGCGACCCAGTAACTTGTAGGCATCGCGCACGATCTCGAGCTGCTCGTCAACATTTTTCAGCCCGCGCGAACCGTTCAGATGATCCTCTTCGCAGCTCTGCACCAACAGCGGGCGTGGCGCAATAAGCGAGGCAATATCGCCCATGTCGAGCAAGCGCCAAAGTCCGGGTGTGTAGTTGCAGCTGCAATTGCCGTTGAGGTGCAGCAGCGAATCATCGACACCGTACAGGTAGCCCGAGACAAACGTCTTGCATACGCGTGGGTCGAGCGCCGCCAGATACAGCGTCATGTATCCGCCGCCCGAAAAGCCAAAACAGCCCAGGTCGTCCATGGCAATGTCGCCGCGCGCCTCTAGGTAATCGATCAGACGCATGTTATCCCAGGCGTTGAGACCCGCAACGGTAAGTCCCAGCGGCTCGGCCATGCGCGCCTGGTTTAGGCACGTGCCGCGCAGAAAGCTGTTCTCGTCATCGCCCTGGCCCTTCCAGTCACGACGGTATCCCCAACCGCGTGCGTCGGGGCAGACGGTCACGTAACCCATGCGTGCCAAACGCAGACCGTAGTCGTAATTGAACTTACGCACGGCATCATCGACCGCCGGCACGCCCGCAACACCGGCTACGCTTGCAGCACCCGCTCCCTGATGGCCATGCGGGCAGATATAGCAACACTTGCGGCCGCACGCATCGAGCTTAGGCGACTGCGGCTCGAGCAGGTAGAACGGCATCCAAACGTCGCGCTCCACCTGCAGCATCGCATGGGTGCGCACGATGCCGCCGGCAACCCGCACGCGGCTGAGCTCACGAATCTCAATCGGGACGCGGTCCATAAGCGAAAGGCCCAAAACATCGTACAGACGAGTCCTGGTCGCAATCTTCCACGCCTCAAAATCTGCAGGAGTCTTGCCCGTAAAAGCAGCCGAACGTCCCTCGCGCTTCAGCCGGGCACGCAGCGCAGGCTCGTCTTCGCAGTACGTCTCGATGTGCACGGTGCGGCCATTGGCAGATAGCCCAGCCGTCTCAACCGCATCACCGTCGCCGCCCTCGGGATCCCAGCCATCCCCACCGGCAAGCACCTGCTCGCGAGCGTACCCGGCGGCAGCCATCACATCGAGTTTATTTGCCCACGGCACCCAGTCGGTAGTATCACCCGCCGGCCCATGCAGGATTGCGCCAGCATACTGCGCGCAGCTGTGCGCCGCCGGCTTATTCCAATCCCACCAGCCTTCGCGCTTGATATGTCGCCCCAGCCAGCAATCGATCAGCACAGTTTGCGCCCATTCGCGCCAAGGACGACCCAGGTAGACCGAATCCGGCGCCACGCCATCCGGAGCTGTAAACGAACAGCCGTGGAACACAAATCCGTACGGCTCGCCTTTAGGCGTGGAGGCTGCCGTTACATACCCGTTGACATCCATATCGCGATTGAGCGAGCGAATCTCGCACCCCTCAAAGTAGGCACGCGCGCCGCCAAAGATAAAGTCGACATCGCCCTCGATCCGGCAACGTCGAAAATACTGGCGCCCCACCCGGCGCGGCGCATACTGTTTGGGTCCTATAAACCCGCCCGGTTTGGCCTCATGCGGCGGCAGCGGACCCAAAAACAGTGTGTCCTGGTGCCCCTTAATGCAGCAGGCATCGACAACCAGACGGTCGCCATCGGCATACAGGGCAATCGCCTGACCGACCTCGCGCCCATCGCCCGCATCGTTTTCGATCGTGAGGTTCTCGAGCCGTACGTCGTCGGCATCGACCAAAACGGTATAGGTCCTAAACGTGCCGAGCGTGCCGTCCACGCCCGAGCCGTCCTCCGAAGGCATCTTGGCACCCAGGCTGCCCACGATACGCACGCTGTCGGCCGTCTCTCCCTCAATCGTCACATGCGAGCGATGAATCTCGACCCGCTCGCGATACTCGCCCGGATCGACGCGAATCATCACCGGTTGCTCGGCATCCGGATAGAGCTGATCGGCTGCCGCCAAGGCATCGGAAATCGTTGGATACGCTCCTGCCGCAGCCCTCGAAACGCGCAGCGTATAGATACTTTCGCTCATCGTCCATCACGCTCCCAGGAAGCGAACTGTTCAGGCCAGCCCTGAACTTGTGGCTGAATATGCTCGGCGCAGCCCTTAAATGCCGTTAGGGCCGTGGCGAGCGATGCCCCATGCTTTCCATGCGGAAAGACATGTAGGCTAAAGCCAATCCCGTGGTCGGCAAGAGCCTGCGCAAGAAGGAGGCTATTTTGAACTGGTACCGATGCATCCTCGGCGGTATGCCACAAGAACGTACGGGGGAAGCCCTCGCCCACCATATTCTCGATCGACAACTTTTGAGCCAAAGCGCCATCGGCACCCGTTAGGTGTTCAAATGAACCACGATGAGCATAGGCCCCCGAGCTTACGACCGGATAGCCCAAGCAAAGTGCGTCAGGCCGAATCGACTCAGGAGATGCCGCAATCGACTCTGCAAGCCAGGGTTGGTCCCAAAGCGCCCCGAGCAAGCCAACTAGATGCCCACCGGCCGAAAAACCCATGACCGTAATCCGATCAGGATCGACACAGTACTCTGCCGCATGGCCTCGGACGGTATCGACCGCCCGCGCGAGTTCTTGCAATGCCAGCGGATAGACAGCCGGAGCAACCGAGTAGTTCAGCACAAACGCTTGGTAGCCCATCGCCAACAAACGGAGCGCTACCGGCTCGCCTTCGCGCGGCGAAACGTGATCGTAGCCGCCTCCTGGCACGACCACAACTGCAGGCAGCGGTTTTAAAGCATAAGCATCTTCGGTCGGGGCAAAAACATAAGACGTAATCGTGGCAGACGAGCCATCGACCCCGACAGGAATCGTTTTATTGAGCATGTATTCCCTTTCACCATGATGCGTAGCGCAGCGCACACGGCCGTATCGCACAAGGGCTGCATTGCCGATTTATCCGACAATGCAGCCCTGGTCATCAACCCGAGTTAGGAACGGACAACCTTGTCGACGTTCTGGAGCTGCAGCTCCTCGCCGTCCTGGCCCTCGATCACCACATTTTGCAGGTCGAGCACCTTGACGTTTTGCGCAATGATGCCCTGACGCACCATGGGCTCAACGCCGCAGGCCATGGCCGGGACAAAGGGCTCGGCATCGTCGGCAAAGGTCACGTGAACGTCTTGGAACGTCAGACGCGTCACCTTGCTCTCGGGCAGACCCGTGATATAGGCCGCGGCAGCATGGCAGTTGGTGGCCTCGATATCGCAAAACGTCGTGGCACCAAAGCCGGGCGTGCGGTCGTCGACAGGCAGCGTCTCGCGAGACTGCACGTAATCGGTCTTGCCGTCCTTGTCGCAGAAGTAGAAGGAGTTGACCACGAAGGGCGTGAGCACCTCATCCATGCGAATGTGCTCAAAGGTAATGCCCTCGTTGACGGCATCCTTGCCGCGCCCGCGGCGGGTCTTGACGCGCAGGCCGCGGTCGGTGCGCTCAAAGAGGCACTTGCTCACGGTAAGGTCCTTGATGCCGCCGGCAGCCTCTGAACCCAGGACCACGGCGCCGTGACCATCGTGCATGTAGCAGTGAGAGATCAGCACGTCGTGCGTGGCGGGACGAAGCTCGGGCTCAATACCCCTGTCTCTTATACACATCTCCGAGCCCACGAGACATGCGCAGATCTC
>URKT01000073.1 GCA_900548495.1 uncultured Collinsella sp. | reverse complement strand
CGGACAGCGAGCGACGTCCAGAGCGAACAAGTTGGCATGAAAAAGGCAAGGCATAGACCTTCTGGTCATGCCTTGCCTTTTGAATGACAAATTGTCGCTCTGGGCGGCGCGCAGCGTCGAGCCGTTACGCCGTTCGGCAGAACGGCGTAACCTAGAGATCCCCGCCGGCGCCCAATAGCTTGCGCATGACCTGTTCGGGGTTAACCGAGCCATCGCGCGGGGCCAGGGCAGTGATCTTCTTCTGCATCTTGTACTCGTGCAGCTCGTCCTCGAGCTGGCGCACGCGAGCGCGGAGCTTTTCGTTCTCGTGCTCACGCTCCTCGGCACGCTCCTTCATATCGAGGATGCGCACCACACCGGCAAGGTTGATGCCCTCGTCGGTCAGCTGGTTGATGAGCTCCAGGCGCTCGATATCGGCACGCGAATACAGACGCGTGTTGCCGCCCGAGCGCTGGGGGTTCACCAGGCCCTTGGACTCGTAGACGCGCAGAGTCTGCGGATGCATGCCGGTCAGCTCGGCCGCCACGCTGATCATGTACAGCGGTTTGTTCCTATTGTCCTCGGCCATGCTACCTGACCCCTTTCCGTCTCGTTATCGTCCATCATAAGCCCGCGGGCGCGGGCGTGCGCCACGACCACCCTAGTACGTCGCCTTGTAACGATTGACCTTCTCGCGATAGTCGCGTGCGTCGGCCTCGCGCAGCTTGGTCATGGCATCACGCTCGTCATCGGATAGATTTGTGGGGACCTGCACCTTGATCTCGACGAGCAGCGCGCCTGTGCGGCCACGGTGCTTAACGTCGGGCGCGCCCATCTCCTTAAAGCGGAACTTCTTGCCTGTCTGGGTACCCGCGGGCACCTTCAGACGAACCGTCGCACCGCCAGGTGTGGGCACATCCACCGTGCAGCCGAGCGCCGCCTCATAGACCGAGATCGGCACCTCCATGGTCACATCGGCACCCTTGCGCTTAAACAGCGGGTGCTCCTCCACATGCGTGGTCACGACCAGGTCGCCGCGCTCGCCTCCGGCAACGCCGTACTCGCCGCGACGTTTGTAACGCAGCTTGCCTCCGTCGACCGCGCCCGCAGGCACCGAGACCGTGATGGTCTGCTGCTCGCCCGTCGAGGGAATGCGGTAGGTGACCTTGTGCGTCACGCCGCGAAACGCGTCCTCGGCCGTCACATCGACGGTCAGCGACAGGTCGCCGCCCTTGCGAGCACGGCTGCGGCCCGCGCCGGCACCGGCAGCGCCCGCAGCCCCGGCAAAGCCCGAGCCCCAATCGCTGCCCCAGGCGCCGTTGCCGCTAAAGATGCTGTCAAAGATGTCGCCCCAGCCGCTGGCACCTGCGCCGGCACCGTAGCCGCCGCCATACGCGCCGCCTGCGCCCGGCATGCCGCCAAACATGAGCATCTGGTCGTACTCTTTGCGCTTCTTCTCGTCCGAAAGCGTCTCGTAGGCCTCGCTGATCTCCTTGAACTTGGCCTCGTCGCCGCCGGCATCGGGGTGATATTTTTGCGCGAGCTTGCGAAACGCGCTCTTGATCTCTTTGTCGGAGGCGCTCTTGGATACGCCCAGGATGTCATAGAAGGTTTTGCCTGCAGCCATCGTAGCTCCTCTCCTGTTTCATCCGCCGCCCAGCGGGCGGCGGCTCATGCTTTCATATGGCACTAGGCCAGAAAGGGCCCCGGGTGTTGCCCCGGGGCCCTTCTCAATTACTCCTCGGTGCTCTCGGCCGTATCGGCCGTAGCATCCTCGGGCGCCGCTTCGGGCTCCGGTGCGGGGCGCTTCTCGCCACCGTAGGTCACCGTCACCATCGCGGAACGCAGGATGCGATCCGCCATGCGGTAGCCCTTCTGGTACACGTCGTTGACGGTCTCGTCGTACTGCGACGCGTCCTCGACGCGACCCACGGCCTGGTGCTCGAGCGGATCGAATGCCTCGCCCTTGGGATCGATGGGCTCAACGCCCTCGTGCGCAAACACATCGAGCAGCTTGGCATGTACCGCGTCAACGCCATCGACGAACTGCTTAAAATCGTCGGAAAGCTCTTGGCTGCGGGCATGGTCGATCGCGCGCTCGATATCGTCGATCACCGGCAACAGCGAGGTGACGAGCTTCTCAGTCGCGCGCTCGCGCTCGGCAATGCGCTCGTTGGCAGTGCGGCGACGGAAGTTCTCCCAGTCGGCCTGCAGACGGGCGGTGCGCTCGGTAGCGTCCTTCGCCTTGTCCTCGGCGGCCTTCTGAGCCTCTGCCGCAGCATCAAGCTCGTTGCGCACGTCGGCAAGCTCCTTTTGGGCCTGCTCGAACTTGAGCTTAAAGTCGTTGTCGGCGGCTTCCTCACCGGCGCGGATAGCGGCTTCCACCATCTCGTCCTCGGTCATCGTCGCCTCCTTGTTGGAATCCTCCACCTGGTTCTCGGCAGCCTCGGCGGCCGGGGCCTCGTTGGCCTCGGTATCGTCGACGGCCTCTACGGGAATCTTCACGTCCTTCTCCTCAGAGTCAACGGGGGCGGCGCCAGCGGCGGCCGCCTCCGTGCGAGCTTTACGGGCGGACATGATTACTTGTCCTCGTCGTCCACAACCTCGTAGTCGGCGTCGACAACGTCATCGTCGGCAGGCTGGGCACCGGCGGCACCGTCAGTCTGCTGCTGAGCGTCGGCGTAGACAACCTGGGCCAGCTCGTAGGCCACAGACTGCAGGGACTCGCCGGCAGCCTTGATGGCCTCGACGTCAGAGCCCTCGAGCGCCTTCTTGGCGTCGGCGATAGCGGCCTCGGCCTTGGACTTCACGTCGGCGGAAACCTTGTCGCCCAGCTCGTTGAGGGTCTGCTCGGTGGAGTAGCACAGGCTGTCGGTCTGGTTGCGGACCTCGACCTCTTCCTTCTGCTTCTTGTCCTCCTCGGCATGAGCCTCGGCGTCTTTGACCATACGATCGACTTCGTCGTCGGACAGAGCAGTGGAGCCAGAAATGGTGATCTGCTGCTCCTTGCCGGTGCCCTTGTCCTTAGCGGAGACCTTGACGATGCCGTTGGCGTCGATGTCGAAGGTAACCTCGATCTGCGGCACGCCGCGACGGGCAGCCGGGATACCGGTCAGCTGGAACTTACCGAGCGACTTGTTGTCGCGGGCAAGCTCGCGCTCGCCCTGGAGCACGTTGATCTCGACGCTGGTCTGGTTGTCGGCAGCGGTGGAGTAGACCTCGGTCTTGGAGGTCGGGATCGTGGTGTTGCGGTCGATCATCTTGGTCATGATGCCGCCCATGGTCTCGACGCCCAGCGACAGCGGGGTAACGTCGAGCAGCAGGATGCCCTCGACGTCGCCGGTGAGCACGCCGCCCTGGACGGCAGCGCCGTCAGCAACGACCTCGTCGGGGTTCACGGACATGTTGGGCTGCTTGCCGGTCATGGTCTTGACGAGCTCCTGGACGGCGGGCATACGGGTGGAGCCGCCGACGAGGATGACCTCGGTCAAATCGGAGAGCTTAAGCTTGGCGTCGCGCAGGGCATTGGTGACAGGCTGCTTGCAGCGCTCGAGCAGGTCGCGGGTGATCTTCTCGAACTCGGCGCGGGTCAGCGTGTAGTTGAGGTGCAGCGGACCGGACTGGTTCATGGTGATGAACGGCAGGTTGATGGTGGTCTGCTGGGCGGCGGAGAGCTCCTTCTTGGCGTTCTCGGCGGCCTCCTTCAGACGCTGCAGAGCCATGGGGTCCTGGCGCAGGTCGACACCGTTCTCCTGCTGGAACTTATCGGCCATCCAGTCGATGACGCGCTGATCCCAGTCGTCGCCGCCCAGGTGGTTGTCGCCCGAGGTGGACAGAACCTCAAACACGCCGTCGGCGAGGTCGAGGATGGAGACATCGAAGGTGCCGCCGCCCAGGTCGAAGACCAGGATGCGCTGGTCGGTGCCCTGCTTGTCCAGGCCATAGGCCAAAGCAGCAGCGGTCGGCTCGTTCACGATACGCTTGACGTTGAGGCCGGCGATCTTACCGGCATCCTTGGTGGCCTGGCGCTGAGCGTCGTTGAAATAGGCCGGGACGGTGATGACGGCGTCGGTGACGGTCTCGCCCAGATACTTCTCGGCGTCGGCCTTCATCTTCGCGAGCGTCATGGCGCTCACCTGCTCGGCGGTGTAATCCTTGCCCTCGATGTCGACGACGGCACGGCCACCCTGGCCCTCCTTGACCTCGTACGGCACGGTCTTAATCTCGGAGGTGCACTCGGAGTACTTGCGGCCCATGAAGCGCTTGATGGAGAACACGGTGTTCTTGGGGTTGGTGACAGCCTGGTTCTTAGCGGCCTTACCCACGACGCGGTCG
This sequence comes from uncultured Collinsella sp., assembly GCA_900548495.1. Lineage (GTDB taxonomy): Bacteria > Actinomycetota > Coriobacteriia > Coriobacteriales > Coriobacteriaceae > Collinsella. The sequence goes on along the minus strand of URKT01000073.1, from coordinate 6,260 downwards.
CCGTCAGCACGGAAGCCGACAACGGACGGAGTGGTGCGGTCGCCTTCGGCGTTCACGATAATGGTCGGAGAACCGCCCTCGAGGACGGCCATAGCGGAGTTAGTAGTACCAAGGTCGATACCAAGAATCTTACTCATTAGAAATTCCCTCTCTCTTGTGCGTTCGCGCCGCCTCGACGGTCTTTCGCGCGGCGCTTCGGCTTGTCTTTCAGGATGTAGTGTATCCCCTTATGGGCCGGAATATACAAAATCTAAGTCAATTCATATAAGATTTCTTATCTCTGAGAGTTTAGGTTCTTAAATGCGCAGGTAGATGCGCTGATTGAGTTCTCGGCAAATCTATTGAGATCTATGTAGAGTTGACTGAGGTGTGAGCCTGAAACTGTGTCCCGTTTTGGACGTGGATTACGGGATGCGGTTTCCGCAAGCACGCTCAATCGCCCTATATTACGAGTCACCTTTAGCTAACATTTACGCAGCTCACCGGCCCCACCTGCGCGTTTTTTAGTAAACCTTGGCATACTCGGCGAACGGTATGAAGATGCCGGCCAGAGGGTATTGCAAACGGTCGCTCCCGTGGTATGTTTTTGCCCGAATCAAACCGGCGCACATCGTCTGTAGCGTCGGTCAACAGAGAGGAAACTACCATGGCTCATCCCGTAATTGATGCCGACGAGTGCATCGCTTGTGGCGTTTGCGTCGACACCTGCCCCGCTGGCGTTCTGGAGCTCCAGGACGTCGCTACCGTCGCTGACGAGGACTCCTGCGTCGCCTGTGGCGCTTGCCAGGACGCTTGCCCCGCTGGCGCGATCACCGAGATCGTCGAGGAGTAACAACTCCCCACTTGCACACTCAAAAGTACACCGTGCACAAAAAGGAGGCCTCCGCATCGCCGCGGAGGCCTCCTTTTTTGTACGGATAGCTAATTTAGCACCGTCGCAGGTTGAGCCCACGTCAGCGAAAACGTCCCTAAGCGAGCAAGGTGACGTGAAAGAGGAGGGAAGCGTACTTTGGTACGCGACCGACGATTGAACGTCAGATTGCCGCTTAGGGGCGTTTGCAGCGTCGGCTAAGAGAGATCGTCTTCGTAGGGCATCAGGTCTGCTAGGTAGCCTTTCTCCTTAAGCATCGCCTCGATCTCGTCGAGGGTTTGCTCGTCTTCTGCCGCGATGCGATGGAAGTGATAGCCGCTCGTCACCGTTAGTAGCGGGAAACTCTTGCCGCTCTCGATATCGTGCAGGTAGCGCTCAACATCGCGACGATTGCGGATGTCCAGGTCGGCCGTGATCTTACCGTACACGCGGTGATTGACGATCACGTTGAGCACGGCGCCTCCGGCGTCGACGATACTCGTGAGCTCATCGCCCGCCTGCTCCACGCCGTGGCGAACCTTGACCAGGCGCGTGGGCACGGCGGGGCTGCTGGGGGCCTCCTGCAGCACATAACCACGGTTGGTCGCCACGATATCGTGCCCATCGGCACGCAGCAGGGCGATGTCTTGCACGACAATCTGGCGGCTCACGCCAACCTCACGGGCAAGTGCGCTGCCCGAAACGGGCTCCTTGGCTTCCTCGAGCACGGCCATGATGGAACGGCGACGCTCGCGGGCGTCCATTATTTACCGTCCAGCAGACGCAGGTGCTTGAGCGAGAGGTCGAGAATCGGCGCAGAGTGCGTCAGCGCCCCCGAGCTAATAAAGTCAACGCCCAGGTCGGCGAGCGCGCGGATATTGCTGGCGTCCACGTTGCCCGAGCACTCGGTCTTGGCGCGGCCGGCGATAAGCTCAATCGCGGCAGCCATGTCGTCGTGGGTCATGTTGTCGAACATGATGATATCGGCACCGGCCTCCACGGCCTCGCGTACCATGTCCAAGTTCTCGCACTCAATCTCGACCGTCGTGGTAAACGATGCGTGGGCACGTGCCATCTCGATCGCACGCGTCACACCACCGGCGGCGTCGATATGGTTGTCCTTAAGCATGACGGCTGTCGACAGGTTGTAGCGGTGGTTGCTGCCGCCACCGATCTCGACCGCGGCCTTCTCGAAGACGCGCATGCCCGGCGTGGTCTTGCGTGTGTCAACAAGCACGGTCTTGGTACCCTCGAGCGCCGCTGCCATGTTGTGCGTGTAGGTAGCGATACCGCTCATACGCTGTAGATAGTTGAGCGCCACGCGCTCGCCCGAAAGCAGCACGCGCGCGTCGCCGCGCACCTGGCCCACGTGGTCGCCGGCGTGCACCTCGTCACCGTCGGCAACATCAAACAGCACCGAGCTCTGCGAATCCAGCAGCTCAAAGGTGCGAGCGAACACGTCCAGGCCCGCGATGATGCCGTCGGCCTTGGCGATGAGCTCCACCGTGGCGGGACGCGCCGTGGGGCACACGCTCGCCGTGCTCACGTCCTCAAACGTAATGTCCTCGCGCAGGGCCTGCAGAATCAGATCATCGACGACGAGTTTCATGGTAATGGGATTCATGGTCTACTCCTCCACGGCCTGCGTGCCGGCGGCACGGGCCAGATCATCGATTGCAAGGGTATCGGAACTCAAGGCGCGATGGCGTCCATCGAGCGCGGGCTCGCCTGCCTGTTCCACGGCCAGCGACTCGCCGGTGCGCATACGCCAAGCAGCGCGGCGACCCCAGACTAGGGACTCGAGCAGGCTGTTGGAAGCCAGGCGATTCTTGCCGTGAACGCCATTGCAGGCCGTCTCGCCAGCGGCGTAGAGCTCGGGCATCGAGGTGCGGCCGTCCTTATCGACCCATACGCCACCCATAAAGTAGTGCTGCGTGGGCGTGACGGGGATGGGCTCATCCAGGATGTCGCGACCGTCCTCAAGGCAGCGCGCGCGGATGTTGGCGAAGTGCCCGGTCACCACGTCGCGCTCGACGGGGGCAAAGCTCAGCCACTCGTGCTCGGTACCGTCCTGCTTCATCTGCTCGCGAATAGCGGCGGCGACCACATCACGCGGCTGAAGCTCGTCGGTAAAGCGCTCGCCGGCGGCGTTGAGCAGAATCGCGCCCTCGCCGCGGCAGCTCTCGCTGATCAGGAAGGTGCGGCCCGGCTGCGGCGAGAACAGTCCCGTGGGGTGAATCTGCACATAGTCCAGATGCTCCATCGTAATGCCGTGCTCCTGCGCGATGTAGCAGGCGTCGCCGGTGAGCTGCGGGTAGTTGGTGGAGTGATCGTACACGCCACCGATACCACCCGTCGCCCACAGCGTATGGCGAGCATGAATCTCAAACGGCCCGCCGGTATGCACGCCCTCGGCGGCATTTGCGAGCTCGTCGGCGGGACGGACCGAATCGCCCTCGTCCACGGCAACAGCGACGACACCAGTGCACACCGTGGCCCCATCGCGCTCGGCCGTGAGGATGTCAGTCATGGCCACGTGCTCAAGAATCTGCACGTTGTCCAGCTTGCGGACGGCCTGGAGCAGCTTGGTCGTGATCTCCTTGCCCGTAATGTCGGCATGGAAGGCGATGCGCGGGCGGCTGTGGGCGCCCTCGCGGGTAAAGTCGAGGCCGCCATCGGCCTTGCGCTCAAATTCCACGCCCATCGCCAGCAGGTCGTTGATGACCGAGCGGCTCGAGCGGATCATAATGTCTACGCTCTCGCGGCGGTTCTCGTAGTGACCGGCGTGCATGGTGTCCTCAAAGAAGGCATCGTAGTCCGAGCCCTCGGGCAGCACGCAGATGCCGCCCTGCGCGAGCATCGAATCGCACTCGTCGACCGCACCCTTGGAGAGCATGATCACGCGCGTGCTCGTCGGCAGATTGAGAGCCGCATACAGGCCCGCCACGCCGCAGCCGGCAATGACGACATCGCACTCCATGACGGGGTATTGCTTAGTTTCCACAGGAATCCTCTCCCTTGTAATGTGGCATAAGGGATGGTCCCTCATGTCATATTGGCTTAGCGCGCCGCGTACTCGAGCATGCGGTCGAGTGTGAGCTTAGCCTGGTCGGCGGCCTCGTCCGACACGCCAATCTGCACCTCGCCCTCTCCCGTCTCCAGGCAGCGCACGAGCTTTTCGAGCGTGATGAGATCCATGTTGACGCAGGTGGGCTGCACCGCGGGGAAGTAGAACTTCTTGCCGGTGCCCCGGCAGCGGCGCTCGAGCTCGTAGAGCACGCCGCGGACCGTCACGATGATGAACTCGCTGGCGTCCGACTCCTCGGCATACTTGATGATGCCGGCGGTGGAGCCGATGTAGTCGGCCTCGGCCAACACGTCGGCCTTGCACTCGGGGTGCGCCAGTACGAGCGCGTCGGGATGTGCCTCCTGCGCATCGACGATCTGCTCGACGGTGATGATGTGGTGGCGCGGGCAGTAGCCCTTGTTGAGAATGACGTGCTTTTGCGGCACCTGCTCGGCTACGAAGCGGCCCAAGTTTTGATCGGGGATGAACAGGACATGCTGCTGCGGCAGCTCAGACACGATCTTGACGGCGTTGGAGCTGGTGACGCACACGTCGCTCCAGCTCTTGATCTCGACTGTGGAGTTGACGTAGCAGACGACAGCAAGGTCGTCACCGTACTCGGCGCGGGCGGCGTCGACCGTCTCGCGCTTGACCATGTGAGCCATGGGGCAATCCGCGCCCGGCTCGGGCAGCAGCACGGTCTTGGTGGGGTTGAGCAGCTTGGCACTCTCGCCCATAAACTCCACGCCGCACAGCACGATGGTCTGCTGCGGCAGGCTCTTGGCAAGCTTTGCCAGGTAGAAGCTGTCGCCGACGTAATCGGCAACGGCTTGGACCTCGGGCGCCACGTAATAGTGTGCCAGGATCACCGCATCGCGTTGGGTTTTTAGTTGCTGAATGGCCTCGACGAGCTCTGCGGGCACCAATGCCGCACGCTCCGTTGCCGTCGTTGCCGATGCCAGGCCGGCCGCAATGTCGCGTGCAAGCTCCGATGCATCCATGTTCGCGCTCTGTGCCATCAAGGCCCCTCTCTTTTGGCGAATCTTGGGGCTTTAGTATGACACCTAGGTTTACAGCTGACAAGACAGCTGTAAACCTAGGTGTAAAGTTGAAATAAAGATTCGATCATGCGGCAGGCCCATTTTCGAACTGGCAAACTGAGGATAGCCGAGCTCTCGATAGCGCAGGAGGCATCTTTCGCCACCGCAATACCGCTCGGCGCGAGTTGCGCGACGTGGGGCGCAAATGGGACACGCCTCCGCGAGCGGTCCGCACCCAATGTGGCAAAATCGAACTACTAAGGGGGCTCAGAATGCTCAAGATTATTGCCTGCGACGACGACGTCGCTTTTCTAGATAGACTGCACCGGATGATCGACCGTTGGTCGAGCGAGACGGGCACGGCGGTCGATGTTGCGCTCGTCACGCGCGGCGAGGACCTGCTGGCCCGCCATGCCGCATCGCGCGCCGACATCATCTTGCTCGATATGATCATGCCGCTCGTCAACGGCATGGACACCGCGCGCGAATTGCGCCAGGCCGATACCGCCGTGCGTCTGGTGTTTCTCACCTCATCGCCCGAGTTTGCACTGGAGTCCTACGAGGTCCGCGCCTTCGATTATCTGCTCAAGCCCGTGGCTTACGAACGCCTAGCGCAGTTGCTCGACGAGCTTTCGAGCATGCGCCCGGCGGCAACCGACGAGCTCGTGATCAAAACTTCCTTTGGCTACCACGCCCTGCGCCTGTCCGACATCGAATATGCCGAGGCGCGCAACAAGCACGTGGTCTTCCACCTGCGCGACGGACGCGATATCGAGGCACTTGAGTCGTTCCGCAGCGTCGAAGACCGTTTGGCGCAAAATGCCACCTTCTTTAAATGCCACCGCAGCTACCAGGTCAACCTGCGCAATATCGATCACTTTGACCGCACGGACATCGTCATGCGCTCGGGCGCGTGCATCCCGCTTTCGCGCAGCTGCAAGCAGGGATTCCAAGACGCCTACTTTGCGGTGCGCTTTGAGGGTGGGAGACACTGATGGTCTCCACGGTCGAAATGATCCTTTGGGCAATCCACCACGCCACGACGCTGCTCTTTGGCGTCTTTGCCTCGGCGGCGCTGTGCGGTGTCGAGATCAACCGGCGTCATGCGCTTGAACTGGTGCTGGTCGGTGCCGTAACTGGATGCGCATTTGGCCTCGCCAATGCCGTCGGCGGCGAGCTTTTCGCCCGCCAGGTATATCCACTCGTCGTGCATCTGCCGCTCGTCATCTATTTGTGCGCGCGCTACCGCCTGAGCCCGCTGCTTGCCGTACTCGGCCTGTCTCTTATACACATCTCCGAGCCC
>URKT01000072.1 GCA_900548495.1 uncultured Collinsella sp. | reverse complement strand
GGCTCGGAGATGTGTATAAGAGACAGCACCAGTCCCATCCGTTCACGCACGAGAAGTAGTGGACGTATACCGTGGGGTCTTCCGCGCCGTCTTGCTCATAGAGCCTCGGCAGCCCCTCCGCAATCTCCCTCGTCATCAGCTCCTGCATGTCTTCCTCCGTTTCCGGGCACGCTGCCCTGAATATCTCGCCCTTGCGGGCAAAGCCGAATGGCGACGCCGCGCGTCGTCGTCGGCTTTGCTCCCTGCAAAGCCGCACCGGAGCGAAGACGGGTCAAGGGAGTCCATGACGACCTCCACCAACCGGAGCGGAGCGGAGGTTTGTGCGGGGTCTCATGGGCCCCTTGACGCGGCGTAGCGGAGGTGCCACCCACGTAACGGATACGACGTCATGACCGGCGAATGCCACCGAAACGCTTGAAATCATTGGTCAAGACTGAAGAGAGGCGGCCGCTCCTAACGGACGGCCGCCTTAGCGAGCCTTACTAATTCAGTTCTGGTATATGATCCAAGACGCCCGCTAGGCAAATCCCGACAATCCTAGTGATAGTCGTTTGCGAAGGAGCCGTAGAAGAGCGCCTTACAGTCGACATCGCTGTAGCCCATCACGGCATCCTGCACATCGGATCGCAAGAGGTTGAGCACCTTGTACACGCCCTCGCCCATATCCCCGACAAAGAGTACCTGCTTGAACACATCGGGATAATCGCGTAGATAGGTCACATAGCCCCTAAGCTTTGCTAGCGTGTCGCCGAGGAACTCGCCATGAGGGTCAACGATGGACGGCCTGATGACGCCCGCTGCATCCTTCACGAAGAAGAGGAAGTCTGGATGCAGGGCTTTGCGTCCCACCGAAGACATGTACGGAATCGAAAACGCCTTAGCAGACATGCTGCCCGACGGATTGCGATAGAAGGCAACCGTGCGATTCTTTGCCAATTCGTTCCTAACGATATAGTCTTCCGCCGGGTTCAGGTCGAGCGGGCAGAGGCCGTCCTCTTTCTGCACGATATGGCACGGATATTTAGCGAAGTCGTCCGACGTGCTGGTAGACGTGGGCCACTCTATCTTTGTGAGGCGCTTGCCCTCAGTTTCACGGGCCAGCTCGTCGTAGCGCTGCTTTGCCGCGTCGTTAAGGTAGTCATAATCGCCAGATCCATCGACCTTATCGAAGTATTCCTTTCGGCATTGAGCCGCCCAGCCCTCGAGCGCATCAACGATGGCCTGCGTGCGCACCGCTGCGGCAAGGCGCAGGTCGCACTCGGGCCGCCCAAGCTCCTTGAAGTTGGCGCGGCGATACTCATTCGCAAACTCCTTAGTGAAATGCATGTCGGCGTCGCGGGCGGCCTTTCTGAGGCCCTCGGCGTCCGTGCGGGCCTCCTCCTGCTCCTGGTCCTCGGTCTCGTTGAGCTTGTCGAGCGTGATCTTGACGGTCTCGGCAACCTCTACGTCGTGTTTGGCTTCGTGGTACTCGTCCTCGTTAGCAACGATGTATCCCTTGAGCTTCTGGACGAACTGTTTTTTCACGTCGGCCGCGGCATTGACATCGAGGCCAGTCTCGACAAGCAGAGTCGCCGTCTTAACCAGGCTCTGGAATTCGTTCCTGGCCTTTTTCGGAATGCGCTGCACGGGGATGGAATCGAAGGCTGTGCGGATGCCCTGCCACTCCTGATGCGTGAAAGACTGCTCGCGCTTGGTGGGCGGCTTGGGCTTTGCCATGGGCACGGGTATTACGACCGAGACGGGCTGGGTCGGCTCGGTCTGTGCGGAACTTGGCTCAGGTGTCGCAGGTTGCTGCGGGGCAGACGCTGCAACGTAGTTGCCCGTTGCGGGCTGAGGCGCCAGCTCCGCTTCTGGCGCCGGGACGTCGACGGGCCTGACCGCCGAGGCAAGCGAGGGCTGCGCTCCCTGCATGTCCAACGGCTCCTGAATCGCTATGCCGGCAAGCGGCGCCTGGTAGCCGGGTTGTGCCTGCCGCGCCGCCTCGATGGCTTTCTCGTTCTCCTCGTACGCCTTGAGCTCCTGTTGGTAGTCGGCTTCGGACTTGGGCGCAGCCGCCGTGATAGTCACGGGGTTGAGAACGATGTTCTGCTTGCCGATGGAGCTCTCGCCCATATCGTCCTTACGGCCCATGAGGTAGTCGACCACGTCCTGAGTGCCCTCGGGATTGAACTGGGGCAGGTAGCAGGCGACGGAGTTCAAAAGATCATCGGATTCGATGCGCCGCGCAAGTGGAGTGCGTACCATACGCCCCACGAGCTGTGCGATATAGGTCGAGTCCGAACGCCTGCGCTGCGAGAAGATGACCTCCGCTCGCGGGCAGTCCCATCCGTTGGAGACAGCCTCCTTGGCGAAGAGCACGCGAATGCGCGAGGTGTCCTGAACGAACTCGGGTTCGACATAGGGAATAAGGTATTTTCCCGCCGCGATGTCCTTATGCTCGCCGAAGACGTTGGCGAACGACATCGCCTCGGAAAGGCCGGGGACCAGGCCCGTGATCTGGTCGCACATCTCAGCCAGGGCCGAGTTGCTCACGTTGTCCGCCGCTTGGATGAGCAGCAGCGGGTTGACGGGGCTCTCGCCCTCACGGGCACAGTACTCGCCCCATTCGCGGCAAGTCAGGGCATAGCGCTCGCACGCCATAGTGAGGTACTGGTGCTTGACCGGGTCGTCCTTCTCTGGCACGCGCAACTCGATGATGTCCTTGAGCAGACCTGACTCCTGGACCTCGCGAGGGGTCACAGCGACCTTTGGCATACGTACGCGATCGGCGCGCTGGTCCATGGCCGCCTCGAACCTCTGCGGCGTGGCAGAGACCCCGACGACGATGGGCATCGCTGCACGGCCGTCGAGCCCATCAATGAGGCTGGCGTAGATCGTCGCGGTGCCGCGCTCGCTCGAGGCATTGGCCCCCAGACCGCGATGGGCCTCGTCTATAAACAGATAGAGGTTACGCTCCGGGTCCCTGATGGTGCGGTCAAGGATGTCCCAGAACACGCGGCCGGAGTTGGCCTCACTACCCTTGGTGAGCAGGCCGTTCTTACTGAGTAGGTCCTTGCTGAGGAAATAGACGTGGCGCGGCTCGAGAATGTCGTGCGCGGCTCCGAAGTCGTTGGTAATTGTGACCAGGTGGCGCCTGTCAAGGATGCTGTCTGCCAGCTTGTCCGCCACGTTTGAGAAACGCACGCTCGTCTGCTCGTTCAGGCTCGGGGAATCCGAGAGCCAAAGAACGACGGCATTCTCGTCGGGCATGAGGCTCAGATCGTCGTCTCCGAAGAAGAGCGCTTCGATCGTCGCTGCGCACATGACCGTTTTGCCCGACCCCGTGGGAGATGCGAGGCATATCGAGGACAGCTCGCCGTCCTGCTCGTAGCGTCGGCGCATCGACTGCAACTTGTTCGCCAGGGTCGCGACCGCACCGGCTTGGAAATCCTTAAGTTCGACTCTCATGTTTACCTCACCGCATCCTCGGCGGCAATCTTGAACGATTGCAGGTAGTTCTCGTACAGGCGGACGACGTCGAGCCCAGGCAGTTGTGCCTTGACGGAGGCGTATCGAGCCGTGTCGTCCGTGATCACATAGGCGCACCCTATGCTGGCATTCTGCTTGACGGCGTCTATGAAAGCGCCGACCGAAGCAAAGTCGAAGAGGACGGCGTAGGCGTCGGCCATGGCAAAGCCCGGCTGTTCGTGCTTGATGATGCTGCCACGCGAACCAGCGCGCAGCCAGAGCAGGGGCGCGATCTCCTCGAAGGCCACGCCCAGCTCGACGGCGTCCGGGTCTTCGTAGGTGAGGTCAAAGAAGACGGCGTTTTCCTCGAAGCCGTCGGCCATGGGGAACTCGTCGGTGAACTTGTAGTCACCCTTGATGGAATCGCCCTCGGGCGTCTTGCCCGTGATGGCCGCCGTGACGCGTGGTTTGGTAACGTACTGGCAGATGCCCAGCGCCTCCCATTCGGGGTCGCCCTGGCGAAGACCGCGCTTGGTGAGCTTTTTGGATTCGTCCTCGGAGACCTCGTTATTCGTTACGCTGATGGAGCGCCTGCGCCCGCCGTCCTGATGGTTCAAGCGCATGACGGCATGTGCCGTGGTGCCCGATCCTGAGAAGAAATCGACTACAAGGGCGTCGGGCTTGTCGGCAACAACGGAAGCGATTGAGAGCTCGGTCGCATAAAGGGACTTTGGAAATGTGAAGCGCCTATCGCCGATGAACTTTTTGATATATCGGCTCCCGTATTCACCGGCAGAGAACTGCGTGCCACTCCAAACAGTTGTTGGAATGGCAGAGCGCTCTCCCTGCTCTTCGAGAAGCAAGGACCCATCCTCAGCCTTGCCGATGAGTTTAATTTCTCCATTCTTGAGACGCTCCTCTTGGGAATCTCCTAGGTAAAGGAGGGAGTACCGATCACTCTTTTTGTTGTACTCACCTACTTTTGCGCACCCGCGATCAAGCTTGGCCTGTAGAGCATTCTGGGAGATCCTCCAAGTCGCCTCTCGGCCATCGGTCCTAATAGGCCAAACTGCCCTGAGACCCGTTTTTGTCGGTATCTTTGTCCAGTCTTGTTCAAGGGGGAGAGAAGCGCCGAGCTCCTTAATTGTCGCGGTCTCCTCATCGATATAGATGGGATAGAAGAGGTTCGGCCTTGCGGTGCGAGCGGCATTGGGACCGCCCCTCAGCAGCCACTCCCAACGTACTTTACGTTGGGAGCGGCTGCTCGACGCGTCATCAGCCACTTTTTCCTCAAGTTCTCCGAACTCAACGGAATAGAGTCTGCGGTCCACTTGGCACGGCGCGGCGGTGCCAAAAAAGCAAAAGACAGCGTACTCGTCAGCTCTCTTGAACTGGTTGCCGCGGGCAACCCCGTTCTTGTTTATGGTGATTGAAACCGTCTGGATACCGGTCGCGTTGGGAAAAACGCTCTCTAAAAGAAGCTCAAGCCTTGCGTACTCCTTCTCGTCGATCGTCACGATAAGTACGGAATCGTTGGGGTTGAGCAGCTGCTTGGCGAGCTTGAGGCGGCGCTCCATAAAGGCAAGCCACTTGGAGTGGCGATAGGCGTCGGAGCCGTCGACGTAATCGTTGTTGTATTTCCAGTCGCGGGCGCCAGTGTTATAGGGTGGGTCAATATATATGCAGTCCACTTTGCCTGCATAGGCAAAGGCCAAGGTTTCAAGAGCATGGTAGTTTTCGCCGTTAATGACTACTTGATAGGGCTTATCGCCAGCGCGCTCGACACGCCCAGTCTCTTTGAGGCCAGCATAAATCGGCTGGTCATATTCAGCAACAGGCACGACATCGTCGACAGCAACGGAGCGGGGCTCACATTCGTTTTCGTCATATGAGGGCGATTGATATGGCTTTAGATCAGCAACCCCCCCCCGAACGGCATTTACCAACCATAGCAGTTGGGAGCTAGAGTCCTCTTTTTTACCACGCTCGGGAAGCACCTGTACGACATCGCCCTCCATGATAGGTTTGCCATAAAGGCGAAGTCGCTCTGGACGGTTGTGTTCAAATACAAGCCCAAACTGGCGCTGCGCAGCAAAGGCGCGGATGTCGGCAGCGAGCTGACGATCGCCCAGCTTGACAGCGCGATCAACAAGGTTCTGAACGACCGCTTGCGCCGTCTGAGACATCACTTCTCCCCCTTGCACTTCTCGTCAATCCATTCGCGCAGGACTTTAGCCACCGTCTTATCCTGGCGCGCGGCATAGGACTTAAGAGCCCGCTTATCCTCGCGGGTTATCGAGAGCGTGAACTTATCCAGCTCCCTCTCGGCATGAACAGCCTGATCTTCCTCCATGGTCGCCCCTCCGAATTGACCTGTTCTACGTTCCTTAATTGGCCGAAATCATTTTACTTCAGAATACGTAATTACGTAATTACGTAGGCTAATTTGAGCCATGCAGCACTCAATCACTAGTCAGTATTCGTTGACGAGTCGTTGGGGATAACGAATATATCGAGGTAGACAGCCGTTTTTACCGTCTGTGAGTACCAGCAAATCGATACTCAAAACGTCGTGAGTACATTTTGAGTACCAGTCCGAGCGGCCTCTTGCGGGCGGACACAATCTGCCGGTCAGCATTAATTAGAAATAGATTGATGGCGTTGCTTCGGTAATTGAAAGCGCTTTAAAACATACCAGCAAACAATAATCCCAGCTAAACAGCTTGAGAGATTGCGTGGCTGGTTTGCATGTACCACATACACCACAATGCACAAGCACCCATGGCACGCAAATAAAAAACGAGGGAGGCCGTATCCGACCTCCCTCGCAAAGGGCTATTTCCTATTCCCACTCGATGGCGTCGGTTCTGCCGTCCCGTCACTCCAGTTACACCCAGTTTTCGGCATCGACACGGAACGCGTGCCGCCGAATGACGCGATGTCGCGTTTCGTCGGCTTCGGGGACAAAAGCTGGGACAACCTCAAAAACTTTTTTCAAACTCAGGGCTTTGAGTTTTTGTTTTTGTCCCAAAGTGCGCGGCGGGTCGCCTTTGGAGGCTCGATGGCGCCGAAAACGCCCGTTTTGAAACTCAACCGCCCTTTTGCCCGCAAGCCGCCAGCTGCAATCGCAAGTGAATTAACGCGGGTGGCTTGCGCGCCATTTGCAAAACCCCAGGTCGCAGGTCTTCGCCATTCGTGAACAAAGTGAGTAGTCTCAGGTGGCTTGCTTATGAGTTGGCGAACGGGCCTTCAGGATTCAGGGCAAACATGCTGGTAGAATAGGATTCTCAAATCAATGACAGGAGACCGAGCATGGCCGAACCCCACGATAGGAAGCCGATCCTCACGATCGAGCAGCAGATAGAGCACCTCAAGCAGAAGGGCGTAGCCTTCGAACTGTGTTCCGAGGAAGAGGCCGCGGACTACCTGCGCGACAAGTGCAACTTCTTCAAGCTCGCATCCTACCGCAAACTCTTCTCGAAATACGAGGGAGGCCCGCGCGACGGCCGCTACGTAGACCTCGACTTCGGCCAGCTGCGCCTGCTCGCGGCGCTCGACCAGGAGCTGCGCCACGCCCTGCTCGGCATGACGCTCGACATCGAGCATTTCCAGAAGGTGACACTGCTTCGCGAGATGGAGGACCGTGGAGAGGACGGCTACGCCATCGTGGCCGACTACATGGCATCGCTTACCACTGCAAACAGGGAGTACCGCCTGCGCGAGCTCAAGATGAGCGGCCGCAGCCCCTACAGCTCGAGCCTCTACGCGAAGTACTCCGGCGACATGCCTGCCTGGGCCTTCCTTGAGCTCACCTCGTTCGGCACCCTCATCGACTTCGTGCGCTTCTGCGCCAGGCGATGGGGCGACAGGCGCCTCGAGGCCTCCCACTACGACCTCAAGCGCGTGAAGTCCGTCCGCAACTGCGCCGCGCACGGCTCGTGCCTGATCAACTGCTTCGCCGAGAGGGGCGCCGCCCGGGGCTCGGCGTCCAGCGGCGTCTCCCGAAGGGTCGCCGCCGTGGGGATTCCCAAGGCGACCAGGAGGAAGTGGATGGGGAATACGGCCATGCAGGAGGTCGCGACCGTGCTCGTGGCGCACTCCGGCTTGGTACCCGAGGGCTCCTCGCGCTCGCGCGCCGCATCCGAGCTCGCCGAGATGTTCGCCAGGGCCGACGGCGAAACCGAGGCGCTGCCCGACAAGGGGCCCGACGCCGCAGCTCGCTCCGCGCTCGAGTTCCTTCGCAGGTTGACAGAATCGCTCGGGTTGGTAGAATAGCCTGCAGATAGCAAAACCTTCACGGTTTTAGGGGCGGACTTGCGCAAGCGACTCTGCCCTATTTTTATATTCACTCGCTATAGGAGACGGATGATACCTGGGTCAATGACAGAACTGAGAAGCCCGGAATAATGGAGCCAGTTAGAAACCCTCGGGTTTGCGGGGCGGGATCGTGAGAGCGATTCTGCCCTATTTTTTTCCTCCGTCTGCCCCAACCAAGTAGTTCGAAGATAGCCTGTAGGTGTCCTCGTGGGCGCCTTTTATTTTCAGGGAATCGGCCGCTTCATGAACGAGCGACCGGCTTGACCTAGATCGAACCGCCTTCATCTCCGTCTAGGCGCCGGCAATCAACATCGTGAATCCGCGCGTGCTACAATGCGGGCACCAGAGATGAAAACACAGTCCCCGTCGGGTAGTCGTGGGCGTGCGGGAGTCCGCATCAGTAACCTGCCTCCTTGGTTGTCCCTTCTCTGCATGGTCATCTACATAAAGGAGGAACCAGCCATGCAGATCAGCGTGTCGTCCACCCTGACCGTATATCACGACGGCCAATTCTGGGTCGGGCTGGCGGAGCACGTCGAGGACGGCAGATACGGCGCCGCCCGCATCGTCTTCGGCGCAGAACCGTCCAATGAGGAGATCCTGCGATTCGTTGTCAGCAAATGGGCGAAGCTCTCGTTCTTCTGCCACGGTCCGGCCGAGGCGAGCAAGCCCGCGAAGAACCCCAAGCGACGCGCCCGCGAGGCGGCGAAAGCCCTCAAGCAGCCGGCGATGAGCACCAAGGCGCAGCAGGCGCTCGCGAATCAGCGGGAGACGATGAAGCGGAAATCGGCTCAAGCAAGAAGCCAGCGTCGCGCGGATGAGGCGGAGGCGCGCTTCGAGCAGCGAAAACTGAAGCGCAAACAGAAGCATCGCGGTCATTGATACCACCATCAACCCATATATAGCAGCAGGCGTAGCTTCGATTGAAACTACGCCTGCCACCTGGTGCTATAACGTTATACAGAACGTATGTTCTATACCCACTCGATGACTAACCCAGTCCGAGCACTACCGATGCGTGTCGCGTCATACCGCCTAAGAGCTGATTCGTTCAGAAAAGGTTCAGGGGGATCGTCGAGTTTATTGCACCCTCGCGTTTTACAAAAGAGAGTACAAGGCCCTTTAGCTCGAATTATTGCATTTAGAACCCCGCCGCTCATCCATCCTAGCTTGCCCAAACAGCCCTCCCGCGATGTCCATGTTCCAACGGATGGGTACCATTTATCCGGGTGCACCTGGGGCAACGGGCCAGCAGGCCCGCGCAAGGTCGCTCGCATAACACGCAACATCAAACACGACAGAAGAGGCGAACGACAGATGCCGGACCCCGGACGACAGCACCGCGGAAGACGAGCATTCCGACCACAACCGAACAACTCCAGCTACTAGGCAGGCGCCCGCATGGGCGCCTTTTACTTTTCAGGGACATAGCTGCGGGCTAAGGCACGCGGCTCATGGCCGTTTCGTGAAGGCACGACCAGCTCGACCCATCTCGACCCGTCTCCGCTCCCGCCGTGCTCACCAATCGACATCAGGCGGTTCAATCGTCGCGCAGACGAAAAGGGACACGGTGCCGTGCGGTGTGCTCGCGCGGTGCCGCACGGGAAGATTGGAGGAACCATGGCACACACAGCCGAATGCGCCGCGCCCGAGGGAAGCCAAGATCGCGACGAATGGATGACGGTAATCGAGATGCAAGAGTACATGAGGGCGAGCCGAAACAAGGCATACGACCTCATCTGGTCGGGAGAGATCGACTCGTACAGGCTCGGAAGGAAGCTCCTGGTGTCGAGGGCGTCAGTGGACGCCTACATCGAGTCGAGGAGCGGCAGGAAATGACGGCGGCGACCGCCCCAGGAGCCGCCCGCGGCCGGGCACGCGAGGGAGCCTCGAGACGAAAGGAGCTCGAGGACGACCATGACCAAGAGCATTAGCAGGAGCCAGGTGAGGCTCATCGCATCGACCAACGCGATATTCGGCGCCGACGAGGCGTGCGCGATGCTGCGCATCAGCCGCGACGCCATGTACCGGCTCGCCAAGGACCCCGACGACCCGTTCCCGATCCGCTACATCGGCGGCAAGACTCGCGACGGCATCGTGCTGCACGACGAGCTCGTCGCATGGGTCGAGCGCAACAGCGTCGTCGGCTCGCCCAGAAGGGGCTAGCGCCGATGGCGGCCACAGGCCCGAAGGGGCGCGACGGCCCCTCCCCGCGCGAGTTCACGACGGTACGGCACTTCATGATGGCGGACCTGGGCCTCTCCGGCCTTCCCCTGCTCGTCTACGCGCGCATCTTCGGCTTCTGCGACGCCGGGTGCGGCTACTTCGAGAGCAAGGGCGGCCTGGCCCGCTTCCTCAACGTGCAGGAGCGCAGCGTCCACCGCGCCATCCGCGACCTGCTCGACCGGGGCCTCATCGAGGAGTGCGGCGTGCACGCCCCGGCACGCGGGCACGCCACCAAGCGGTACCGCATCGTGCGCGAGAGGCTGCCGCCCGGAGCGCTGGCAACCCCTGACGGTTCGTCAGGGTTCCCGGCGCGAAAGGGTGACGAAATGACAGGGTTCGCCGCGAACAAGGGTGACGAACCGTCAGGGTTCTCAGCCCGAACCCCTGACGAGATGACAGGGAAACCCCTGACGATTTGCCACCCAATAAGCAAAAGGGACAACAAGGACTTCAGAAGATAAGGAAGGGGCGCCCGATGGACCGAGCGGGACTCATCACCCTGGAGCAGGCCCGGGCGGCCGGGCTCTCCTTCGACGAGCCGGAGCCGAGGGCGTGCCCGCACTGCGGCGCCGCCCTCGATCCGCTCGGCGCGGCGCTGGCGGGCAGGGTCGCCTGGATCTCCGCCGCCCCCTGCCCGTGCGAGGGCGCGGCTCGCGAGCGGGAGGCCGAGGCGCGAAGGCGCGCGGCTGTCTCTTATACACATCTGACGCTGCCGACGACGGAGAGAGTGTAGAT
>URKT01000071.1 GCA_900548495.1 uncultured Collinsella sp. | reverse complement strand
CGGCAAGGCACTCAAGCGCCAGTACCAGGGCAAAACCGCAGCTCACGTCACTCAAAAAGTGCGCTCCGATCACGATGCGGCCAAACGCGACGAGCGCCGCGACCACAGCCGCCGTCCAAAAGACCACACGACGGCGCGACGGCTTTTCCTTAAAGGCCGTCGCGGGAAGCCCAGCGAGCATAAGACCGATCGCCGCGTGCGCCGTGTGTCCGCTCGCAAACGACTTAAAGCCGTCCTTGACTACACCGGCGGCAATATAGGCCCACTTGTCGGGGTTGCCGATCACCCACCACGGCTGAAACTCGAGTCCCTGCGTCACCTCGATCACGCGCATGCGCGGGCGCGACCACAGCGGCTTAACAATGACGTTGAGGATGATGGCTTGAGCGGCCCACACGGCCAGCACCATCAACGCCCAGCGCATAAGCTCGTCGGGCGCGGTGTCGCGCGTGAGACGATAGACGATAAAGTTAGCAGCAATCACCAGCACAAACGTCAGCACCAGCTGAACGGCAATGAGTTTGCCGCCAACCCGCAGGGACGAAACGATCTCGTAGCCAGCCAGACCAACGTTAACGAGGATGCCGAGCACGGCGAGCCATTTGCTCCCCCTGGAGTCGGGACGCACCGCTCGCACGAGCATAACGCCTGCGATGCTCGCCGTCAGCTCAAACGGCAGCTCGCCGGCAGCCTCGATAAAGCGGCCGTACATGCTGCCGATGTTGAACAGCGCGCACGAGATCTGATAATCGAAGAAGCTGCCCACGCCCAGACAAAGGCACAGGATAACCGCGATAATGGCGACATCTTTCTTATAGATGTATCCGAACATGCTTTCCTTTCGATGTGGCTGGAATCAACCTGCAACGTGGCGGGGCAAAGATGACTCCGCCCCGCTACGCCCCTTACTTGTCAGTCATCGTCACTCGCGCCTAATTGCTGCAGCAGCATGAGTGCCGCGGCCACCGGGCCGGTGCCGTCGTTGGCGTCGAGGCCGCGACCCAGGCCGCTGCCCACACCAGCGCCTGCCTTGTAGGGCACCGACAGCTTGCGGCTCTTGGGGAAGTTCACCGCGCCATAGCGGGTCTTAAGCTCAAAGGCCACCTTCTTGGGCACGTCGACGCCCAAAAACGTAATGCGGCCGCCGCTGAGCGTGACGCTCTCGAGCCCCAAGCGCTCGCCACGGATACGAATACGCGCGCGGTTGAACAGGTTGAGCCCCGCCAGCGGCAGCTCACCGTGCGCGGCCTCGGTCTCTTCCTGCACCTCGTCGATGCTCTCCAGGTCCTCGGCCGCCGCGAGCTTACGGTACACGAGCACGCGCTGATCCACCGCCGGCAAGTACTCCTCGGACAAGAAGTAGTCGGCCGGCAGGTTGATGCCCACGCTCGCCGCCTCCACGCCGGCATCGTCGTCGCCGCGCGCCTCGGCCACGGCCTGTCCCAGCATCTGCGTAAACAGGTCAAAACCCACACTCGACAGGTTGCCGTGCTGCTCGGCGCCCATAAGCGAGCCGGCGCCGCGGATCTCCAGGTCGCGCATGGCGATGCGCATGCCGCTGCCCAGGTCCTGGAATTCGGAAAGCGCGGTCAGGCGCGCCGTTGCCTCCTCGGTGAGCGGCAGCTCACCCGGGAACATAAAGTACGCGTAGGCCTGCGTGGCAGAGCGGCCCACACGGCCCTTGAGCTGGTAGAGCTGCGCCAGGCCCAGGCGCTGCGAGTCCTCGATGATGAGCGTGTTGGCGGTCGCGTTGTCGATGCCGCTTTCCACGATGGTCGTGGCAATAAGCACGTCAATCTTCTTGGTCGCGAACTCGATCATCACGTCCTCGACCTCGCGCGGGCTCATCTTGCCGTGCGCCACGCCCACGCGCGCCTCGGGCGCGGCCTCGTGCACGCGCGCCACGGCATCATCGATGGTCTTGACGCGGTTGGACACGTAATACACCTGACCGCCGCGGCCCACCTCCAGGCGAATCGCCGCACTCACCACGTCGGGGTCGTACTCCCCCACGTGCACGATCACGGGACGACGCCCGGTCGGCGGCGTGGTGATTAGGCTCATGTCGCGCACGCCGCTCGTGGCCATCTGCATGGTTCGCGGAATAGGCGTTGCCGAAAGCGTGAGCACGTCAATCTGCTCGCGCAGGTTCTTGAGCTGCTCCTTGTGCTGCACGCCAAAGCGCTGCTCCTCGTCGATGATCACCATGCCCAGGTTCTTGGGGTTCACGTCGGCAGAAAGCAAGCGGTGCGTGCCGATGAGCACATCAATCGTGCCCTCGGCAAACGCCTTGAGCGCGCGCTTCTGCTGCGCCGGGGTGCGGAAGCGGCTGAGCACTTCGACCTCGAGGCCAAACGGGGCAAAGCGCTCAAAGAACGTCTCGTAGTGCTGCTGGGCCAGAATGGTCGTGGGGCAGAGCACCATGACCTGGCGGCCGGAGTCCACACACTTAAACGCCGCACGCAGGGCGACCTCGGTCTTGCCAAAGCCCACGTCGCCGCACAGCAGGCGGTCCATGGGCTTGGGCGCTTCCATGTCGGCCTTGATGTCGGCAATAGCCTCCAGCTGGTCGCGCGTCTCGTCGTAGGGAAAGCTCTCCTCCATCTCGATCTGCTCGGGCGTGTCGGGCGGGCAGGCGATACCGGTAATCGACGAGCGGCGCGTATACAGGTCGACCAGGTCAAACGCCAGCTTTTTGGCGTTCTTGCGTGCCTTGTTGGTGGCACGCGTCCAGTCGGCGGTATTGAGCCTGGTCAGGCGCGGCTTGTCGCCGTCGGGGCCAACATAGCGTGTGATGCGGTCGACCTGCTCGAGCGGCACGTAGAGCTTGTCGCCGTCGGCATATTCCAGCAAAAAGTAGTCGCGCTCCTTGCCGCCCACTTCCTGGCGCGCGATCTCGCTAAAGAGCGCGATGCCGTGAGTGGCGTGCACCACGTAGTCGCCCGGCTTAAACGGGAAGGTGATCTGCGTGATGTCAACCTTGCGGCGGCTGCGCGCGCGGTTGGCATCCATGCGGGCGTTGAGGTCGGCGATCGAGAACACGGCCAGGTTGGCATCGGGCACCACCACGCCCTGCGGCAGAGCGGCATCGACAAAGGTCACGCGTCCGCGCGAGATGGTGGGCACGGCGGCGCCGGCGACAGCCTGCGCGGCACCCGCCTCGAGCGAGCGGGCGTTGAGCGCGTCGGCCTTACGCTCGCGAATGGAAGCATGGGCCTCCTGGCGTGCGGCACGGTCGGCGGAATCCGCCGCTGTCACGCGCACGCGGTCGCCGATAGCGCCGACATTTTCGGGCGCCGCGGTCAGCGATTCCTCAAAGGTAATGCCCTCGTCGCCAAAGGTGAGCTCCATCGACTCGCGCGCACCGCGGTCGGGGATGGCAAACACGCAGGCATAGCGCTTGTCCACGACCTCCTGGATGCGCGTCATAAAACGGTTGTCCGAGCCTGCGATGGCCGGCTGTTCAATCTTGAGCTCGGCCGTCACCGCACCGCCGGCACGGATGAGGCTCACATAGTTCAGGCGCTGCTGGGCACCAAAATCGAGCTGTTGAGCGCGCACGTACAGACCGTCCAGGCGGTCAATCCCCGCCTCGCCGGCACGGGCCTCGATATCCTCGTAGGCACGCAGGCAGTCGTCGAACAGCGAGCGCGGCTCGGACAGAACCACGAGCGCCTTGCCGCTCACGTGCGCCAACGGGCTTACGGTCTGGCCGTACATCACCGGCAAAAAGCGGTCGAGCTCGGGCGTGACGATGCGTGCATCCACCATCTCGAGCAGCGCCGCCAGCTTGCTATCGTCCTGGCTGGCGCGATAGAGCGCCACATGCATGTTGTGGACCGCATCGTCGGTAAGCGCCAGCTCACGGCAGGGGAAGATCTCGATACTGTCCTCGTTGCCGATGGTCTGCCCCGTGGAGCTCACCATGCGGCGTATGCGATCGATCTCGTCGCCAAAGAACTCAATGCGCACGGGCGCCTTTTCCTGCGCGGGAAACACCTCGACGGTGTCGCCGTGAACGCGGAACAGACCGGGCGCATCAGCGGCACCGGCATTGGTGTAGCCCATGCCCACCAGGCGCTGCGGCACCTCGTCAAAAGGAATCTCCTCGCCCACCGCAAAAGTGGTGGACTCCCAATAGCGACTCTCGACCGGCGGCACGCAGCGCAGCAGCGCACGGGCCGAGGCAACCATGATACAGTTGTCCCCGCGCACGATGCGCCCCAGAGCCTCGCAGCGCTGCGCCACCACGGCATCGTCGGGCGCCTGCTCGCGCCACGGATAGTCCTTGCGCTCGGGAAAACGGCACACGTGCGCCAGGCCCACGTAGGCGGCAAGGCTACGCGCGGCGCGATCGGCCGCATCCTCGCCACTCACAATGTAGACCGTCGGGCGCGGGCGGCGCGCAAACTGGGCTGCCGCCATAAGCGTGCGGCCCGACTGCGACACGGCCAGCGTCACGTCCTCGCCGGCATCGAGTCCGGCCTCGACGGTCTGCAGCGCCTCGGCAGTGTAGAGCTGCGCGGCTATACGGTGAATGAGCATGCTGTTCCTCCGGCATCGCAACGCCAAAAGCCCGCCGGGGCAAGCTCGGCGGGTCGTACGTCAAATACATTGTCTGTCATGGTAGCGCATGGAGAGGACTCCGGCTCAAGGGCAAACCCAGCCCCGCAAAAAACGCCAGACGAAGATGCGTTCCGCCCTACCCCGCTACGCGCACGCTGGGGCACAAATCTGCCAGCGGACACTCGTCACACTTGGGTTTGCGGGCGTCGCAGATCTCGCGACCGAAGGTGATCCACTGATGGTTAACCGACTCCCAATACTCGTGCGGCAAAATCTTGAGCAGATCCTGCTCGGTCTTGAGCGGCTCCTTGGCATGCGTCTTGGGACTCAGCATCAGGCGGTGCGCAATGCGGTTGACGTGCGTGTCCACCGCAATGCCCTCCACGATGCCATACCCCACGTTGAGCACGATGTTCGCCGTCTTGCGTCCCACGCCCGGCAGCTTCACGAGTTCCTTCATGTCGGCCGGCACCTCGCCGCCATAGTCGGCGACGATCATCTGCGCGGCCTCGACGGCATGTTTGGCTTTGCTCTTGTAGAAGCCGAGTGACTTGATGGTGTCTGCCACGTCAGCCACGCTCGCCCCGGCCATGGCCTCGGGCGTGGGCCACTGGGCAAACAGCTTCGGCGTCACCTTGTTGACCTGCGCGTCGGTCGTTTGCGCCGAGAGCAACACCGCGATCAGCAGGCGGAAGGGATTCTCGTGGTCCAAAAAGCACTCGACCGGGCCATAGCGACGGTTGAGGCGCTCGCACACCTCAACGGCGCGCTCGCGTTTGGCGGCATTGGTCTCGCGTGGCATAACGACTCCTCGGCTCAGCGGCATAACAAACTTATGGGCACGATTGTCCCACGTATGGGGTCTTTACGCCTCCAAAAATGCGCCGGTCTGGCGGCCCCACAGGCTTGCGTACTCGCCGCCCGCCTCGACAAGCTGCGCATGCGTACCGTCCTCGACAATCCCGCCTTCCGCCAGCACCACGATGCGGTCGAGCGCCGCCACGGTGGACAGGCGATGTGCCACCACAATGGAGGTGCGACCGCGCATCAGGTTCTCGAGCGCCTCCTGCACCAGCGCCTCGGACTCACTGTCCAGGGCAGACGTCGCCTCGTCGAGCACCAGGATCGGCGCGTCGGTCAGGATAGCGCGGGCGATGGCCACGCGCTGGCGTTGGCCACCCGAAAGCTTAACGCCGCGCTCGCCCACCATGGTGTCAAAGCCACGGGGCAGACGGTCGATAAACTCCAGGGCATTTGCCAAGCGAGCCGCCTCGCGGATCTGCTCGTCGGTGGCGTCGGGGCGGCCGTAGGCGATATTCTCGCGAATGGAGCGATGGAACAGCAGCGCCTCCTGCGGCACGTAGGCAACCTGGCGGCGCAGGCTCTGCTGCGTGCAGCGAGAGACGTCCTGGCCGCCCACGAGCACGCGGCCGCCCTGAACGTCGTCCAGGCGCAGCAGCAGCTTGGTGAGTGTCGTCTTGCCCGAGCCCGATTTGCCCACCAGACCCACGCGCTGGCCTGCCGCCACATGGAGCGTCAGGTCGTTGAACACGCTCTCGCCCGCCGCGGCGTCACGGTATGCAAAGCTCAAGTGCTCAAAATCAATCGCGCCCTCGCGCACCTTGAGCTCGGGGGCATTCGCGTCGTCTGCCACCAGACGTGGCTCGTCCAGCACGCGCGTCATCTCGGCCGCATCGCCCAGCGCGCGGTTAATGCGCTGCATCATGGAGCTTACGTAGTTCAGACGCATGGTGAGGTTGTACGTATAGGTAAAGATCATGACGAGCGCGCCGGCAGAGATGCCAAACCACGCGTTGCCGCCCGCGACGAACACGCTCACCACGGCCATGGTGATGACGATAAGGCCCGAGGTCGTAAAGTTGCGCTGCATCATGGCGTGCATCGAAACCGTTTCGGCATCGCGCGCGGCGCGGTCGGCGGTATCGAACAGGTCGCGCTCAAAGTCCTCGCGCCCACAGGTCTTAACGGCCAGGATATTCGTGACCGCGTCGGACAGCACGCCCGACAGCTTGTTCTGCGCGGCGGACGTCGCGGCCGAAAGCGGCATGATGCGCTTATACATAAGCCAGACAAACCCGATGTAGACGACCATAATGCCCACCAGGATCACGGTAAACGTCGGCACCACCGGAGCGAGCGCCGCTACCGTGCAGACAACCGAGGTGATGGTGGGAATGAGCGAATACACCGTCACGTCCACCAGACCCGTGTAGCCGCTCATAAAACGGCTCGTTTGGCTCACGAGCGATCCGCCAAAGCGGCTGGTGTGGAATGTCATGGATTGATTGGAGAGCGTGTCGAAGCACAGGCGTGCCAGGTGATAGTTGCCCGCAATCTCGAGCTTGTAGACGGTGTAGTCCTGCAACTTGGAGAGGATTTGGCCCACTAGGTTAACGAGCACGAGCGCCAGAATGTAGGGACCAAAGACCTCGAATACTTGATCGCCCGCCACGGGACCCGCTTGGACGCGGTCGACGATAAGGGCCATCACGTAGGTGTTGGCAAACGTGAGCAAAAAGATGTAGCCCGCCGACGAGAACACCGAAAGAAAGACGATCAGCGGCTGCGTGCGCGTGACGTCCCAAAAACGCTGTAGCGTGCGACGCACGGTGGAGCGTTTGAGCGGACTGGTGCTTCTCTGAGACATGGGCTTCCTTTCGCGTCTGATAGGGCGAGACGCCATTGTTGCACACTAAAGCGCACTTCAGGCAAGCACGATGCGAAAAGCAGTGGGGCACCCGCGCTTACGCCGGCGCCCCACCGTCAGATGCAGCTAGTCCTCGTCTTTTTGGTCTGTGAGCAGGCCTGCGGACTCCAAGCCCAAAATCGCGTCGGCCTCCCGCGCGTCTTCCAGCGCGTCGATGTCCTTGAGCTTGCGCTCCATGACGTTGGTGCGCGTGGTGATGATGCCCTCGACCGTCTTTCCTGCGGTCTCGATCTGCTGTTGGGCGCGGCGCAGCGCCGCCTGATAGCGTGGCAGCTCGGCCTTGACGGCAGAGAGCACACACAGCACGTCATCGGTGCGTTTTTGCAACTTAAACGTCTGGTAGCTCATCTGCAGGCTGTTGAGGATGGCCGCCATGGTGCTGGGGCCGGCAACGTTGACGTGATAGTCGCGGCCCAGGGTCTCGATAAGCCCGGGGCGACTGACGACCTCGGCGTACAGACCCTCAAACGGCACGAACATAATGCCAAAGTTGGTGGTCGCGGGCACGCTCAGGTACTTTTCGCAGATGTCCTTGGCCTCGCGCTTCACCATGGCGTCGAGCGTCTTGCGTGCAGCGGCAACAGCCTCAGCGTCACCCGACTCCTGGGCGTCGAGCAGGTGCTCGTACGCGTCGCCCGGGAATTTGGAGTCGATCGGCAGCAGCACGGGATCGCCCTCGTCCACCGGCAGCTTGACGGCAAACTCAACGCGCTCCGAGGCGCCGGGCTTGGTGGCGACATTTTCCAGATACTGGTCGGGCGTAAGAATGTCCGCCAGGATTGCACCCAGCTGTACCTCGCCCAAAATGCCGCGCGCTTTTACATTGCCCAGCACGCGCTTGAGGTCGCCCACGCCGGTGGCAATGGACTGCATATCGCCCAAACCCTTGTACACAGCCTCGAGCTGGTCGCTCACCTGCTTAAACGATGCAGACAGGCGATCGTTGAGCGTGCGGGAGAGTTTCTCGTCCACCGTCGCGCGCATCTGATCGAGCTGCACGTTGTTGTCCTTGCGGATGGCGCCCAGCTGGGCATCGACCGTCTCGCGTACCTTGTCCAGGCGGTGCTCGATGCCCTCGCGGTTGGCGCCAAGCTGTTGAGCCGTCTCGCGGCGCAGGTCATCCATACGATCGCCAGCCTGCGAGAACTCACGCGCGATGGTCAGGTAGCGCTGCTGCTCTACGGCCGCATCGGTCGTCTGCTGCTGTGCGATGGCATTTGCCGTGCGGCGGGTTTCTGCCAACGCGACGTTGAGGGTGTCGAGTGCGTTGTTGGCCTGCTCGAGCGCAGCCAGCATCTCTGCCCCGCTATCGCCGCGCTCCCGCAGCTCGGCGCGAAGACCCTTGAGCTGCAGGGCACAAGCCACAGCAACCCCCACCGCCACCAAGGCGATCACAACAAGCACGATATCAATAGCAGACATAGTCTCCGCCCAACAAACCCAATCGATCATCAATCAAAACCGCAATCAATCTTACCCCGCCACACGTACCGGGCGCCCGGCCCCTTCTTTGGCGCCCCCCTCCGCATATTCCATAATGCGGCGCGCCGTTTCCCTGCTCACTTTTGAGTCATCACCGGCTAGGTATGCGTACACGTTTCCCTTATTCAGATTCAAATCGCGGCAGAGACCGTAGCGCGTTACGCCCGATTCCCCTAGCGCTCCCAACGTTCTTTTTCGCATCAGGGCGTTGATCCTCCTGTCCGCCACTGGCTTTTCCTTCACCGCTCTATATGCACGCCAAACGTTGGCATAACGGTTAGGGAGTTTGTCCTCGACGCATAGAGATGCCAGGCTACCCGTTTGGGCGTACAAGGACAAAACGCCTCGGTAACCCTCTTCCATCCACGAGCCCTCGGATAAGCCCAGGACGTATTCGGCTTTACCCTGCGCCAAAGCGAGCAAAAACAGGGGCTCCGCCACGCGCGGCGCAACCGTCGTCGCCCGCTTAACCAGCTTTCTAAAACTGAGCGACTGCTGTCCGGATAGCTCTCGGCAATAGCCTTTTAAGAATCCCTCAAAGGTCAGATTCAACCGAGCACCTCCTTTTTGTATTGCCTGTATGCGCAGACCATCTCTTGATAACTCCGCTCCGAAGGCGACGACGCCAGCGCCTCTCCCTCGTCGAATATAAGGCGTTCGAGCAACCCCCAATCAAGTCGGTCGACGAATGCTTGACTATGAAGATCGACGATGTCGTTCGGACGACAGGCATAGAGCTTCATTACCGCCAGGCCCTCCAAGGATGGCGTAAAGTACCTGATAAAACGCGCCCCAATATCTAACGGAATCAAACGATCTTCGTAATTGAATGGCATCTGGTTGCAATATGCCACCGCCATACCGTTCACCTCGGGGTATCGAGCTATGATCTCGCGGAGGCACCTGTCTGCCTCAAACACATCAATGTCATGTGTAACCGACCGATTCGTCACATCGTTTAGCATGAAGGCGCTTCCTCCCACCAATACAACGCTCGGCCTATCGTCTCTTGGACCTATTTCCAGCTCCGCCTCTTCGTCAATGCCCAAAAGAGTCTGCTCTAAATCCTGCTTATACATAGCAAATCCTATTATTATTCATCTTCAATAATACTATTCAGTCGCATGACAGGACCCACAGGATGCAAGGATTCTACTCGTGTCGACAATCCCTACACCCTCGAAGTCCTAATGCGACAAACGCTAACTCTCCCAGCCGGCGCGGATGGTTGTTACGACATCGCCCAGGCGCTGGCCGAGAGCTGCCAAGTGCTCAAGCACCTCGCTGGGCGAGGCGCCGTTGAGAATGCATGTGAGGGCATATGAAGCCAAGAAGATTGCCGCGAGCCCCAACGGGATCAGCACGATCATCGCCAGCGTACGCAGGCGCTGGGCCCAGCGACGGCGACGCGCACGACGCTTGTCGAACGCAAGCTCCTGCGCATATGAATCTTGCTGTACGGAATAGGCCTCTGGGGCCGCCTCGCCCGCAGGTGCGGCGTTTTGCGCAGGAGGCTGGACGGCCGCCCCCTGCATTTGCATCTCCATAAGCCGTTGCTGCTGGCGCAACATGCGCTCGGCTTGTTGCTGCGGGGTCTCAAGAAACAGATCCATGTTGGCCTCCTCAATCGGAGCATTCGACGCTTACGCCCAGCATCTAGCATCGCCACGACTGCGGCAACGCAATCCGTAGCAATAGCCGAAAAGCTTCTTTTAACAAAAAACTGTCGAAAAGCCCAACAACTCCCCTACCAGCACTTTCTTTGAGCTTTTTTCGCCAGCAATCTTTTGTTCTTCCGCCCTTTCGCCAACCGACCAAAACCTAACCAAAAGCTTGACGGAAATTGTGAAGACCGGGACCCCATACAAAAACGTGCCGCCCCAAAAGGGGCGGCACACAAACTTCTAATCAGCTTTTCAGTAACGAGCACGCGACGACCCAACGCCGGAGCGCGGGGCGG
>URKT01000070.1 GCA_900548495.1 uncultured Collinsella sp. | reverse complement strand
CGAGATCTGCGCATGTCTCGTGGGCTCGGAGATGTGTATAAGAGACAGCTAGGCAATCATTGCATCGATCGTGATGAGCTCCCTGAGTCGCTCTGTGCGTGTCTGCCCATGGCGCTTTGCTTTTGCGTCAAACGCATCAAGAACCGACTCACCCACACGTGCCGATAAAACAATGCTTGGCTCATCAGAGATCGGCGGTCTTCCCAGCTTGATGGTGCGACCCTTCGGCCACTTATCTTTTTCGTATGCCTCCGCGGCTTTCTCCAACTCTCCGGGGGGCAAACCCCATCATCTTTTCGAGCTGCTTAGCGTCCATAGCGCCCCCTATCGATTGACATAATGTCGAGCGCTGGTTCTCGGAATCTCTTTTTGTATACAGTTTTGTAGACAAAAATACAAGCAGTTTATCAAGCTAATTAGCGTGTATTGACTAGTTTTTTCGATAGGAAATGAGCATCGATGGCTTCGATATTTCTTCGCTTTCCAGTCTGGAACATGAGCGCTCATTGAACCTGCAGAGGGGGCACTTTAACAAACTATCGAGATTCTGGTCAGGAGCTTTCACCGGTCTTCGGTGGTGAGAACAGCTCAATTCGCGACACAGTGTGTCGCGAATTGGAGTAGTCGCTGAGTGTTCTTTAACAACTAGTCATTCAAGAAAAGAGTGTCTAAGTGCCAGAATTGCCATTTTGAGTCGTCCCTAACGACTATTCTGGAGGGCTGTGTGCAAAAAAGGGCAAATATGAGTACTGTTGCCATTATGGTTGCATTTATTTTTTTCAAAAATGAGGTCCCTGATGAGATTTAATACCATTAGGCGTCTCTTTTATTGAACATATGGGGAGGAATAACGCCGTCTGCGGGCGCTTGGGGCGTTGAATGATCCCTGAAATGATTAAAATCGCTGTTACTAAACAAGTAGCAGTACTCATATTTGCCATTTTTTGAACACGGTCCTCTAAGGAGCCCTTTCCAGAGATGTCAGATGGCCTCAAACAGCCATAATCCAAAGGTCGTCTCAAACAACCAGTCATTTAAGAACGTCCCCAATGACTACCCATGCAAAAAACTGTACACCAGCATCCAAAGATGTCGAAAAATGTCGATTTTGGATGCTGGTGTACATGTTTGGGTCGTATGGGTTGGGGCCAGCCGACCGCAATAGAACGCTAGAGCAGGTTCTCCTGCGCCCACGCGATGATGTCGCTCGATTCGTAGAGTGGCTTGCCGTCGATGAACAGGCAGGGAACCTGGCGTTTTCCGCCGACGGCGATGAGTGTCTGCTCGGCATCGGTATCGGTCGAGATATTGCGCTCGGGAATGGTCACGCCGTTATCGGCAAGGAAACGCTTGACCTTTATGCAATACGGGCAGCCGGTCATAACGTACAGCGCGAGCTCATGATTAGTAGCCATGGGTCTCCAATCGGTTGAGGTTTTGATTGAAATACCCAAAGCCGCCGCGGTCTATGCGCGCGTCAACGACGACTCGATGGCCTGAACTAGAAACGCCGTGGCTCCGGTGCCGCATGGCTTGTCGTAGTAGTCGATAAAGCGCTGATCGGCGAGGTAGCCGTGGGCGAGCCCCAGATAGGCCTCGTCTTGGGGCTCGCTGCCCCAGTTGAGAGCTATCCAGCGGTGATGCATCGCGACGAGCTTGCGAGCCTCGCTTCCATCCGCATCGCCGTCGCCCATGGCAATCGAGAGCTGACCCAGAATAGCGCGTTCAAGTTCCTTCATGTCGTTCCATGTCTGAGGATTCATGTCCAGTAACGTTTCGTTTGCTGCATCGATAGCCTCATCGCCATAGCGCGACCGCGCCTCGGCACCGTAGCGCTCCTCGTTTTCCTGCACGGTGTGCCAGCGCTCCAGCTGTGGCAGCACGGCTCCCATGAGCGAGACGGCTTCGTCGAGCGACATACCGGTGTTTTGTGCCAGCCGCGGGGCACAATCTTCAATCATCGCCTCCATGGTGGTGTCGTAGGTGTACTTACCGTGGTCGTAGCACCACTTGCAGTAATGGTCGGTCGTGGCGCCCGTGGCGTCGGTGCCGCAGTCGTCGGGCGTGAGTATCATGCCGCAGCTCTGGCAATAGCGCTCGGGCATTTCGAGCAGATGAGACAGGGGCTCGCCGGTCACGGCGGCGATGAGCTTCATCATGTCGATGCCCGGTGTGACCTCGCCGCGTTCCCAACGGCTGACGGCTTGGCGTGTGACGAAGAGCTTGGTGGCGAGCTGCTCCTGGGTAAGGTGATGGACGCGACGGACAGCAATGAGCTTTTCTGCAAAGGCCATAGCGGTTCCTTTCTGCTGGTTGATGGCTTAAGCATACGCGGCAGCAGGTGCCCTTCCAAGCAACCGTTGGTTGCACGACGGGGAACCGCGGCGAAGAATTGCGCGCAACGCCCCACACCTCCATGCCGTACAATGACCGGCATGGAACCTATTGCACACATACATACCGATCTGCCGCAGAAGTTTGGCATTCCGCGCAACAGCTTTTTGGCGCCCCATCTGCAGGGACGCATCGTGTTTGAGCCGGAATTTGCCTCCAGTGCGGCGGTCGAGGGTCTGGACTCCTTCTCTCACCTATGGCTGCTGTGGCGCTTCGAAAACGGAACGCCCGGCGGCACGGCTAAGGACATAGCTGCCGATGCCAAGACGCAGGACAGGTCCGGCACCAACGCAAAATGGTCGAAAACCGTGCGCCCGCCGCGGTTGGGTGGAGCCAAGCGCGTGGGCGTGTTTGCCACGCGCAGTCCGTTTCGCCCTAATCCCATCGGTCTTACCTGCGTCAAGCTCGATCGCGTCGAGCTCACCGACAATGGTCCCATCATCCATGTGCTGGGGGCCGACCTGCGTGACGGCACGCCCATCTACGACATTAAGCCCTATATTCCATTTGCCGACTGTCACCCAGATGCGACGGGCGGCTGGATTGAGGGTACTCCGTGGCAAGAGCTCGACGTCGAGTTCCCACAAGCGCTGCAGGATATGGTCCCGCCCGCAAAGCTCCCTGGTTTGGTCGAGGTCCTTCGCCAAGATCCGCGCCGCGCGGGCAGCAAGCACGAGCCAAACCGCGTTTACCATTTGGCTTACGCCGGGCTTGATATATCGTTTACGGTCGACGGCGCCAGGTTGACGGTAACCGCCATCAACGACGCGCGGGACTAACCATCCGTCCGTATCCGTCAAAAACAACGCCTAACCCCGCTCCAAAACCGCCCACGCTGGTGGACAATAACGCCTACCAAAACAATCAACTTTGCACGGGAGTTCAGCATGAAATACGACTTTAGCTCGCTTATCGACCGCCACGGCATGGACTCCATCGCCGTTGACTCCTGGGGCGAGATCCCCGGTATGGCTCCGAACGCACCCGACGAGGGCTTCGACCGCATTCCCATGTGGGTGGCCGACATGAATTTTGCCACGGTGCCCACGGTCCAGGAGCATATCATTCAGCGCGCTCAGCATCCCATGTTTGGCTACTTTAACCCGCGCGCCGAGTACTTCGACCGCATCATCGAATGGCAGAGCCGCCGCAATGGCGTCGAGGGCCTGCGCCCTGAACATATCGGCTACGAAAACGGCGTGCTGGGCGGTGTCGTGTCGACGTTGCGCGCGTATGTCCAGCCGGGCGATGCGGTGCTGGTCCATAGCCCCACCTACATCGGCTTTACCAAATCCATCGAAGCCGCGGGCTATCGTATTGTCCACAGCCCGCTTAAGCTCGACGATCAAGGCGTGTGGCGTATGGACTTTGAGGACATGGAGCACAAGCTCGCCCAAAACCACATCCATGCCGCGGTGTTCTGCTCGCCGCACAATCCCTGCGGCCGCGTATGGGAGCGCGACGAGATCGAGCGCGCCATGGACATCTATCGCCAGCACGATTGCGTGGTGATCTCGGACGAGATTTGGTCCGATATCATCCTGCCGGGGCACAAGCATATCCCGACGCAGTCGGTGAGCGAGGATGCCCGCATGCGTACGGTTGCCCTCTACGCGCCCAGCAAGACGTTCAACCTGGCGGGCCTGGTCGGCAGCTACCACATTGTCTACAACGAGACGCTGCGTGACCGCATGTGCGCCGTGTCCGACAAGACTCACTACAACGAGATGAATGTCCTCTCCATGCATGCGCTTATCGGTGCCTATCAGCCGCAGGGCTACGAGTGGGTGGACGAGCTCAACCAGGTACTTGCCGGCAATATCGAGTACTTCTGCACGTATGCAGAAAAGCACTGGAAGGGCGTCGCGTTTTCACGTCCGCAGGGCACGTACATGGTGTTTCTGGACTGCACCGAGTGGTGCCGCGAGCATGGCCGCGATATTCAGTGGTTGCTCGACGAGGGGGCGCGCGTGGGCGTGGGGTATCAGGACGGCCGCCCGTTCCACGGGCCCTGCCACATTCGCGTGAATCTGGCGCTGCCGCTTTCGCGCGTGAGGGAAGCGTGCGACCGCCTGGACCGCTACGTTTTTAATGCACGGTAAGCGTGCGCTGCATGTGGGGCCTTCTGCCAAGTTGGCTAGAAGGCCCCGTGTGGTAAGGCATCTGTAACCATTGGGCGCAGACCTGCTGAGAGGCTTACTTTTCTTGAATCTGCTTGCCGCAAAGATGCTCAATTGTAATCTCGTAGAGCTGGACGCCCTTAATGTCCTTGGCGATTTCCTCTTCGACTTCTTCGGCAGAAGGGTAGTACTTAAGCGCGAGCTGGCGAACTTTATCTTCGATAAAAGCAGGGGTGTCATTCGCCAGGCGACAGCGGCCAAAGACCACGGTACTCATAACGTAGGGAGCCCAGTCACCGTCCTTGTACCACTCGTTGCCGTAAACGGTAAAGCAGACCTTGTCATCGCGCTTGAGTGAATCGACCTTGTGGCCAGCCTTGGCGCCATGGAAATAAATCTTGTCGTGCTCGGCGTCAAAGAAGTAGTTGACGGGAATGGCGTACGGGTAGCCATCGTCGCCGTTGACGGCAAAGACGCCGCGCTTGCAGGTAGCGAGCAGTTCGCGCGCTTCCTCGTCGGTGATGGCGCGTTTCTTTCGACGTAAGGGCCTAAACATCGTTGGCTTCCTTTCTGGTCGTGCGTGGTGGTTGAGCACAAACTATAGCGAAACGGATCCGTTTTTCTTGATGCGCGCGAGTATGTTTTTGAGCTTGTTAAAGTCGAGCGGTTTGGACAGATGGGCGTTCATGCCGGCATCGTGTGCCGCCTTGGCGTCCTCGGCAAAGGCGTTGGCGGTGAGCGCGATGATGGGGATATCGGCTGCATCGACCTTCTCGCTCAGACGAATCGCGCGGGTTGCCTCATAGCCGTCCATGCCCGGCATCATGATGTCCATCAGAATCGCATCGAAGCTGCCGGCGGGACGACCAGCGTATAGGTCGACCGTTTCGTTGCCGTCGGCGGCGCGAGTTACGACGATGCCCTCGCTTTCGAGTAGAGTCTGGGCAATCTCGGCATTGAGCTCGTTGTCTTCTGCCAAAAGGACGTTCATGCCGGCAAGCGAGCAGCTGTTTGTCTGCCTGCTCGCATCCTCTCTAGCCTGAGGGTTCTTGTCGATATCGAGCGGAATCTGGACGTTGAACGTACTCCCCACGCCAATCTCACTCGAAATCTCAATCGTACCGCCCATCAGTTCAATAAGCGACTTGACGATTGGCATGCCCATGCCGGTTCCTTGGAACTTACTGCGCGCATCGTCACCTTCTTGGGCAAACGGTTCATAGATATGCTTTAAAAACTCGGGAGCCATGCCAATGCCGGTATCCGAAACGCTAAAGCAAAAGAGCGCGCGCCCATCATCGAGTGGCTTGGTCTTTGAACTAAAGGTGACGGAGCCGCCGCGCTTGTTGTACTTGATGCTGTTGTCTAACAGGTTGATTATGATCTGTCGGATATGGGTGGGACTGCCGATCATGTATGGCCCCGTGGCGTACGGCAGACTATTGTCCTGCATTGTGATGCCGTTATCGGATGCGCGGAGCTTGCACAGCACCAGCGTATCGTCACAGAGCTCTTTGAGGTTAAAAGGCGCATGTTCCAGAGTTAGCTTGCGGTCTTCGATTTTGCCCATCTCGAGGATGTCGTTGATCAGCGAGAGTAGGTGATTGGCGGCAACACGCGCCTTGGCGCGGCTTTCGCGGGCGGCCTGCATGTCGCCGTCTTTCAATTCCTCAATTTCGATAAGACCCAGGATGCCGTTGAGTGGCGTACGGATGTCGTGGCTCATGCGCGTGAGGAATGCCGTCTTAGCGGCGTTGGCGGCATCGGCTTTCTGCTGTTCTTTCTGCGCGCGGTGAAGCGACCAGACAAGGATGACGATGCCGGTGAGCAAAATGCAGATGACGACTGCCGCAATGACGATGCGGTTGCGGTAGAGAAGTCGAAACGCATCCGATTCTTGCGCCGAGTACGATGTGGGGGAATAACTGCTTGCAGAGAGCGATTCGCCAGCATTGACGATGCCCTTATTAATGATTCCCAACAGCACGGGCTTGCCGCGCGAAATCAAACACGATAGCTGTGCCGTGTCGGTGAGCTCCTGTGTTTGGAAATCCTCGATATCGTAGGTGTCGCGGATGGTTTTCAAGCGCGTGCTGGGGACAATGATGCAACTTGCCTCCCCCTTATTGAGGGCTTCGCGTGCCTCGTTGTCATTCGGATACTCGGTTACCTTTGCGTCGGGGAATAGGTTTGCGAGCTCAAAACGGTTGACGATCGCGTCTGCTGTGCAAGCGATGTTCTTAAGGTCACTGTTCAGGTTGCTGCTGCTGTGAATGGCGGCTAGGGAAACCGTTCCCATCGGGTTTGACAGGATGACCCCTGCCTGCTCGGCAAGCCAGTAGTCGCGAAACAACGGTAGGGCGACATCGATGGTCCCTGTGGAAAGGGCTTTGGTCATTTGCTCGTTGTTCGAGAACGCTACTGTTGCAACCGTAATGCCAAACTTGTCGTGCAACGTCGTTGCAAGCGAGGCGAGCGACCCTTCCATTTCGCCGTCGTCATTTTGCGTGCAGTAGGGGAGTTTGTTTTTAAGATAGCCGATCGTGATGGTGTTGTCGTTTGCTTTGAGCCAGGAGCGCTCGGGGCCGGTGAGCGATGATGAGCCGCTGTTTTGGGCCGAGTAATTCGCCTTGACCTCGTCGTTATAGCGTGGGTTGACGCGGGCGATTGCCGTCATGGCGGCATTGATATCGTTCATCAGGTCGGGGCGGCTTTTGGGGACGGCAAAATAGTAGTCACTCGAGCCAACGTAGAACATGGGCGACGCATCGGGCGACGAGATGGTGTCGTTCATGATGACGGCGTCGACTTCGTCGTTTGCGAGTGCGTCAAAGAGCATGGAGCCTCCGTCATACTCCCTGTATGTGCAGGTGATTCCTTCGTTGGCGAGCCACTGCTGGCCAACGAAGGTTTGCATAACACCGGAGTTGCAACCGATGGTAAGGCCCTGGAGCGCTTGGGGGTCACCCTTGGCCAGGTCGTCGCGATCGGGCTTGGCGTAGATGTAGTAGCGCTCGGCGCCCTCGGGGTTCGAGGAGAAGAGCAGCTTTTGGGCGCGTTCCTCGGAGTAGGAGATGTTGGGCATGAGGTCGATTTCGCCCGCCTCGAGCATGTCCATAAGCTCGGTGAAGGTGCCGGAGACGTATTCGTATTGCCAGCCCGGCGTGTAGTATGACAGCGTCTGCAGGTAGTCATAACCCCAGCCCGAGAGACGCTCGCCGGGGGTGCCGTCCTGGAAGCCTTCGTTGTTGATAAGCCAGCCAACGCGGACCGTCTTGACCTGCTGGTCAGAGTCGGCGGCAAAGGCGGGGACGGGTATGACGGCGCTCAGCACGGCGAACGCAGCAAGCGCGACGGCCAGGGTGCGACATATAACTGAACGAAGGACAGCGGAAGCTCTCACGTGCAATCCTAACGAATCGAGACAATACCGCATAAGGATACCAGCTCAGCCTGCCCAGTCGGCCGCCGCACCGCTAAACGGTCCCGTCCGGCAGTTGGGGACAGTCCCTTTCTGCCGGCACAAAAGGAACGTCCCTAACTGCCGGTTGCCTAACTGCCGGTTGTGGGACAATACCGAGCAAACGTGATTGGGCGTCTGGGGAAAAGGGGTCGCGATGAAAAAGCTGAGGACGCTTGCCGATGTTTTGCGCCAGGCCGGTTTCGTGCGTATCACGGGCCTGTTCCTCGTCTTCTATCTGCTGTGCTCGACGGCTGTCTGGCTGTCCGAGCCCACGACCCTTACGTTTGGCGATGGTCTCTGGTTTAGCTTTGAGACCGTCTCGACCATCGGCTTTGGCGATATCCCGGCCGAAACGCCGGTCGCCCGTGCTATTACCGTCGTCCTGAGCGTCATCAGCATCTTCTACATTGCCATGCTCACGGGTGTGGCGGTGAACTACTGCAATACGCTCATCAAGCTGCGCCAAAAGGACACCATGGCGCGCTTTATGGACGATCTGGAGCATTTGGAAGAGCTCGATCGTGACGAGCTCGCCGACCTGTCGCGCCGTGTGCGCGAATATCGCCGACGCCAACGCTAGAACGGGCGCCGCGCGTCACGACGAGGGGGACTGAATATGAATATCACGGTATACCTGGGCGCCAGCGTCGGCAATGACCCGGCGTTTCTGCCTGCGGTGCAAGAGCTGGGCAACTGGATTGGCTCCAACGGGCACGCGCTGGTATACGGCGGGTCCAAATCGGGCCTGATGGGCGCGCTCGCCGATAGCGTACTCGAGGCAGGTGGACACGTGACGGGCGTTGAGCCGAGCTTTTTTATAGAGGCCGAGTTTCAGCACGACGGCATCGATGACCTCATCGTGACGAGCGATATGGCCGAGCGCAAAGCCAAGATGATTGAGCTCGGTGATGCGTTCATCGCCTTTCCCGGCGGGACGGGCACGCTCGAGGAGATTGCCGAGGTCATGTCCGCGGTGTCGTTGGGGCACCTGAGTGCTCCGTGCATCCTGTATAACCTTGACGGTTACTACAACGACCTCAAGGCGCTGCTCGGGCACATGATTGATAAGGGGCTTTCGAGCCCGAGGCGCCAGCACGGCATCTACTTTGCCGACGATTTGCGCGAGATTGTCTCGATTATCAACGGATAAGTCTTGAGCCTGCCCCACTATGACTCCCAATGGTGCCGTTTGTGGCGCAGATGGTTGGCTTGTCTGGGCAACGCTCGCTCTACAATAAAACATAACTATGTCGACTTTGACCGCGGGAGGACCCGATGGATAACCTTGCCAAACCCACAAACCGCGCGCTGTTTTTAGTTAGCGTTGCCGTGACCGGTGCGTTCGCAGGTGCCGCGGTCTGGCTGTTCTTTTTTGCGATGGAGCACGGTATCGACTATCTGTGGACCGAGATCCCCCACATGCTGGGCGCGGCGTCGCCCGAACTCGCCAGCGGCCCGTTCGGTTTTCTGCCGTATCCGTTTTTCGTCTGCCTGCTGGGCGGCCTGCTGATCGGCCTGTACGAAAAGCTTACGGGCACCAAGACCGACGACCTCAACCAGGTGATGGCTAAGGTTAAGCAAGACGGGCGCTACCCGTACGACAACCTGGGCAAGCTTTCGCTCGCGGCATTGCTGCCGCTGCTGTTTGGCGGAAGTATTGGACCGGAGGCCGGCCTGACCGGCGTTATCGCGGGTCTGTGCAGCTGGGTCGGCGACCGCATGCGCCGCTTTGGCGCCGAGTTCAGGGAGCTCACGCTGTTGGGCACCCAGGCCGCGCTGACGGCGCTCTTTACCGCGCCCGTCTTTGGCTTTGTGGCGCCGCTCGCCGGTAGCGCCGACGGCCAGGGCGAAGACGCCGGCGATGGGTCCGCGTCCGGCGAGATCACCATCAAGCTGCCCAAGGCACAGAAGACGGTGGTCTACGGTATCGCGATCGCTGGCGGTCTGGGCACCTACCTGCTGCTCGGCCAGGTTATGGGCGGCGGCATGGGCATGCCCAGGTTCGAGTCCGCCGAGGTGGGCAACCTAGAGCTTACCTGGCTCGTCCCTCTGTCGTTGATCGGAACAATCTGCGGCTGGCTGTACTTTGTCTCTGAGCACGCGAGCGAAGCGCTTGCCCATGCAATAGGGGAGCGTCCTGTCGTCAAGGCCATGCTGGCCGGTCTGGCGCTCGCCATCTGCGGCACGGTCTTGCCCTACACCATGTTTGCCGGCGAGACCCAGGCCGATGTACTTATGGAGACCTACCTCACCATTCCCGCCGGCGTGCTTATCGCGACCGGTCTTGTTAAGGCCATGCTGACGCCCGCCCTCATCAACCTTGGTTGGCGCGGCGGTCACTTCTTCCCGGTTATCTTCTCGGGCGTAAGCCTGGGCTACGGACTGGCCATCCTCACCGGCGCCGATCCGGTCTTTTGCGTCGCCGTCTGCACGGCATCGACGATGGGTGCGGTCATGCGTCAGCCGGTCATGGTCGTGGGCCTGCTGCTCATGTGCTTCCCGCTCAAGGGTATCGTCTGCATGATCATCGCCGCAGCCATTGCCGCTGGCATTCCACTGCCCAAGCCGCTGCGCAAGTAGCACGGTTAATCGCGAGTCAACTCCAGAGGGGCACGAGATGATCCTGTACTTTAGCGCGACAGGGAACAGCGAGCATGTGGCGCGTCGCATTGCAGCGGCGACAAGCGACAAAGTTATGTCGATTGAGCGCTTTGATGCCGAAGCCCTTCGCCTTGTTGCGACGGAAGGCCCCTGTCAGCTGGGATTTGTTGCTCCGGTGTATGCCTGGGGTCTGCCGACACCGATGATCGAGTTTTTGAAGACTGCCGACCTGTCGATTGCTGCCGGTGCAAAGGGCGGCGAGCGCCCCTATACGTTCTATGTTTCGACGTACGGTTCGACGACCGGCCAATCGGCCAAGTTTGCCCGCGACCTGTTGCACGAGCGTGGGCTCGAGTTAGATGCGGCGATGAGCGTCAAGATGCCTGATACCTGGACGCCTGTTTTCGACCTGTCTGACCCTCAAAAGGTTGAGGGTATCAATAGGGCTGCTGAGGCGCAGATTGATGCTGTGATCGAGGCGGTGCGGGAGCGGCGCACGGGCAATATGATGCGCCATCGCGTGCCCCTGTTTGCATCTGTCTCTTATACACATCTCCGAGCCCACGAGACATGCGCAGATCTCG
>URKT01000069.1 GCA_900548495.1 uncultured Collinsella sp. | reverse complement strand
GCAATCGCAAGAAGATGACGGGGCGGAATGTCAATCCTGGTCTAACAGAGCCAAACAAAATGGGGACGCCCCGCAAGGAGTGTCCCCAGGCGCCGGGTGCCGGCCCGCAGTTACATCAATCCAAAGTGCTTCGCGGCGTTGTAGATGCCGTCGTCGTCCACGGCAGTCGTCACATAGGTCGCCGCAGCTTTCACCGTGTCCTGTGCGTTGCCCATGGCCACGCTCGTGCCCACGGCGGCAAACATCGACAGGTCGTTCTCGCCGTCGCCAAAGGCAATCGCCTCGCTCGCGTCGATACCAAGCCGCTCGAGCGTCGCCGCCACGCCCAGGTCCTTGCCGCCGTTAGCGGGAATAATGTCGCAGAACAGGTCGCACCAGCGCGTGGTGAGCGAATGCGACACGGCGTCGGTCACGATATGTTCGTCGGCCGGGTCCACAAAGGCGCAGAACTGGTAGACCGGTGCGTCAAAGGCGTGCTCAAACGGCTCCTCGTGGTAGACGATTCCCGCGTTGCTGCCGGCCGTCACCACGCGCTCGGACAGGCGGTTCACAAACGAATTCTCGCCCTGCATGCACAGCGAGTCGTAGCGCCCCTGCGCCACCTGGTCCACAATCACCGCGACGTCGTCCGAATCGATCGGGCAGCTGCGGTAAACCCCCTCGGCATCAAAGCAGTGCTGGCCCGAAAGCGTAATGTACGCATCCCAGCCCAGGTCGAACAGCCAGTCCGGCATCTGGTAGGTCGGACGGCCCGTGGCGATCACGCACGCAATCCCCTGCTCGCGAAAGCTGTCGAGCACCTGCTGCGCCGACGCCGGAATCCGGTGGGTCTTAAAGCTCAGCAGCGTACCGTCGATATCGAAAAACGCGGCTTTGATCATTCTCGCCTACTCCTCGCCCTCGAGCTTTTCGCTCGCCTCGAGCCACGCCATCTCCAGCTCGTCCATGGCGGCGTGAGCCTCGTCGATCTTTGCCTGCTGCTCGCCGAGCGCCGTGTAGTTGGTGGGATCGACCTGGGCCATGGCGGCCTCGGCCTCCTCCACGCGGGCGCGCTGCGTCTCCATCTTGCGCTCGAGCGAGCTCACCTCGCGGCGGAGCTTCTGACGCTCGGCGTTGGAAAGGCCGTTGGGCTGACCGCTCGACTTGGGCTTGTCGGCAGCAGCCGCCGCACCGGTGTCGAACGTGCCGGTCTTAGCGCTCGGCGCGCCCACGGGCTCGCCCTCGGCGGTAGCGTTGCACAGGCGCAGGTACTGGTCCACGCCGCCGGGCATATGCGTCAGATGGCCATCGAGCAGTGCCCACTGTTGGTCGGTCACGCGCTCCATCAAAAAGCGATCGTGTGTCACCAGGATCAGCGTGCCGGGCCAGCCGTCCAGCAGGTCCTCGACAATCGCGAGCATGTCGGTATCCAGGTCGTTGCCCGGCTCGTCCAGGATGAGCACGTTGGGCTCGTCCAGAATCGTCAGCAACAGCGACAGGCGACGGCGCTGGCCGCCCGAAAGATCGCCGATGCGGCTCCAGAGCTGCTGCGTCGTAAAGCCCAGACGCTCGCAGAGCTTCTCGGGCGAAGTCTCCTTGCCGTCGATGACGTAGTACTTCTTATAGTTGCCGAGCACCTCGCGGATCGTGTCGCCCATGTAGGGTTCGAGCTCCTCGAGCTGCTGCGACAGCACGCCAAAGCGCACTGTCTGGCCAATCTTCACGCGGCCGCGCGTGGGTTCAATCTTGCCCTGGATCACGTCGAGCAGCGTCGACTTGCCGGCACCGTTCTCGCCCAGCAGGCCATAGCGGTCGCCCGCACCAATGAGCCAGGTCACGTCAGAGAGCACCTGCTTGGGCGCGCCATCGGTATCCGCATAGCCGGCGTCCACGTCGACCACATCGATAACCTGCTTGCCCAGGCGGCTCACGGCGAGGCGCTTGAGCTCCAGCTCGTCACGCACGGGCGGCACGTCGGCGATCAGCTCGCGAGCGGCATCAACGCGAAACTTGGGCTTGGTGGAACGCGCCTGGGCACCGCGGCTCAGCCACGCGAGCTCCTTGCGCGCCATGTTGCGACGACGCTCCTCGGTGACGGCGGCCATGCGGTCGCGCTCCACGCGCTGCAGGATATATGCGGAGTAACCGCCCTCGAAGGGATCGACCTGGCCGTCGTGGACCTCCCACATACTGGTGCAGACCTCGTCCAAGAACCAGCGGTCGTGCGTGACCACGAGCATCGCGCCCTGGCCGCGCTGCCAGCGGGCCTTTAAGTGACGCGCGAGCCAGTTGATGGTGCGCATGTCCAGGTGGTTGGTGGGCTCGTCGAGCATGAGCACGTCATAGTCGCCGATCAGCAGGCGCGCGAGGTCCACGCGACGGCGCTGGCCGCCCGAAAGCTCGCCCACCGTGCCCTCCCAGGGCACATCGCTAATAAGGCCGGCCAGAATCTGGCGCGTACGCGGGCTCGAGGCCCACTCGTATTCGGGTGTGTCACCGACGACGGCATGATGCACGGTGTCGGTATCGACCAGGTTATCCTTTTGGCCGAGCAATCCAATCGTCGTGTCGCGGCGGTGCGTCACGCGGCCGTCGTCGGGCTCCAACGTGCCGGCGAGCACGCTCAGCAGCGTCGACTTACCGTCGCCGTTTTTACCGACAATACCAATACGGTCGCCCTCGCCCACGCCGAGCGTAACGCTATCGAAAATATGCTTGGTGGGAAACTCTAGGCTGACGGAATCGCATCCCAAAAGAATCGCCATATGCCCTGCTCCTTCGTAGAAATTCAACGTTGTCCATGATAGCAGCGAAAAGGCGGGCCATCTCCCAAAAGAGATGACCCGCCTCTCCAATCAGTCCCGTGGCAACCGTGGCCGCCGCGGGCCTCAAGCATGTCCCGGACTAGGAGAACATGCCGGTGAGGTAATCATTCAGCCGCTTATCCTTGGGCCGTTGGAAAATCTCGTCAGTCTCGTCGTACTCGACCATATCGCCCATGTAGAAGAACGCCGTGCGGTTGGACACGCGCGACGCCTGCTCCATGTTGTGCGTCACGATGACGATGGCGCGGTCGGCAACGATCGACGACATAAGGTCCTCGATCGCCAACGTCGAGATGGGGTCGAGCGCCGAGCAGGGCTCGTCAAACAGGATCACGTCGGGGTTGAGCGCCAGCGTGCGCGCAATGCACAGACGCTGCTGCTGGCCGCCCGAAAGCGCGTAGGCGCTCTTGTCGAGCTTGTCCTTGACCTCGTCCCACAGCGCCGCGCCGCGCAGGCTTTCCTCGACCATGCGGTCGAGCTCGTCGTGGTCGGTGATGCCGTGGCGCTTAGGCGCAAACGTGATGTTGTCGCGAATGGACTTGCGGAACGGGTTGGGCTGCTGGAACACCATGCCAATGGAACGGCGCAGCTCGTAGGTGTTTTCGATCCTGGTGTTCACGTTGCGCCCGCGATAGTTGATCTCGCCCTCCACGCGGCAGCTGCGAATCTCGCGATTCATGAGGTTGAGGCTACGCAAGAAGGTCGACTTACCGCAGCCCGAAGGCCCGATGAGCGCCGTGATCTCGCCCTTGTGAAAGTCGAGCGACGTATTGTGCAGCGCATGGTGGTCGCCATAGTACACGTTGACGTCCTTGGTGGAGAGCACGACCTCGTCGCTCACGGCCTTGCCGCTCACGCGCACGCGCTTCTCGCTCTCCCCCACGCTCGACAGGAAGTCCCGGGTGTCGGACGATGCCGCTTCGGTTGCGGGCGTTACATTCATCTCGCTCATTCGGCCGTCATCTTCCTTGCCAGTTGCTTGCCCACAATGCGGGCGATTACGTTAAACAGCAGCACGCAAATCATCAGCAGTGCAGCGGTGCCCCAGACGATCTGCTGGGCCTCGGGGCTGCCCTCGCCATAGATCTTGTAGATGTGCACGGCGAGCGACTCGCCGGGACGGAACACGTTCCAAGCGCAGGTGGGGCTCGACAGGTTAAAGCTCAAGAAGTTCAGGCGAACCGGCGAGCTCATACCCGAGGTAAAAAGCAGTGCTGCGGCCTCGCCAAACACGCGACCGGCCGAAAGCACGATGCCCGTCACAATGGCAGGCATGGCCTCGGGGATCAGGATGTGCAGCGTGGCCTCCCAGCGAGTGAGGCCCATGGCCAGGCACGCATCGCGCTGGGCCTGCGGCACGTCCTCGAGCGCCTGCTGGATCACGCGCTCCAGGATGGGGATGTTGAACATGGTGAGCGCGACGGCGCCGGAGATGATGGAGTACTTCCAGCCCAGCTGCACCGAGAACACCAGAAAGCCGAACATGCCGACGACGATGGAAGGCAGCGAGGACAGCGTCTCGATGGCGGTAGAGGCGATGTCGCGGATAGGGCCGTTCGGCGCGTACTCAACCAGGAAGACCGCTCCGCCTAGGCTGATGGGCACCGAGATGATCAGAGTGATCAGCAGCAGGTAGAACGAGTCGAACAGCTGGTAGAGCACGCCGCCCTGCGTTCCGTTGGCGCGCGACGGCTCCGTGAGAAAGCCCGGCTGGAACAGCGTCGAGATGCCCTCGAACAGGATATAGGCCACCATGGAGACGACGATGAGCATGACGATGGCGACGATCGCCGTCAACACGCCCGTGGCGAAGCGGTCCTGCTTTTGGACACGCCCGAGCCTCGCCTCGTCGATGTGGATACGCGTGCTAGCCACGAGCCTTCGCCCCCTTGCGGCCGATAAGGTGGATGATCAGGATGAAGATGAGACTCATGCCCATCAGCAGCAGGCCGAGCGCCCACAGAACATCGTCTTGGGCCGAGCCCTCGGCATAGACTGCCATGGACGTGGTGAGCGTGGTGGTGATGGTCGAAGCCGGCGACAGCAGCGACGTCGGCATGGCCTCGATGCCGCCGATGACCATGCGCACGGCGAGCGTCTCGCCAAAGGCACGCGTCATGCCAAGGATGACCGCAGTCATAAGCGACGATATGGCGGACTTGAGCACCACGTGCCAGATGGTCTGCCAGCGGGTGTAGCCCAGCGCGAGCGAGCCCTGGCGGTAGCCGTCGGGCACGGCGCGCAGGCCATCGACCGAAAGCGTGGTCATCGTCGGCAGAATCATGACCGCCAGCACGATGGCGCCGGGCAAGATGCCCAGGCCCGTGCTCACGTGGAAAACGCTCTTCATAAGACCGACGACCACGTGAAAACCGATCAGGCCAAAGACGACCGAGGGGATGCCGGTCAAAAGCTCAATGAGCGGCTGAAAGATCTTAGAGCCAAACTTAGGGCTAATCTCGACCGCAAAGATGGCAGAGCCGATGGCGATGGGCAGCGCGATAAGCGTGGAGAGCACCATGACCGCAAACGAGGCGACGATCAGGGGCAGGGCGCCGGTATAGGGCAGGCCGTTTTCGGCTGTGTTGGCCAGGTCCCACTTGGTGCCGGTGAAAAACTCGACGACCGAGACGCCGTCCTTGACAAAAGCCGAGAGGCCCTTTTGGGCGACCATAAAGATGAGCGCGGCAACGACAAGCGTCACGAGCGCTACGCACGCGCCCGTGACGCCCAGGCCCACGTTCTCAAGGTCGCGCTTTGGCAGCTGTTTTGCCATTGCAAACCTTTCCGGGGCGATTACTTATTTAGCAGAGACCTTGCCGCTGGCGTCCTTGACGACCTTCATGGCAGAGACGGGGATAAAG
Source organism: uncultured Collinsella sp. (assembly GCA_900548495.1). Taxonomy (GTDB): domain Bacteria; phylum Actinomycetota; class Coriobacteriia; order Coriobacteriales; family Coriobacteriaceae; genus Collinsella. The sequence continues at coordinate 5,512 of URKT01000069.1, read as the reverse complement.
CCCTGTTCCTCGACGAGCTTGCCCTGGACGTCGTCGGAAAGCATGAACTCCAGGAAGGCCTTGGTGGCCTCGTCGGCGTCCTTTGCGCAGTACATGTGCTCGGTAGCCCAGATCTTAAAGGAGTCGTCGGTGACGTTTGCACTCTTGGGCTCCACGCCCTCGACCTTAATGGCGTTGAACTTGGAATCATCGAAGTGCGAGAAGTCCAGGTAGGAGATGGCGTTGTCGGTGCTGCCCATCTGAGTCTGGACGTCGCCGGACTTGTCGAGCTCGGCGTCGCCCTTAAAGTCGACGGCCTCGTCGCCAAAGACGGCGGCCTCGAAGGTGGCGCGGGTGCCGGAGCCGGCCTTGCGGTTGAGAACGACGATGGTAGCGTCGTCGCCGCCGACCTCCTTCCAGTTGGTGATCTGGCCGGAGAAGATGCCCTTGAGCTGCTCGAGGGACAGGTCGTCGACCTTGACGTTCTTGGAGACGACGGGGCCCATGCCCACGACGGCGACCTCGTGGTCGACGAGGTTCTTGACCTGGTCGGCCTCGAGCTTGGTCTCGGCGAAGACGTCGGAGTTACCGATGGTAACGGTGCCGGCGGCGACAGCGGTCAGACCCTTGCCCGAACCGTTACCCGAGCCGGAGACGGAGACATCGGGGTTGGCATCCATGAACTTCTCGGCAGCGGCCTCGACGAGAGCCTGGAACGAGGAGGCACCGTCGTAGGTCACCTCGCCGGAGACGGACTCGGCGGCAGCGGCGCTACCCTTGTCGGCGGTGTTGGATGCGCCTGCGCCGCCGCAACCAACGAGACCGAGACCGACGATGCCGGCAAGACCACCAGCGAGGCCGAGGAACTGACGACGAGAATAAGCCTGATCGAGCATGATCTTCCTTTCATACATGCGACTCGCGGGCACCCTGCCCGCTTTGCTGTTTGGAAAGATACGGCCTCGATCGGGCAGCGCCCGCGCCAACTGCGGTTTCTTACGGTCATTTGATAGACCCTTACCGCAAGCTCTGCCCAGCCTTTACAAACGGATAACAATCCAGCGCCAAACATGGCGCACCTTTTACACCAATAAAAACAAAGTTGCGGTGAAATAGTTCCTGCTTGGCCATCAAATGGCCCATTCTAGGAACTATTCCACCGCAACTTAGATTGGGAAACCGCGAAACCTTAAAGCTCTAATTCATTCAAACGGAGGATCGCAGCAATATAGATCTTGAGTGCTTGCTTGAGCTGCTCTTCGTTGGCGCACTCGTTGGGACCGTGCATCTGGCCGCCCCATGCGGGCAGCTCCAGGCCGGTCTCCTCGGGGCCAAACGAGACGGCGCGGGCAAAGTTGCGCGCGTACGTGCCGCCGCCCATGGCAAAGGGCTCAGCATGCTTGCCGGTGAACTCGTTATAGGTATCGATGAGCGCCCTCACGGCCGGATCATCGGCAGATACCGAGAACGGCACCTTCGCGCGACCCAGCTGGCACGTCACGCCAAAGCGGCCGACGAGCGGCTCGAGCTGCTCGCGGATGGTATCGGCACTGGTGCTATCGGGGAAGCGCACGTCGATGACCTGCTCAATGTGACCATCCGCCACACGGATGACGCCGGGATTGCAGGTGAGCGGGCCAAACGCCGGGCTCGTCGCATCGATACCCAGGCCGCGGCCATAGGCGTCTGCATGCACAAAGGCCAAAAACTTGACGAACTCGTGCTCGGCAGGCGTCAGCAGGCGCTCGTCACGGGCACCAAACGCGTCCTCGGCCTCGCGCAGATACGCCACAACCAGGCCGACGGCATTGATCGTTCCCTCGGGCATCGAGGCATGACCGCCAATGCCGTGGGCAAAAATCTGCGCATGCCCGTTATCGAGTGCCGTGATCTCCAGGCGGTCGGCGTTCTCGACCGGCGCCGGCAGTTCATCGGCGGCAATCGCAAGTTCGCAGATGGACTGCGACGGAATGGCATTGCTCGCCTCGGCGCCGCTCCACGACACGATGCGCCCGCCGTCGATCTTGGGGCTAACAAACGTCGCTCCAAACTGGCCCTTCTCGGCATTGCAGACCGGGAACTCGGCATCGGGCGTAAACAGAAAGTCGGGGTTCGCGTGGTTCTCCAGATAATGGTGAACGTCGGACATGCCCACTTCCTCATCGCAGCCCAGCAGCGCGCGGAAGGTGTAGCGCGGAACAATGCCGTGCTTGAGCAAGTAGGCGCCGGCGTAGAGTGACAATACCGCCGGGCCCTTGTCGTCAATCACGCCGCGACCGAGCAGCCAGCCCTCGCGGCGCTCCATGGTGAACGGGTCGGTGTTCCAGCCAGGGCCGGCGGGAACCACGTCCACGTGGCAGATAGTCGCGAGCTGTTTGTCGCCGCGGCCCGGGATATCGGCGATTCCCACATAGCCCTCGTCGTCGCTCGTCTGATAGCCGAGCTTCTGCGCGATGCCGAGCGCGCAATCGAGCGCGTCACGGACCGGGCGGCCAAACGGCGCGCCGGGCTCCGCATCGGCAGAAACTGCCACGGACGGATAACTCACCAGCTGCTCGATATCGGCGACGACATCCTCCCAGACCTCGTCGACATACTCGGCAACGCTCTGCTCCACCTGATTCATGGACGACCTCCTTACCAATGAGCGGCGAGCGTGCCCGCCCCTCACATCAAATACTTATATAGCGAAAAGTTTAGCAAGCTCGGCCACCGAGTGCACCACTGCATCGGCACCCGCCGCCTCGTGCTCGCCCGGCGCCGCCGCGCCCGAATAGATACCAATGCACGGCACGCTCATCGCGTGCGCGCCCTCGACGTCGTTAAAGCGATCGCCGATCATCACGGCATCGCCCGCGGCCGCACCCAAGGCCGCCAACGCGTCGCGGACCGAATCGGCCTTGGTCTCGCGCCCCTGCGGCGGATTCATGCCAACCACCGCCTCAAACTGAGAAAGTCCCAGCTCTCCCACCATGTCAACGCACTTTGCCTCCATGCGCGACGTCGCCACGGCCAAGCGCTTGCCCTGGGCGACCAACCCATCCAGCAGCTCGGGGATCCCGTCAAACACGGGATACTCCTCCGGTCCCAGCTCGTCAAAAAAGGCGCGGTACTCGTCGGCCACCACAAGCGACTCCTCGCGGGAGAAGCCATAAAAGTCGTGAAAACTCTTCCACAGGGGCGGCCCGATCATGCGACGCAGGTCACCCATCTGCGCCTCCGAAAACCCGCGTGCAGCCAGCGTCTTGCGCGTCGAGGTCATCACCGCCCGACCCGTATCGGCCACCGTGCCATCAAAATCAAACAGCACGACCGGCCGCTTGCATATCTCCAGCGCCTCCATCGGCATCCCTCTTCCCCAGTTGACGATTTCCACACCGACACTTCAAACTGTTGACTATTCAACAATTGAACCTAGAAATGTGGAACGACTCCACTATACTTGTCGCACTTTGCTCTCAGAAGGCGGCGCGCAAGCGCCCCAACGAAAGGTGCAATTATGTCTTTTGCCATCATAACCGACTCCACATCGGACATCTCCCCCGCCCGTGCTCAAGAGCTCGGCATTTACGTGATTCCGCTGCATGTGATTATCGAGGGCGAGGACCTGCTCGACCAGGTGCAGATTACCGCCGAGGAATACGTCGCGCGCATGGCCGGCTCCGAGCAACTGCCGCACACCTCGCAGCCGAGCGCCGGCGAGTTCAAGGCACTCTTTGACCGCGTGCTCGCCGACGGCCATGATAGCGCCATCTTTATCTCACTGTGCAGCGAGTGGTCCGCCTGCTATGCCAACGCCAGCCTGACGGCCGAAACACACGAGCTCGACGTGCGCTGCATCGACTCGCGCACCGGCTCGGGTGCCGAGGGCCTGCTGGTGGAGTACGCGCTGGCCATGCGCGAGGACGGCCACAGCCTGGACGAGACCGAGGCGCAGATCCGCGCGACGCTGCCCGACGCCCACCTGCTGCTGATTCCCCGCACGCTCGAGAACCTCGTTAAGAACGGCCGCGCACCTAAACTCGCCGGCCAGCTCACCCAGATGCTCAACATTCGCCTGGCCGTTTCGCCGGAGTGGAAATCGGGCGAGATCAAGGCCATCAAAAAGGGCCGCGGCGCCAAGCGCATCGTCGCCAACACCATAGCCGATTGCCTCGCATTTTTGGCCGAGCACCCGGGCTCCAGCGTGCGCGTGCTCACGACCGGCGCCGCCGAGGAGCAGGAACTCGTCAACCAAGCGCTCGCGGGCCAAGACTACGTAGACGCCGGCACCGGCCCCATCGGCTGCACCATTGCCACCCACGTAGGCGTCGACGCCATCGCCATCAGCTACTGCCCCCGCTACCAGCCAACTCACTAGGGACGCCCACATCAGTTGCGGTGGAATAGGGACTGTTTTTGGCTTATTAGCCGCCAATCAATCCCTATTCCACCGCAACTTAGAAATCGGCAATCAGCCCTGCGGACCCTGGAACAGCTCCTCATGAGAGCCCATTCTGACCAGCCGGATCACAGGATTAGTCTTATGCGGCAAGTAGAGAACGACCACGTCGACCAAGCCATCGGATAGATGGAAATCGATGTGGCCGTTGTAGTTGCCGCCCGGGTTTGAAAGCTCATGGGCGCCATATTCCGCGGGAAGCGAGCCGTGAGCTGCAAGCTCTGCGACCGCCGCCCTAAACTCGGTTTTTAGCTGCGGATGGATGCGCATCGTCCGTTTGTAATCCGCCTTAAACTGAGCCTCGACTTTAATCTCAAACATCGCTAGTCCTCATCGAGGAACGATATAAGCTCATCAGCGTTATTGAATGACGGGCTGTCGTCCGTCAAAATCCCCAACTCATGAGCCTCGGCGATCACCATGGCGCGTCTCGTCGCCTCGTTGGGCACCTCTGCCCTTCCTACGATCTCAAAAGGAATCTTTCGCTGATTTACCAGCTGCCGAACAGCAAGGTTGAGATACGAATTGAGACTTAGACCAACCGTATCCAAGAACTCAGTCGCCTGCTCCTTGAGCCCCTCTTCGATGCGAACCGTCGTAGGCTTAACCGTTGCAGTGGACATACGCGACCTCCTCGCCTCGTCTTTTGCATCAGTATACCCAATTTAGATGGCAGACTGATGTTAAATAGCATCAGTCTGCCATTCACAATACTACAACGACAGGCACGCTCGCCCTATATCAACCCGCTCAGGGCGATGTCGACGGCCTCGTTGAGGTCGTCGGTGATGTGGACGAGGTCTGGATCGAGCGGGCTAATCATGCCGGCATCCATCACCGGGCCGTTGAGCCAGTCGAACAGGCCTTGCCAGTACTCGCTGCCCACCAGTACGAGCGGCATGCGCTTGACCTTGTGCGTCTGCACCAGCGTGAGCACCTCGAACATCTCGTCGAGCGTACCGAAACCGCCGGGGAACACGATGGCACCCGAGCTGTACTTAACGAACATGGTCTTACGCACAAAGAAGTAGCGGAAGTCCATACCCTGTCTCTTATACACATCTCCGAGCCCACGAGACATGCGCAGATCTC
>URKT01000068.1 GCA_900548495.1 uncultured Collinsella sp. | reverse complement strand
GCCCGTGGGTTATACCCTAAGAGCAAACCACCCTTTTTAAGGGTGGTTCTGATTTCACGTCACCTTGCTCGCTTAGGGTCGTTTTCGCTGACGTCGCCAAGACATTGGCGTCAACATGGTTGGCGTTGGCGATGGCGTGCTGGTCAATCCTTACAGCTCGTACAGCGTGGTGAACTTGTCCTGCAGGTAGCTGCAGTAGTAGCGGGCATCGAACGCCATGCCGCACGCGCCCTTGATGAGCTCCGGCGCGTCCTTGGCGCGGCCCCACTGCCAAATGTGCTCGCCCAGCCAGGCGCGGACGGGTGTCAGGTCGCCGCTCGCGCAGGCGCCGTTAAGGTCGACACCGTCGCGGCACATGGCCGGCACAAACATGGCATCGTAGGCACTGCCCAGCGCATACGTGGGGAAGTAGCCAAACGAGCCGCCGCTCCAGTGCGTATCCTGTAGGCAGCCGTGCGTGTCGTCGGGAACGGGAATGCCCAGGTACTCATCCATAAAGCGATTCCAAAGCGCGGGGATGTCCTTGGCCGTGGCCTCGCCGGCAAACAGCATGCGCTCGATCTCGTAGCGCACCATAACGTGCAGCGGATAGGTGAGCTCGTCGGCCTCGGTGCGGATCAGCGAAGGCTGCGCGATGTTCACGGCGTGGTAGAGCGTGTCCTCGTCGACGTCGCCGTAGACCTCGGGTGCGTGGCGGCGCAGCACCTCGAGCAGCGGTCCCATAAAGGCACGGCTGCGGCCCACGGTGTTCTCAAAGAAGCGGCTCTGGCTCTCGTGGATGCCCATGGAGGTGCCGCCCTCCAGGCAGGTGCGCGCATAGGCGGGATTGACGCCCAGCTCGTACATGGTGTGCCCCGCCTCGTGGATGATGCTGTAGACGTTGGAGATGCAATCGTCCTCGTAGATGTGTGTCGCGATGCGCGCGTCACCCACGGCAAAGCCCTCGCTAAACGGGTGCTCGGTAAAGGCAAGCGTGGTGTCGTCCAGGTTCAGGCCGACGAGCTTCATCAGGTCGAAGCTCATGGCGCGCTGGGCGGCCTCGGGCACGCGGGCGTGCAAAAAGTTGGCATCGGGCTGCTGGCCGCGCTCGCCGATGGCGTGCACGAGCGGCACGACCGTGGCCTTGACCTCCTCGCAAAACGCGTCGAAGCTCTTGGCGGAAAGGCCGCGCTCGTACTGGTCGAGCCAAACGTCGTATGGGTCGCGCTTGGGGTCCATGAGTTCGGCCTGATGCTTAAGTTGGGCGACGATTCTATCCACATAGGGCTCAAAGCTCGCCCAGTCGTTGGCCGTCTTGGCCTTATGCCACACGGCGTCGGCCTCGCAGGTGAGCCTGGTCCAGGCCTCGGCCTCCTCGGTAGGAATAACGCTTGCCTCGCGCTGGTCGCGGCCGAGCACGCGAATCTCGTCGAGCAGCTGCGGGTCGTCTACGTGTCCGCCTGCAACCGTCTCGCGCGCTAACGAGCGTACGAGCTCAACGGACTTCTCGCTGGTCAGCAGCTTGTGATGCTCGCCGGCAAGCGTGCCCATGGCGTCGGCACGGGCGGCAGCGCCGTTGGCAGGAGCAATCGTCGCTCCATCGAACTCGGCAATCTTGAGCAGGTACTCGCGAGTCCACAGCTTGCCCTCGAGTTTGCGGAACTTTTTGACGGCCTTGTCGACTTTAGCGGCCTTGACGCCCTTGGCGGCCTTTGCCACGGCGGCCTTGGCCTTCTTATCGAGTTTCTTTCCCATACCGTATCCTTAATCTCGCAGGCCGAGCGCCGCAGGCGGGTGCGCGGCCAGTTTGCACAGCTACCTGCCTTGTACCCAGCGCGAACAAAACGGAACGCGGCGATGCGCTCGCGAAATGTGTTATCCTATAACCCAATGCGTTGACGGAGAGGGTTTTGCCCGCCGCGTCGCCGGCAAGAGAGGGAAGGTCATGGGCTGCAAGCCTTCCTGCGGTGGCAAGGGCCAAGCGTTCACTCCCGAGCAGCGACCTCAACGGGCACGCGGCCAGTGGCAGCAAAGTCCCAGTAGGGAAGCCGTGAGCCTCGCGACAAGAGGCACAGAGTGGGCGCGGCGGGCCAGACATCCGCCGGGTCAAACAAGGTGGTACCGCGGAATTTAACCGTCCTTGGGCAATGCACATGCCCGAGGACGGTTTTTTGTTACCGAACCGGGCCGCGCATCCGCAGCATCGGGCAGCGTCAGCCGTCCCGGAGTGCGGATGCGCGAGAGACGAAAGGGAAGACATGAGTCTGATTGATGATCTGGTCAAACTCGAGGAAGAGGCCAAGGAGCTCGTCGCAGGCGCCGACGACGCTGCCAAGCTCGAGGCCGCGCGCGTTGAGCTGCTCGGCCGCAAGGGCCGTATCACCGGCCTGATGCGCATGATGGGCAAGCTCGCCCCCGAGGATCGTCCCATGATGGGCAAACGCGCCAACGAGATGCGCCAGCTGATCGAGGGCATGCTCGACGAGCGCACCACCGAGATGAAGGCCGCCGCCCTCAAGCACGCACTCGAGCACGAGGCCGTCGACATCACGCTGCCGGGCATCCGTCCGCAGATCGGTCACCAGCACCTGATCAAGCAGATCATCGAGGAGGCCGAGGACATCTTCTGCGGCATCGGCTACACCGTCGAGTCCGGCCCCATGGTTGATACCTCCTACTACAACTTCACCGCGCTCAACGCGCCCATGGATCACCCGAGCCGCTCGGCTCGCGACACGTTCTATGTGGTCGACAACAACCCCGGCAGCGTCGCGCATCCCGAGGCTCACGCTCACGGCGAGTCCGACGTGCTGCTGCGCACCCAGACCTCGGGCGTGCAGATCCACACCATGGAGTCGCAGAAGCCGCCCATCTACATGATCTGCCCGGGCACCGTCTACCGTCCCGACACGGCCGACGCCTGCCACCTGCCGCAGTTCAACCAGATCGAGGGCCTAGTCGTCGACGAGGGCATCACCTTTGGCGATCTTAAGGGCACGCTCGACTACTTTGTTAAGTGCATGTTTGGCGAGGACCGCAAGACGCGCTACCGTCCGCACTTCTTCCCCTTCACCGAGCCTAGCTGCGAGGTGGACGTGAGCTGCCACGTCTGCGGCGGCAAGGGCTGCAACTTCTGCAAGCACAGCGGCTGGATCGAGATCCTGGGCTGCGGCATGGTCGACCCCAACGTCCTGATCAACTGCGGCATCGACCCCGAGAAGTACACCGGCTTCGCCTTTGGCATTGGTGCCGAGCGCGTCGCTGCCCTGCGCTACGACCTGCCCGACCTCAGAACTCTCATGACGGGTGATATGCGCTTCTTGAATCAGTTCTAGGCTGCGGCTTGCCCAAGCACGGCACCTCGGCGCTCATTCGTCGCTTGCGTACCAAAGTACGCGGCGCTCCTCTTTCGGGCCGATCTGCCGCACTTGGACAACCCTCGCTTTGTAAGGAATGTTCACAAAGTTGAAGTTTCCACCTGCATCTCTTCGCAGGCTTTCAGTATGAAAGGAGAGCTAGATGCGTGTTTCTTACGACTGGCTCAAGACCATGATCGATATTCCGGAGGATCCCAAGACCCTTTCGGACGAATATATCCGTACCGGCACCGAGGTCGAGGCGATCGACACCGTGGGCGAGTCCTTCGACCACGTGGTGACCGCCAAGGTGCTCACCAAGACCCCGCACCCCGATAGCGACCACATGTATGTGTGCTCGGTCGACGTGGGTGACAAGAACCTCGACGCCGACGGCAACCCCGCTCCGCTGCAGATCGTCTGCGGCGCGCAGAACTTCGAGGCCGGCGACCACATCGTCACGGCCATGATCGGCGCCGTGCTTCCCGGCGACGTCAAGATCAAGAAGAGCAAGCTTCGCGGCGTCGTGTCCATGGGCATGAACTGCTCCGCGCGCGAGCTTGGCCTGGGTGGCGACCACTCCGGCATTATGATCCTGCCCGAGGATACGCCCTGCGGCATGCCGTTTGCCGAGTACGTGGGATCGAGCGACACCGTGCTCGACTGTGAGATCACGCCCAACCGCCCCGACTGCCTGTCCATGATCGGCATGGCCCGCGAGACCGGCGCCATTTTCGACCGCGATTTCCACGTTGAGCTGCCCGCCATCAAGGCCGAGACTGGCCGCGCGACCGACGACGAGCTTTCGGTCGAGATTGCCGACGAGGGCCTGTGCGACCGCTATGTCGCCCGCATCGTGCGCAACGTGAAGGTCGGCCCCTCGCCCGACTGGATGGTCAAGCGCCTCAACGCCCTGGGCGTGCGCCCGCACAACAACATCGTCGACATCACCAACTATGTGATGATGCTCACCGGTCAGCCGCTGCACGCCTTTGACCTGGACACCTTTGCCGAGCGCGAGGGCAGGCGTCGCGTGGTGGTTCGCGCCGCCCAACAGGACGAGAAGTTCACGACCCTCGACGGCGAGGAGCGCACGCTCGACGCCGGCATGGGCCTCATCACCGACGGCGAGCGTCCCGTGGCGCTGGCCGGCGTTATGGGCGGCATGGATTCCGAGATCGAGGACGACACCGTCGACGTGATGGTCGAGAGCGCCTGCTTCAACGCCGGTCGCACCTCGCACACCAGCCGCGATCTGTCGCTGATCTCCGATGCCTCCATTCGCTTTGAGCGTCAGGTCGATGAGACCGGTTGCGTGGATGTCGCCAATGTGACGTGCGCGCTCATCGAGGAGATCGCCGGCGGCGAGGTTGCTCCCGGCTATGTCGACGTTTTCCCCGCGCCCAAGACCATCGACAGCATCAAGCTGCGCCTGGCCCGCGTGCACGCCATCTGCGGTGCCGACATCGAGCCCGACTTTATCGAGCGCTCGCTCACCCGCCTGGGCTGCACCGTCGAGCGCGACGGCGAGGACTTTATGGTCACGCCGCCGAGCTTCCGTCCCGACCTGCCGCGTGAGATCGACCTGATCGAGGAAGTCCTGCGCCTATGGGGCATGGGTCGCGTCACGGCAACCATTCCGGCTGCCAAGAACCACATCGGCGGTCTGACGCGCGAGCAGAAGCTTACCCGCAAGGTCGGCGAGATCCTGCGCGCCTGCGGCCTCAACGAGACCACGACTTTTGGCTTTGCCGCCCCGGGCGACCTGGAGAAGATCGGTATGTCCACCGAGGGTCGCGGTTGCCCCGTGGTGCTCATGAACCCGCTGGTAGCCGAGCAGACCGAGATGCGTCGTTCGCTGCTGCCGGGCCTGCTGCAATCCGTGGCCTATAACGAGGCCCACGGCACGCCCAACGTGCACCTGTACGAGGTCGGCAGCTTGTTCCACGGTCGCGAGAACGCCAGCCTGCCCAAGGAGACCAAGTCCGTAGCGGGCGTGCTCTCGGGCCAGTGGAGCGAGCAGTCCTGGAACATGAAGTACCGTAAGCTGCGCTTCTTCTTTGGCAAGGGCATCGTTGAGGAGCTGCTTGCTCAGCTGCGCATCGAGAAGGTTCGATTCCGTCCCGTCGAGGGCGAGAGCTATGCCTTCCTGCAGCCGGGTCGTGCTGCCGAGGTGCTCTCGGGCGGTACCGTGCTGGGCTGGGTTGGCGAGATCCACCCCGAGGCGCGCGAGGCTATGGGCATTGACGAGGTTGTCGTTGCCTTTGAGCTCGACCTGGACAAGCTGATCAAGGGCGCCCGCAACCAGGAGAACTACCGTGAGTTCTCGCAGTACCCGGCCGTTGAGCACGACCTTGCTATCGTGGTCGACAACACTGTGACCTGCGAGGATCTTGAGCGCCGTATTACCAGCGCCGGAGGCAAGCTGCTCGAGGGTGTGCGTCTGTTCGACGTCTACCGCGATCCGGTCCGCGTGGGCGTGGGCAAAAAGTCCATGGCCTTCGCGCTTACGTATCGCTCCGACGACCACACGCTCACCAGCGAAGAGGTCGAGAAGGCACACCAGAAGATCGTCACCAAGGTGTGCAAGGGCGTAAACGGCGAGGTCCGCTCGTAATCTTTGCCGTTCGGAACCCGCCCCCTGCGGGGTTTTCACGGCAACGTCCTCGCCGCTTCGCGGCTGTGGGATGTTGCCTTAGAAAACCCCTCTCGGGGGCGGGTTCCTGCGTTAACCTTGTTGCGAGCGGACCGCACCCTCTTCCGGGTGACCGGAAAGTTGGGAGTGCATGGGCCTTTATTGGACGGTGCGTGGACCTGGGTTAATAACGTACGTATTGCAAGGGCGTGCTGCGTTGTGGGCGGTGCGCCTTTTTGTTAGTATGCAGAGTCGGTGTTACGGATTGTTGGAAACGTAACACGCAACGTTCTGATTGAGAGGGCTCATGCATATTCCCGATAATTATCTGTCCCCGCAGACCGATGCCGTTATGGCGGTGGCGATGGTGCCCGTTTGGGTTCATTGCATCAAAAAGGTGCGCGCCACGCTCGATCGCGAGCACATGGCTTTCCTGGGCATCTGCGCTGCGTTCTCCTTCCTGCTCATGATGTTCAACGTGCCGCTACCTGGCGGCACCACGGGTCACGCCGTCGGTGGCGCGCTCATCGCGCTGCTGCTGGGCCCCGAGGCCGCGGCTATCGCTGTCTCGGTCGCGCTGGCGCTGCAGGCGCTGCTATTTGGCGACGGCGGCGTTCTGTCGTTTGGCGCCAACTGCTTTAACATGGCCTTTGTGCTGCCGTTTGTCGCTGCTATCGTGTTCCGTGCGCTCAACAGCCGTCTGCACGACAAGAGCTGGGGCACCTCGGTTTCTGCCATCGTGAGCGGTTGGGTCGGTCTGTGCGTAGCGGCCCTCTGCGCGGCGATCGAGTTCGGTATTCAACCGATGCTCTTCACCAACGCTTCGGGCGCCCCGCTGTACTGCCCCTTCCCGCTGTCCGTGGCCATTCCGGCCATGTTGGTCCCGCATATGCTGGTTGCCGGTGTGGTCGAGGGCGTGGCGACGGCCGCCATCTACGGTTTCATTAAGAAGACGGCGCCGAGCATTATCGTCGGCCCCGAGGCCGCCGATGGTCAGCTTGCCGCCGAGGGCGCTGCTGCCAAGAAGATCTCGCTGGTCCCCACACTCATCCTGGTTGCCGTGCTTGTCGTAGCCACGCCGCTGGGCCTGCTGGCCACGGGTGACGCCTGGGGTGAGTGGGACGCCGAGGGCGCCGCGACCGCCGTCCAGGAAGCCGGCGACGATAGCCTGCAGGCTTCGGTCGGCCTCGATACCCCGACCTTTGCGGATGCCCTGCCCACGGGCGATTATCTGCAGGCCTATTCCGAGGAGCAAAGCCTTGGCTTTGCCGGCCAGGCTGCCATGTATATCCTTTCCGGTGTGATTGGCGTGGCGGTGCTCACCATCGCATTCCGTCTGATCTCGCTGACGGTTAAGGAAAACTGAGCGCATGCAGATGGTCGAGCTGCCTAGCTGGCTTGCGGTCGAGGAGCGATACGAGCCCGCGGGGGCTCGGCATCGTGTGATGCAAAAGAACGTCCTGCACCTGGCGAGCCTGCTTGAGCGGGTTCGCCTGGGTGGAGGCGCGCACGAGGGCGGGTCGATGGTCGACCGCGCCCTTTCTTGCGTTTCGGCTCCGGTGCGCCTGGTGGGGATGTTCGTCTGCGTCCTGTGCGTGTGTCTGACGCAGAACCCGCTGTACCTCATGTTGATGGCGGCTATCGCGTTGGTGCTGGTCGCGGTGCGCCCGGTGCGCGGGCTGCGGGCGACTTTTGTGCCGGCGTTGGCTGCCGCGGGGTTTGCCGTGGTTCTGGCGCTACCTGCCCTGCTGCTGGGCGCGTCTGCCACGGGCGCCATGCTCAAGATCGCGCTCAAGACGTTTATTAATGTGTCACTGGTGCTGGGCGTTTCGTGGACGCTCACCTGGAGCCGCATGTCGGCGGCGCTCAAAATGCTGCACCTGCCCGACGAGGTTATCTTTACGTTTGATATGGCACTCAAGCATATCGAGGTGCTGGGACGCACGGCGCACGATCTGTGCGAATCGGTCATGCTGTGCAGCGTCGGTCGCGCGCCTGCGGGGTTTTCGCGCACCGACTCGGTGGCGGGTATCATGGGCATGACGTTTATCAAGGCGATGGAATGCAGCCGCGCGATGGACGAGGCCATGCTCTGCCGCGGCTTTGCCGGTACGTACCCGGCCCCCGCGCGGAGCGGCTTTGGCTGGCGCGATGCCGTTTACGCGGCCGCTGTGGCGTTGCTCGCCGTGTTGTGCGCGGTGCTGTAGCGCGGGCGGTCGAACCGTCGATGTGAGTAGGGAAGGGCGACGTTTTGGCAAACGATACGAATGACGCGATGGGTGCGAGCGGTGCTGCCGGCGCCGAGGTCACGCCGCTCATCGAGTTTCGCGACGTGGTGTTTTCCTATGCGGGCCATACGGTGGTCGATGGCGTTTCGTTGCAGGTGAACCGTGGGGAGCTCGTTGCCCTGCTAGGTCCCAACGGCTGCGGCAAGACGACGATCATGCGCCTTATCAACGGCCTTGAGCTTGCGGGCGCGGGCACGTATCTGTTTGACGGGCATGCGGTCGAAGCGGCATATCTCAAGGATTCTGCGACGGCTCAGCGGTTCCATCAGCGCGTGGGTTTTGTGTTCCAGAATGCCGATGCGCAGCTCTTTTGCGCCACGGTCGGCGAGGAGGTCGCGTTTGGCCCGGCCCAGATGGGACTTCCGGTAGACGAGCTCGAGCGCCGCGTCCGCGATGCCATGGAGCTGTTTCAGGTTGCCGATCTGGCCGATGCCTCGCCCTATCAGCTTTCGGGCGGGCAAAAGAAGCGCGTGGCGCTGGCGGCCGTCGTGTCTATGAACCCCGATATCCTGGTGCTCGACGAGCCTACCAACGGACTTGACGAGGACTCTTGCGACATCGTGGTCAACTTTCTACTGGCCTATGTTGCTGCCGGTAAGACGGTCTTGATGAGCACACACCATCAGGATTTGGTACGACGCCTGGGTGCCCGCGCCATCTATATCGATCGATATCATCACGTGGTCGCGGCACCGGTGTCATCGTATGGAACCGAGAGCGGCGCTGCGGAATAGTTGCTGCGTAGAGCGTGCGTAGCCGCCCGCGCGGCTTTGCCGTGATGGTATAGTTATCCAGGTTTTTTATGGGGGTGGCTATGCCAAGCTGGAACATTCATATCGCTCAGACGGAGCGTTTGCTGGAGCGCACCGGTGCGCTTGCCAAGAGCGTGCGCGACCGCAATGCCTTTTTGTTTGGCTGCGTGGTTCCGGATATCTTCGTGGGCTATATGGTCCCTGGTATCGCCGATCCCATCCCGTACCGCATTACGCACTTTGCAAAGCCCGAGCCTATCCCTAAGCCGCGCGAGCACGAGTTCTGGGATACCTATGTGGCGCCGTTGCTTAACGGCGCACCCGCGGGCGAACCTGCTGAGGCCACCTCGATTGTCGAGGAACGCGAGCGACTCAATCGGGTGCATTATCCCCAACGTTACAAGGACGCCGAGCCGGTTGTCGGTCCCGGTGCTAGCGAGCTTTCGCTCGCGCCCGATGACGTGGCGCAGTCGCTGCTCGATCTGACGCTGGGCGTTTGGTCTCACCTTGTGGCCGATACCGTGTGGAACACCCGCGTGAACCAGTACCTGGAGGCGCACGGCGGCAAGCCGTGCGAGGAATTCCGCATTAAAAAGCAAGGCGACTTTGACTGGTTTGGCAAGACGCTCGGCATTGTTTCGATTCCGCGCGCGACCGATCGCCTCTATACTGCGGCGACGCGTTTTGGTCAGTATCCCATCCATAAGGAGTATGTGCTCAAGACCATCGGCGTTATGCACGAGATTGTACGCGAAAACCCCGGCGAGCCCGATCATCCGCCGTATCGCTTGCTAACCGAGGAGTTTTTCGATGCAACGTTTACCGAGGTCGTCGAGCTAACTGAGGCGGGATTTGCCGCCCGCGTCGCATCACCCGGTGTGCCCGCTCTGCCCCTGATCGCTAGCTGTTAGCCGGCCGGCTTGACGGTGAACAGTTCATCCCAATTGACCAACAGCTCCCGCCGCAGGGCATCTTCTGTGGAGCGTTCCTGATCGGTCTTTGGGATGTAGGGGAGCCCCGCCTTTTTATGGATGAGTTTGGCTAGGTTGCCAAAGCTCCTTTTGTCCTTGATCTGATCATAGGTTATCTGGATAACGTCATAGCCCATGCTGGTGAGCGCAGTGGTGCGCGCTGCATCGGAGAGGCTTGCGGCTTCGCCATCGTGGGCGGAGCGGCCTTGGCATTCCAAGATAACGCCCATGCTGTCGGTGTTGCTCTCGATGAGGATATCGGCGTAGCAGCAGGTTTTGTCATACAGTGAGCGCGCGGCGTCGCTGAGTGGGATGCGCACGTTGTTGGCGATCTCGATGCCCTGGCCGCCCTCGTCGCGGGGGAGCGAGATAAGCATGGAGGTCTGTACTTCGAAGGGCGAGGCGGCCTGTCCCGTCATGTGCTCGGCCGCCCAGCGCAGTTGTTTGACGCCGCGCAGGCCTGCGGCTTGCTTGGCGAACGCGGCGATATCCGTTGCGGTAAGAAGCGGCGTGCGCTTCCACAAGTTGGTGTCATTGCCCTTGGTGTCGTTAACTCGCTCCCAGCCGCAGTTGGGCGGAATGAACTTAAGCGAAATAGCTTCATCGAGTTGTTGTTGCGTTCGCTCGCAGGGCTTAAACACTGCAAAGGAGCCGCACATCTCGTAGCATGCCATGAGTAACTGGTTGCGTGAGACCTGCGTGGCAAGGCTGAGCAGCGTGAACTCCGGTGAAGTGACATCAAATCCATGTTCAGTCTGTCTAAACGACCCAGGAGGCGGCTCTTGGGTTAGCAGACGGCTATGAAATAGCTTTCCGTTCGCGCGCTGTTTCCTTTCGCTCACGAATCTCCAAACTGGTGTGCCGAGCAAGTCTTTAAATACCGGTTGTTTTGAGTAATGCACCAAGCGATGGTCATGGTCGGGCGGCAGGATTGCCGGATAGAGTCCCAGTATTTGGGGCGGGATGCGATAGTACTGAAAAGCCGTGGGTCCGCAGGCAAGAAATGACATAGCGATCCGATCGTTTGAGCGTTGTTTGGGTTAGAAAAGCTATCCGTTTCGGAAGTGCGGTGAAAAAGACAAATAGGTCAGGCACAAGCGGTATTTAAGCCAACTTTATCAGGGGTTTTGTTGAAATAAAAGGACTTGTGCTCGGGGGTAAGCAATTTTTCCCCGCACTTCCGAAAACGCGGTTGATCTGGCTCTTGCTAAAACGATTTAGCAGCGTCGGTTAAGGTGTGGGTTTACCACCGGGCGAACACTTTTAGCGCTTGGGACTTTATTTTTGGCTCTGTTAGACCAGGATTGACATTCCGCCCCGTCATCTTCTTGCGATTGC
>URKT01000067.1 GCA_900548495.1 uncultured Collinsella sp. | reverse complement strand
CGTCGTCGGCAGCGTCAGATGTGTATAAGAGACAGGAATATGTAATCCATCTCGGTAATTCCAGCAGGAATACCAGAGTATGCGGAATCTTGAGATTATCCAGTGAAATCATAACAGAAAAACACTCGCATATCTGCAAAATCCCAATGCATGTGACAGAACTGGAACAAAAGGAAGAAGATATCCTTCATGCAGCCTGTGACTGCAGACAAAACTGGGGAAGAGGATGCGAGATTATTATTGAAAATATGGAAAAAATTCGAAGCATTCCGGTAGAAGAGGATAAGATAACAGAAATTGTGCATGAATATGGTCCGGTTAAAATATATTCCTCAGAAGAGACAGATGCCGTGATGGACAAGGTGGCCGGGCTCGATGCCGGCGCCGACGATTACCTGACCAAGCCGTTTGCCATTGAGGAGCTGTTCGCACGGATCCGCGTGGCGTTGAAGCGCTCGGAGGCCGTGCGGGCGGCTTCGGGCGTTGGCGGCATCGGGACGGGCGCGGCAGGCGGCACGGGTGTCGGCGCCACCGCGATACCCCCGGTCAGTGACTCGACCCAGGTTTCCGCCTCGCTCTCCCCCGCCACGCTCGCCGTGGGCTCGGTTGCGCTCGACCCCGACCGCCGCGAAGTCACGGTCGGCGGCTCGCCCATTGCGCTCACGGCCCGCGAGTTCGATGTCCTCGCCCTGCTTATGGCGCATGCCGAGACCGTGCTCACGCGCGAACGCATCGCGCACGAAGCGCTGGGCTACGAATACATGGGTGACACCAACAACGTCGACGTGCACATCGCGCATCTACGCGCCAAGATCGAGGACGCCGGCGGCGTCCGCATCATCCAGACCGTGCGCGGGGTGGGCTATGTCTGCCGCGCGTAACGCCGAGGCCAAGCGCGTCACCTCCATCGCCCGCGCCATCAACTGGAGCTATATGTGGCGCCGCCTGATGAGCTACGTTTGGCTCGACCTGCTGCTAGTAGTGATTGTGGCGGCGATCCTTGTCTATGGATACAACCAGACGCTGCCCAACGGCGCGTTTACCGCAGGATGGATCCCCAGCGCCACCGTTCGCGGCATGACGCTGACGCCCGCGCGCGGCTGGGACCTGACAACGCTCACCTATACCGTCGAGCTTGCGCGTACCACCAAGACTTTCCCCCTCGCGCAGGACCTCGTCACGCTATGGCCTCTCTACCTTGTCGTTGTGGGTTGGCAGGTCATCAGCGTGCTCAACATGCTCGGCGGCGCCCGCCGCGTGCGCCGCACCATGGCGCCGCTCAACGATCTGGCCCTGCGCGTGGACGAACTCGGCCGCATGCAACTCGCCGGCGGCAAAATGGAAACACTGGAGCAGGCCATCGAGCGCGCAAGCGTCGACTCGCCGAGCGTCACCACCGGCGACGCCGACCTGGCAAGCATCGAGGTCGCACTCAACCGCCTGCTGCGCCAGATGCAAGAGGCCAAGCTGCAGCAGATGCGCTTTGTCAACGATGCGAGCCACGAGCTGCGCACGCCCATCGCGGTGATTCAGGGTTACGTAAACATGCTCGATCGCTGGGGCAAAGACGACCCGGACGTGCTGGCAGAATCCATCGCGTCCCTCAAGGCCGAAAGCGAGCACATGCAAGAGCTCGTGGAGCAGCTGCTGTTTTTGGCACGCGGCGATGCCGGGCGCACGGTCCTGCGGCGTGCGCATACCAACTTGGCTGCACTGGTCAGCGAGGTATGCGAAGAATCGCAGATGATCGATACCGAGCACACGTATCGGCTGGCTTCTGACGCTGCGCTTGCCAGCGACCCGCGCTGCGACGCGCCCGTCGACGTGGCACTCGTGAAGCAGGCGCTACGCGTGATCGTGCAAAACGCCGCCAAGTATTCGGACGCGGGAACGACCGTCACATTTGGCATAACGCCGGATGCGGGCGCGGGCACAATCGACATAAGCGTTGAGGACGAGGGCATCGGCATGAACCAGGAATCCGCAGCTCACGCGTTTGAACGGTTCTACCGCGCCGACAACGCACGCAATGCCGGCGCGCAGGGCTCGGGCCTGGGGCTTGCCATTGCCAAGTGGATCGTCGATAGCCATGGCGGTGTCATTGGCGTGACCTCAGTCGAGGGCGTCGGCAGCCGCTTTACGATTCGCCTGCCGCGGTAGGAAGCCCCTCGGCATAAATAAAGGGATAGGGCCACGCGGCCCTATCCCTTTTTGCTAGCTATGGCAGCTTGTGCGCTATTCGCGGCACAGGTGCACGGCGAAACCGGCGAACTCGCGCTTAAAGTACACGAGCTTGGTACCACCGTCGGGCAGCAGCGCGCGCGACTCTTCGTTGACCTCGAGCCCGCGCTCGGCAAACCACTTCTCAGCTGCATCGATGTCGTTAACGGCAAAGCCGATGTGGCCCTTGGTGCCACGACCGTTCTGCTTCATGATCTCGACCAGCGAATCGTTAAAGTACGAAACCGGGGTCTCGGTGACGGGCAGGCCCATCATCGTCGAGAACAGCTCCGCGATCTCCAGGGCGTCTGCCGGGTCGGTGGCGTTAATGCCCACATGGGCAACGCGCATACCAAAGAGCTCTACCGGGTTGGCGTTCTGCTCACTCATGCAGTCAGCGCCTACTGAGCCATGACGTCGAGAACGGCCTTCTCGGCGGCAACGCGGTTCATGCCGGTCATGAAGGGCACGCCACTCACGTACGGGCAGGTGAGGCCCTCGGGGGCAACGGTGGTGGCGATCAGCAGGTCAGCGCCCTCGTCGCAGTAATCCTTGGCCTCGGAGATGGCGCACTGCACGATCTCGTACTTGTCGGCATAACCGTTGGCGTCGAGCAGAGTAGCGACCTTCTGGGCAACGAGCGTGGAAGTAGCAGCGCCAGCACCGCAAGCCAAAACGATCTTCTTCATAGGTAATGTCTCCCTTCATGGTTTACTTTAGGTAAGTGTACCGCAGCGAGCGATGGCACTCGGCCTCGATGAGCTTTTATGCCAGTTTGCTTGCGCGCTGCGTATAATACATCTAGTACGTGTTGTCATACCGCTCGCTTTATGAGCGACTAAGGACCCTAATATGCCCGATTCCCGCACCCTCTGGACCGCCGTCGTTATCATCTGCATCGCCGTGTCGGTGTTCTTTAGCGTCAAAAAACGCACCACGTTTAAGCGCCTGCAGCAGCTTATGGCTGCCAAGCAGTGGGACGAGTTCGATCGTTTGCTCGACGGCAAACTCACCAGCATGCTGTACCCGCGCTACAACCGCGACTACCTGCGCCTGAACTCCTATCTGCTGCGCGAGGACCACAAGCGCGCCGATGAGATGTTCGATTTGCTGCTGGGGCTCAATCTGCCCAAGATGCAGCGCGTCGACCTGGTGATCAAAGCCTTTAACTACTACGTTGGCCAGGAGGACCGCAAAAAGTCCAAGGAGCTTCTGCACGAGATCAAGGGCTTTGAGGGCGGTCAGGCCGAGGCAGTTGCGCACGAGTGTCAGCTGATGTACGACACGATGATCCTCAAGCGCCACAACGACATTCCCGAGCTGGAGCGCATGCTCGAGGATGTCGGCGACGACCCGGTCAAGCGCTGCCGCTTGGAGTACCTGCTAGCCCTGCAGTACCAGAACAAGGGCGACGAAGCCAAGTTCCAGGAGTTCCTGGAGAAGTCGGGCCAACACTCGATGGCCGTCAACGCGTAACGGACGGCTTGTGCTAGACTTCTAGTCTCACGGGGGCGTGGCGGAATTGGCATACGCAGGAGACTTAAAATCTCTCGCCGCAAGGATTGTGGGTTCGAGTCCCACCGCCCCTACCATATGGAGCTTTCGAGCCCGTGTTCCTCAGGGATGCGGGCTCGCTTCTTTTAGATGCCGGTGGGACTCGAACCCGCGAGGGGGCGAGCGTTAAGCGGACGCGCAGCGTCCGAAGCCGGTGCGTATTTGCGCAGCAAATGCGCGGACGTCCCACCGCCCCTACCATATGGAGCTTTCGAGCCCGTGTCCCCAAGGGATGCGGGCTCGTTTCTTTTACACGCCGGTGGGGCTCTAAGTTGCGGTGGAATAGTTCCTGTTTTGGCAGTTTACCAGCCCATTTAGGAACTATTCCACCGCAACTTAGGTTTGTGTTCCCACATTTTCCAATGGAAAAACGTGGCTGTCTCCCACATTTTCCGATGGAAAAACGTGGCTGTCTCGCACATTTTCCGATGGAAACTCCCAAATGGCCTTATACTAGCCGAGAGGGTTGGGAGGCAATATGCAGCGACAGCTTATGAGTGAACTTATCGCTTGGAAATCAAGGGCGAATCGCAAACCTCTCTTGCTTAAGGGAGCCCGCCAGACAGGAAAGACTTGGCTTCTTAACGAATTCGCAAGCCAGCAGTATCGAAACGTCATTCGTTTTGACTTTATGCTCGAGCCGAGCACACGCTCGCTGTTCGATGGGAACCTCGACCCCAAGCGCATCATCTCCCAGATAGAACTCCTACGTGGCCAAACCGTAACGCCGGAAGACACGCTCATCATCTTCGACGAGATCCAAGAGGCGCCACGCGGGATCACCTCGCTCAAGTACTTCAACGAGCTTGCACCCGAATACCACATCGTAGCAGCCAGTTCCTATATGGGCCTCGCGCTCCGACGCGAAAACGAGTCATTTCCCGTCGGCAAAATCGACCAGCTCACCATGCGTCCCATGGGGTTTGCTGAGTTCGTTCGTGCCGTCGACGGCAACCCACTCGCCGACGCCATCCTTGCCGCAGACATGAACCTTCTAACAAACGTTACCGAAAAGCTCGAGCACTTGCTCAAGGAATACCTTGTTGTCGGCGGTATGCCCGAAGTTGTCTCCACTTTCGCCGAGACACGCGACTTCATCGAAGCCCGAAGGCTTCAACAGCAAATCATCGAGGCTTACGAATCCGATTTTGGCAAACATGCACCCGCCCGCATCGTCGAGCGCATGAGGTTGGTTTGGAAATCCCTTCCCGGCCAGCTTGCAAAGGAGAACAAGAAGTTTGTCTATGGCGCCCTTCGTCCCGGAGCGCGCGCACGCGATTTCGAGGAAAGCCTCCAGTGGCTCACGGACTACGGAATCGTTCATAAGGTGCCACGTGTTTCCGCTCTAAAGGCGCCGCTCTCGAGCTACGAAGACCTCTCGGGCTTCAAACTGTTCTGCATCGACACCGGCATCCTCGGAGCGCTCTCCGGTCTCTCTCCGGCCGTCGTTCTTAACGGATCCGCTGTTTTTACCGAGTTCAAAGGTTCGCTGACCGAACAATACGTCGCGCAAGAGCTCTTGCTCCAGGACAAAACTCCCGCGTATTGGTCCTCTACCTCCGGCAATGCCGAAACCGACTTTGCCATCGACCATGCGGGAACCGTGCTTCCGCTTGAGGTCAAGGCAGCAGAGAACCTTAAAGCGAAGAGTCTGAAAATAGCCTGCGAAAAATTCAAACTCGAGCGTTGCGTGAGGAGCTCCCTGGCGGCATATAGAGACGAGGGCATGCTCGTCAATATTCCGCTTTGGGAGATTGGGCAGATCGACAAGCTGGCATAGGCGCTGTGGGGACGCCCCGCAAGGACTGTCCCCAGGTGCCGGCTGTTGAGTTGCGGTGGAATAGGGACTGTTTGGTGCCCGAAAGGGCGATTGTAGTCCGTATTTCACCGCAACTTATTTAGAGGGCGCTGAGGCTGGGGGTCCAGGCGATGGTGGGAGTCGCGCCGTCGAGAACCTCGTTGATGGTGGCGACCATGCCAGCGAGTAGGCTGTTCTCGCTTACGGTGAGCGTGTCGTAGCCGCCGGCTCGCATGAGCTCGCGAATCACCACGGCGCCAGCGAGAATCACGCCCGCGCGCTTGGGCTGCACGCCCGGCAGCGCGGCGATGCCCTCCACGTCCAACGTGGACATGCGCTCGATAGCGGCCGAAACCTGGTCCAGCGAAAGCTCGCGCAGGTGCACAAAGCTCGAGTCGTACGGCTCCAGTTCGTGGACCAGCGCCACGAGCGTGGTGACGGTACCGCCCACCGCAACGAGGCGCTCGGCGCGCTCAAAGTCGCTGGGCAGGCCTTCAAAATAGGCGGCGAACTGCTCGCCTGCCCACGCGGCAGCGGCAGCAAGCTCGCCGCGTGCGGGTGGCAGCGTCGAGAAAAACCGCTCCGTCACGCGGCGGCAGCCAATGTCCAGCGAGCGCGTCCCTTCTAGCGCAAAGACGCCACGCTCCGGCGCATAGACGCCCGTCGCGAGCTCCGTGGATCCGCCGCCCGAATCGGCAACAATGATGCGCTCGCCGGCAAAGTCGTGCGCCACGCCAAAAAACGTCAGGCGTGCCTCGACCTCGCCCGGAATCACCTGTGGCTCAAGCCCCAGATCGCGCAGGCCGTCCAGCAGCAGTGCTGCGTTGGACGCATCACGCGCGGCGCTCGTGCAGGTGGTGCAGATGCACGCGGCCCCAAAGGCACGAGCCTCGTCCACAAACATGCGGCACGCAGCGAGCACGCGCTCAACGGCCGCCTCGCAAAAGCGGCCCGTCGCGTCCACGCCCTCACCCAGATCGGTAATCTCGGTATGCTTGGACGATTCCACGATTGCCCCGCCCTCGACCTGGGCCAACACCAGTCGCGACGACACCGTTCCCAGGTCGATCGCGGCCACCTTATAGCGTTTGCAATTTGTCATTGCGAGCTCCCCTCCGGGCGCTATTTGCCGTTGGACACGACCGTCTGACCCTCGACGCCGTTAAACCCAAACAGCATGTCGAGCGTCTGAATGTACCACGGCGCGTCCTTGCCGACCTCTTCGATCTCCTTGGCCACCTCGCTGGCCTTCTTGGCGTTCGAAGACTTCTGGCTCGACGAGGCATCCGAATCGCCGTCCAGGCCCTGCACTTCAATCCTCTTCTCGCCGGGCATCACCAGGCCCAGGTCCTCGGACGCCGCGTCCTTGATACCCTCCTCCGAGAGCAGCTTGTCGACGCTTTTTTGCAGCTCATCATTGTATTGCTGGCGAATCTCGACCTGCTTGGCCAAGATGTCGCTCGAGCGTTTTGCCACGTACAGGTCGCGTACGGGAAAATACAGGCTCACGAGCGCCAGCGCCACCACGATACCGATAAACAGCGGACGCAGAGAGCCATGCGTAAAGTCATAGATCGCCTTGACCACCGCATTGTCGTTGGCGTAGCGCATAAAGTCCGAGCCCGAAAGACGGCTCGAAGGCCTGCTCGACCTGTCGTGCGTCTGGGCCGAGGGACGCGACGCATGTGTCGAACGTGCCGGGCGCACCGGTCCATCTGCCGAAGTATTCACATGAGCATTGGGGCGCGAGGTACTTGTCGGGCGCTGCGTGGAGCGGTCGGCGCCGGCGTAGGCGGACCCACCGAGCTGCACCGTGCGCGCACGGCGAGGCGACGGCTCACGCGAACCGGCGGAATAGTACCTGTTGTCGTAAATCTGATCCATGTGCGCCTTGTGCGGTTGAGGTTTGTTTGCGCTAAGTATTCTAGTTATAGCACGAGCGCGCGCACCTCCTTCGACAGCCTTTGCTCGACATAAAAAAGGCGCTGAGCCACACGGCCCAGCGCCCAATGACGGCCATCAGAAATGGAGCGGAGCCGAGTCAACCCCGCCCCCCCGAGCACCACTTGTTTAGCGAATGTTGTAAAACGCGGCCTTGCCGGCGTAGCGCGCGCTGCCCTCGAGCTCGTCCTCGATGCGGATGAGCTGGTTGTACTTGGCGATACGGTCGCTGCGGCACGGGGCGCCCGACTTGATCTGGCCGGCGTTGACACCCACGACCAGGTCGGCGATTGTGGAATCCTCGGTCTCGCCGGAGCGGTGGCTCACGATGCAAGCATAGCCGGCCTCCTTGGCGGTTTCGATGGCCTCGAGCGACTCGGTGAGCGTGCCGATCTGGTTGACCTTGACCAGAATCGCGTTGGCGGCACCCAGCTCGATGCCCTTCTTGAGGCGCTCGGTGTTGGTGACGAACAGGTCGTCGCCTACGAGCTGCACCTTATTGCCAATGCGGCGGGTAAGCTCGACCCAGCCGTCCCAGTCCTCCTCGGCCATGCCGTCCTCGATGGAGATGATGGGATAGGTGTCGACGAGCTTCTCCCAGTAATCAACCATCTGGGCGCTCGTGTACTCCACGCCCTCGCCCTTGAGCTCGTACATGCCGGTCTCGGCGTTGTAGAACTCGGTCGAGGCCGGGTCCATGGCGTACATGAAGTCGACGCCGGGCTTAAAGCCGGCCTTCTCCACGGCCTTGGTGATGTACTCGAACGGCTCGGCATTGGTCTTAAGGTTGGGGGCAAAGCCGCCCTCGTCGCCCACGCCGCCGCCCAGGCCGGCCTCGTGCAGCACGCCCTTGAGGGTGTGGTAGACCTCGGCGCACCAGCGCAGACCCTCGACAAAGCTCGGAGCACCCACGGGCATGATCATGAACTCCTGGAAGTCAACGTTATTGTCGGCATGCACGCCGCCGTTGAGGATGTTCATCATGGGCGTGGGCAACAGGTGGGCATTGACGCCGCCCAGGTACTGGTACAGCGACAGGCCCGCCGACTCGGCAGCGGCGCGGGCAACGGCCAGCGACACGCCCAGGATGGCGTTGGCACCGAGCTTGGTCTTGTTAGGGGTACCGTCCGCGGCAATCAGCGCGGCATCGACGGCGCGCTGGTCGAAGGCATCGAGGCCCACGACGGCGTTAGCGCACTCGTTGTTGACATGCTCGACGGCCTGCGAAACGCCCTTGCCCAGGTAGCGGCCCTTGTCGCCATCGCGCAGCTCGCAGGCTTCAAAGGCGCCGGTCGAAGCACCCGAAGGCACCATTGCGCGGCCAAAGCTGCCGTCCTCGAGCACAACCTCGACCTCGACGGTGGGATTGCCGCGGCTGTCGAGCACCTCGCGACCGTAGACGTCCAAAATATCGCTCATGTTGTCTCCCTCTCACTTGGAAACGTAGTGGATGCAAGCGACCGGCTGACCGCGCACCGTCGGTGCGCCTCCGTAAGTTAGCCATGTCGCACTTTTTGCATTATGCCCTAAGTTAGCCGAGGGATACACTTGTTTTTCGAAAAATTTAGCGGGAACGATGAGGCGTGTCAGCCTGTCGTTCCCGCAGTCTTACTCTTCCGCCTTTGCGGCATCCCACAGGTCGTTGAGGCCGTGGGTCGAAAGCTCGGCAAGATCCACGTGAGCATCGGCCGCCATCTGCTCCATCGCGGCCCAGCGACGGCGGAACTTTGCCGTGCTGGCACGAAGGGCGCTCTCGGCGTCAATGCCCTCCTTGCGCGCAACGTTGACCAGGGCAAAGAGCAGGTCGCCAAACTCCATCTCGCGCTCGGGCGAGCCAGGGGCCTCGGCCTCAAACTCGGCACGCTCCTCGGCAACCTCGTCCCACACGTCCTGGACCGTCTCCCACTCAAAGCCTACGGCGGCCGCCTTGCGTGACACCTTCTGCGCCTGCATCAACGCCGGCAGATGCGTGGGCACGCCATCGAGCAGACCCTCGGGCGCGGCCTCGCCCGCCGCCACGGCCTTGTCCTTGGCAGCCCTCTCGGCAAGCTTGACCTCGTCCCAAATCTTGAGTACCTCGTCGGAGCTGTCGGCATCCGCATCGCCAAACACGTGCGGATGACGGCGGATAAGCTTGGCGTCGATATCGCGTGCCACGTCGGCCAGCGTAAACTCGCCGGCGTCGGCAGCAATCTGCGCATGCAGCACGACCTGCATGAGCACGTCACCCAGTTCCTCGCGCAGGTGAACCGCGTCGTCCGCCTCGATGCAGTCGAGCGCCTCGTAGGCCTCCTCGATCATGTTCTTGCCGATGCTGCGGTGCGTCTGCTCGCGGTCCCACGGGCAGCCGTCGGGCTGACGCAAGCGCCAGACGGTCTGCACCAGATGTTGTAGCTCGGCCGACGCGTCGACCAGCGTGGACAGATCGCGCGAGCCCTCGGCATTTTGCTGAGCCATGTGCTGCGCCATGGTTAGTCCTCCTCCAGGATCACGTGGCGGAACGCTCCGCCCTCGTAGATGCCGTAGCTGTGCGTGCCGTCCTTGGGGATGCTCACGCTGCCGGGGTTGAAGAGCCACAGGCCCGGGTGCGCGGCGCTCTCCTCGTTGACCTTGACGTGCGTGTGACCGTAGACGAGCGCGGAGCCCTCGGGCAACGCGGGCGCGTGGTCGACGCTGTTGTGCATGCCGGCGCCAAAGACATGGCCGTGCGTCAGGAACAGCTCGCGGCCGGTCTCGTCAAACAGCGTGGCGTAGTCGGCCATGACGGGGAAGTCGAGGACCATCTGGTCGACCTCAGCGTCGCAGTTGCCGCGCACCGCGATGATGCGGTCGGCTAGGGCGTTGAGCAGCGGAATCACGCGCTTGGGAGCATAGTCGCGCGGCAGGTCGTTGCGCGGACCGTGATAAAGCAGGTCGCCCAGCAGGACGATGCGGTCGGGCTGCTCGGACTCAATGGCGGCGCAGAGGCGCTCGGCCCAGTATGCCGAGCCGTGGATGTCGGAGGCGATGAGGTATTTCATGGGGAGATCCTTTCGAATGGGGTTGATATGGCTAGGCGCAGGATGTCGCCACCAGCCGCGTTATTCAAATCGCAGTGCCGCGCTCTGGGCCGCCCGCATCACGCGCTGGAGCGGCACATTATGCTCGCGAGCGAGACGGGCGCAGTCCTCGTACTCGGGCGCTGCACGCTCGCTGCCGTCGGGCAGGGTCGCCACCTTAACGGATACCTCGCCCCATGGCGTCGTTACGCGCTCAAAGCGGCGTGGCAGGCAAACGCGTTCCATCACCTGGCGACGAATGGCGTTGGTCGTGGTCTCCAAAAAGATAATCGTCTGCAAGCGCTCGATATCATCGTGCGAGCAGATTACCTGCAGCTGCCAGCCGGGGCGGCCCTTTTTGCAGTAAAGCGGCAACCAATGCACCTCGCGGGCGCCGGCCTTGCGCAGGCAATCGGCAGCGTAGGCAAGCACCTCGGGCGACGCATCATCGATGTCGCACTCCAGTTTGACGATAGTTTCGGGCGCATCAGTCTCGCGAGACAGCGGGGATGTGCTATCGCATTGCATACGGTCTGGATCCTTTCCGCGCGGGCTCGTTTTGTTCACCCAAACGCTAGCACATCGCAGGCTGCGCGAGTGTGACGGCGCGTGATGAGCGCGATTTTCCTTGTCGACAAGAAACCGACACTCCACCGCCCCGGCCAAACATGTACATCAGCCTCCAAACATGTCATTATTTGCAGCTTTTGGAGGCTGATGTACATGTATTGGAGCAAGCGAGGCCGCACCGCGCAGCCTTTCCAATCGATTTCGAGCTCCGGCGCGCGGCGTGTTGAGAGCTGCAACATTACAATGGAGCGGATTCGCCAAATGCAAAGGAGTCGCCATGCCCGCATGCCC
>URKT01000066.1 GCA_900548495.1 uncultured Collinsella sp. | reverse complement strand
AAAGGGAAGAGGCGGGGTATGCCCCGCCTCTTACACCACATCTCTGCGCGCTACCTTAAAAGTCGCCCCGCTTGTAAAATTAGAGCGTTTTAAATGATAAACATCTGAGTAGTGTCGTGTTGAGAAATGATCGGTCCGAGGACGGGGCCGAACCGATATAACACCCAGCGAACCGAATCTCGTACTCTGCGCTTCCCCAGATAAAACCTGCCAAAACAAACCTGTCCTTTTTGGTAGGTTTTTGCCTTGGGAGCGGTACCATACAGGCAATGTTTAAACGAGAAAGGCGGGCTCCCATGGAACCTAAGCAGTATTACATCGGCATCGACGTCGGCGGCACCTCGGTCAAGGAGGGTCTGTTCGATGAGGACGGAAACCTGCTTGCCAAGGCCAGCGTGCCCACGCCTCCCATCGTTGACGCTGCGGGCTTTGCCGCGGTGACCGAGGCTATCGACCAGGTGGTCGCCAAGGCCCAGATTCCGCGTGCCTTTGTGTCGGGCATTGGCCTGGCCGTTCCGTGCCCCATCCCGGCATCGGGCGATGCCAAGGTCAAGGCGAACATCGCCATCAACCTGCCCGAGCTCAAGATCGCCATCCAGGAGCACTGCCCCGACGCGGTCGTTAAGTACGAGAACGACGCCAACGCTGCTGCTATGGGCGAGGCCTGGCTCGGCTCTGCCAAGGGCGTACAGAACGTGGTGATGGTCACCATTGGTACCGGCGTGGGCGGCGGCGTTATCGTTAACGGCGACGTTGTATCGGGCGTTGTGGGTGCTGGCGGCGAGATTGGCCACATGTGCCTGAACCCGGCCGAGGAGCGCACCTGCGGCTGCGGCGGCCATGGCCACCTGGAGCAGTATTCCAGCGCCACCGGCGTGGTGAGCAACTACCTTGCCGAGTGTAAGAAGGCGGGCGTCGAGCCCATCGAGCTGACCGGCCCCTCCGATTCCAAGGACGTGTTCCAGGCTTGTCGCGAGGGCGACAAGCTCGCGCTGGCCGCGGCCGATACCATGGCCGACTATCTCGGCCGCGCACTGGCGCTTATTGCCAACGTGGTTGATCCCGAGATGTTCCTCATCGGCGGCGGCGCCTCCGCCTCGGCCGATGTCTACCTCGACAAGGTTCGCGAGCACTTTAAGCAGTACGCGCTTTCCGCCTCGCGCGAGACGCCTATTAAGGTCGCTTCGCTCGGAAACGACGCCGGCATCATCGGTGCTGCCTACGTAGCCCTGCGCGCTGCCGGTAAATAGCTGGTGCAAGGGGGACAGGTTACATTGCACCAACATGGTGCAAAAGGGACAGCCTTGGCCCCCGTGCCTGCGCCCCAAAATATGCCGTGGCCCTTCCGTCTGCGAAGGTTCGGCGCCAGCGTGCTACCATAGCTACGTCCAAGTACACATATCAAGTGGAGGATATCCATGGCAAACGTTCTTGTCTTTGGTCACCAGAACCCCGATAACGACGCCATCATGAGCGCCGTCGTCCTGTCCCAGCTGCTCAACCAGGTTGAGTATGCCGGCAACACCTACGAGGCCTGCGCCCTGGGTCAGCTTCCGGCAGAGTCCGCCAAGCTGCTCGCCGACGCCGGCATCGCCGAGCCCCGCGTGATCGAGTCCGTCGAGGCCGGTCAGCTCGTCGTCCTCACCGACCACAACGAGTCTGCCCAGTCCGTCGCCGGCCTTAAGGACGCCACGGTCTTTGGCGTTGTCGATCATCACCGCATCGGCGACTTCGAGACCGCCGGCCCGCTGCACTACATCTGCCTGCCCTGGGGTTCCAGCTGCACCATCGTCACCAAGCTCGCCGGCGTGCTCGGCGTTGAGCTTTCCGACGTCCAGGCCAAGCTGCTGCTCTCGGCCATGATGACCGACACGCTTATGCTCAAGAGCCCCACCACCACCGATGTCGACCGCGCCGTCGCCGCCAAGCTCGGCGATCAGGTGGGCGTCGACCCGGTCAAGTTTGGCATGGAGGTCTTCCTCACCCGTCCGTCCGGCTCCTTCACCGCAGCCGAGATGGTCGGCAACGACATCAAGATGTTCGAGCCCGCCGGCAAGAAGCTGCTCATCGGCCAGTACGAGACCGTCGACAAGACCCGCGCACTCGGCATGATCGACGAGATTCGCGAGGCCATGCGCGCCTATGCCGCCGAGAAGGATGCTGACGGCATCGTCCTGTGCATCACCGACATCATGGAGGAGGGCTCGCAGGTCCTGCTCGAGGGCGAGACCGAGGCTGCTCAGAAGGGCTTGGGCATTGCCGACGAGCACGACGGCGTCTGGATGCCGGGCGTCCTCTCCCGTAAGAAGCAGGTCGCTGCCCCCATCATGGCCGCCTGCTAGGTTTAGTTGACCAAACGCCACGACCGGATCGCGGACGCCCCGCGCTCCGGTCGTTTTTTGTGCACGGCGCCGCGTCGTCTCTTGGACAGGCGTGCCCGTGCCGTTGAGCAAATAATGTTCAACCTGTGGTTCCGCTTTTCGGCCACGCTTGCGCGCTTGTCGTGCAGGGTAGGCTAGATGCAAGCGTAATACGTTAGAGCGCGGCGCCGCCACTTGGGCGGGCCGTGCTTTTTTAAGACGGGAGCTTTCCCGTGAAAGGAGCCGCCCATGGCAGCACCCGAGCAGCTGTTCAACGTCCGTGAGCGCAAGCGTTTTGAGCGCCACGACATTTGGGAGCGCATCACCGAGAACGGCACGATTTCCGCCGCCGTCATGGTCTTCGCCGCCATCGCCGCCGTCATTTGCGCCAACACCGATGCCTACGAGGCCATCCATCACTTTTTGGAGACCCCGCTGTATGTGGGTCTGGGCAACCTTACGGCCGGTCTCACCGTTGAGCTTTTCGTCAACGACTTCCTCATGGCGATCTTCTTTTTGTTGGTGGGCATTGAGCTTAAGTACGAGATGACAGTTGGCGAGCTCAAGAACCCGCGCCAGGCTATGCTTCCCATGCTGGCGGCCGTGGGCGGCGTCGTCGTTCCCGCCTGCATCTATCTGATCTTTAACCATGCCGGCGCGCACAACGGCTGGGCCATTCCCATGGCAACCGATATTGCCTTTGCGCTGGGCGTGCTGTCGCTTTTGGGCAACCGCGTGCCCAACGGCGTGCGCGTGTTCTTCTCGACGCTCGCCATCGCCGACGACCTCATCTCCATCGCCGCCATCGCCATCTTCTACGGTCAGAGCCCCAATCCGTTTTGGTTGGGCGCCGCCGCGCTTGTGACCTGTGCGCTCGTGTGGCTCAACAAGACGCAGCATTACCGCCTTGCCCCGTATTCGGTACTGGGCCTGCTGTTGTGGTTCTGCATGTTCAAGAGCGGCGTGCACGCTACGCTTGCTGGCGTCATCCTGGCCTTCACCATCCCGGCCAAGTGCGGTGTTAAGCTTGATAGCCTCACCGATTGGCTGGGCGAGTGCTTGCCGCTGCTCGATGACCGCTACGACGACGAGGCGCACATCCTGGGCCAGCATGACTTTACCGTCTCGACCACCAAAGTCGAGCGCGTCATGCACCGCGTGACCCCGCCGCTCATCCGCATGGAGCGTCTGATCTCCACGCCGGTCAACTTTGTGATTCTGCCGATCTTTGCGTTCGTGAACGCGCAGGTTCGCCTAGTGGGCGTGGACATGAGCACGCTGCTCACCGACCCGGTGACGCTCGGCGTGTACTTTGGCATGCTGCTGGGTAAGCCGATCGGTATCTTTGGCATGACGTTCGCCTTGGTCAAGCTCAAGGCCTGCGAGCTGCCGCACAATGTCAACTGGCATATGATTGCCGGCGTGGGCATTCTGGGCGGTATCGGCTTTACCATGTCGATTCTCATCAGCGGCCTCGCCTTCCCGACGGCCCAGTTTGAGGTTCTGGCTGCCAAGGCCGCTATTCTCGCCGGCTCTGTCACCGCGGCCGTACTTGGCATGATCTACATGAGTGTGATCTGCAAGCACCCCGCGCCCAAGAACGAGTAGGCGCGTAGAAACAGACGCCAGAGCCTGCTCGAGCGCGTGTAAAACGCGGTTTTGAGTGGTACTTGCCACCTGCCGGACACCCCAGTGGCCAAAAAACGCCGTTTGTGAGTACTGTCACAAACGGCGTTTCATTTTAGGCGCGAAAAATAATGTACAAATCTATTCTGTCTGTGCATTAACGATTGCGTGGCTGGACGAAAAATGCTGATGCATCCTTCCAAAACCGGACACAAAAGGCCAAGACTGGCCTTTTTAATTCAAAATCGCTGTTACTAAAAAAGTAACAGTACTCATATTTGCTATTTTTTGACCACAGGCCCCAATGACTAGGTTTATTCCACGGTGCCGTAGATGGCGCCCCAGCCGTGGGCGGCCAAGGCGGAGTTGAGCTGGTCGCAAAGTGACTGGCGGTCGTAATAGCCGGGCGGTAGCAGGTTCACGATTTCCATGAGATCGGGCGCCAGGTCCAAGATTTCGGCCTGTACGATCAGATCCAGGCGGTCGATGGCGTGGCGGTCGTAAAACAGTCCGTCGACCAGGCGCTGCAGGTCGCCGAATTCCTCGGCCTGGAACGATCCGTACTCCATAGTGCCTCCTTGGGCGCTTCATGCCGGCATGCGCGGCGATTCGTAATTCATTGCGATGGACTTAATCTATCACGGCTTCATAACGTTGCGACGGTGGCGGTCTATACTTAGAAGAAATGCAACGTACCGCTTCGTGAAAGGTCGCACCCATGCAGACGATCTACCAGAAGATGGAAACCACCGAACTCGATGCCGCCATCGAGGTGCTCAAAGCCGAGGTCGCCGAGGTCAAGGCCAAGGGCCTGGCGCTCGATATGGCCCGCGGCAAGCCGTCGCCCTCCCAGGTGGACATCTCTCGACCCATGCTCGATATCCTCAATGCCGATGCCGATCTGCACGACGGCAACGTCGATTGTTCCAACTACGGCTGCTTTGAGGGCATTCCCTCGGCACGCAAGCTGGCAGGGGAGTTCCTGGGCTGCCCCGCTGAACAGACACTCGTGCTGGGCTCGTCGAGCCTGCTGATCGAGCACGACATCGCCGGCATGTTCTGGCGCTGTGGCTCGTGCGGCAGCGAGCCCTGGGAGGCTTACGAGGCAGCGCACGACGGCAAGAAGGTCAAGTTCCTGTGCCCGGTTCCCGGCTACGATCGCCACTTTGGCATCACCGCCGACTTGGGCATCGAGAACGTTCCCGTCGCGATGACCGACAACGGCCCCGATATGGACGAAATCGAGCGCCTCGTTGCCGCCGACGATTCCATCAAGGGCATCTGGTGCGTGCCCAAGTATTCCAACCCCACGGGCATCACCTTTAGCGAGGACACCGTGCGTCGCCTGGTCGAGATGCCCACGGCCGCGCCCGATTTCCGCATCTTCTGGGACAACGCCTACTGCGTGCACGACCTGTACGACGAGACCGACGAGCTCGCCAACATCTTCGATCTTGCCCGCGCGGCGGGCACCGAGGACCGCGTGGTGGCCTTTGTCTCGACGTCCAAGATCACCTTCCCGGGCGCCGGTATCGGCTTTATCGGTGCGAGCCCCGCGGTCATCGCCGAGTTCTCCAAGCGCCTGAAGGCCGGCCTCATCAGTGCTGATAAGCTCAACCAACTGCGCCACGTGCGCTTCCTTCCCACCATCGAGGCGGTCAAGGAGCACATGAAAAAGCATGCCGAGTTTTTGCGCCCGCGCTTTGAGGCCGTTGAGCGCAAGCTCACCGAGGGCCTGGGCGATACGGGTTGCGCCACCTGGACGCATCCCCGCGGCGGCTACTTTGTAAGCTTCGATGGTCCCGAGGGCTCGGCCCGGAAGGTTGCTGCGCTTTGCGCCGACCTGGGCGTTAAGCTCACGCCGGCCGGTGCCACCTGGCCCTATGGCAAGGATCCGCGCGACACCAACATCCGCATCGCGCCGAGCTATCCCACGGTCGAGGACCTAGAGGCTGCGCTCGATGTGCTGGTGCTGGCCGTCAAGCTCGTCGCTGCCGAGCTTGCGCGTGCCGAGCGCGCCTAACGCGCGGCTTCCCGTACTATCCGCACTTTCGATACGTAAAGGAGCGTATACATGGATTTGGGTATTTCCACCAACCCCACGCCAGAGCTCTACACCATTAAGGTGGCCGGCGAGATCGATATCTCTAACGCCGATAGCCTGCGCAATGCCATCGACCTGGCGCTCGAGCAGCCCACTGAGGCCGTTGAGCTCGATTTTGCCCAGGTGAGCTACATCGATTCGACGGGCATTGGTGTGCTCGTGGGCGCCGCGCACCACGCGGCCGACCACGACAAGCGCTTTAGCTGCACCAATGTGCAGCCCCCGGTGATGCGCGTGGTTCAGCTGTTGGGTGTCGACCAGGAGATTTCGATTACCGCTGCATAACCTTTGCCCTCAAAAGGGCGTGCCGTTTGGCATATGTTTGTGATGCGCTCGGACGTTTTGGCGTCCGGGCGCTATACTTGACCGAATGAATAGACGAGTTCCGGCCGAATGGCGCGGTGCGGGCTCGACTCACATCGAGCCTTGGAGGTATGTGTGTTTGGTATTGGAGAGGGTGAGCTCGCGATCATCGTGGTCTTCGGCTTTTTGCTGTTTGGCCCGGATAAGCTCCCGCAGATGGGCCGCACGATCGGCCGTGCCATCCGTCAGTTCCGCGAGACGCAGGAAAAGATGACGGCCGTTGTTCAGTCCGAGATCATCGACCCGGTGAGCGAGGCCGCGTCGGCCCCGGTCAAGCCCAAGAAGGCTGCCGTCGATGATGATTCCGATGCGGACGAGGATGCCGTCGAGACGGCTGTGCCCGCAAAGAAGGAGACCTTTGCCGAGCGCCGTGCCCGCCTTGCCGCCGAGAAGGCCGCGAGCGAGGCTGCCGCCGAGGGCGAGGGTGCTGCT
Organism: uncultured Collinsella sp.; assembly: GCA_900548495.1. Taxonomy (GTDB): domain Bacteria; phylum Actinomycetota; class Coriobacteriia; order Coriobacteriales; family Coriobacteriaceae; genus Collinsella. The sequence goes on along the minus strand of URKT01000066.1, from coordinate 4,804 downwards.
GAGGAGTCCGAGGCCGAGGGCGCCGAGCCTTCCGCTGCCGCCGAGCCTGTCGTCGAGCCCGAGCCTGCTGCAGAGCCGGAGTCCGAGCCCGAGCCGGCAGAGCCCACGACGGCTGACCTCTACGCCCGTCGTCCCCGCAAGCGCAAGGCCGTCGTCGACCAGCTCGCTCGCGAGCTCGAGGCCGAGGACGAGGCCGTTGCCGAGGCTGCCACCGCCGATGCCCCGAAGGGAGGCGATGAGTAATGCCTATCGGACCTGCGCGCATGCCGCTCTTCGATCACCTGGGCGAGCTCCGTCGCCGCCTGACCATCGTGGTCGTGTCGGTGTTTGCCGCCGCCATCGTGCTGTATTTCGCCACGCCCGTGGTGCTCGACATCCTGGAAGACCCCATCCGCTCCTTTGTGCCGGACGGTAAGTTCTACATCACCACCACGCTCGGCGGCTTTGGCCTGCGCTTCTCGCTGGCCATCAAGATGGCCGTGGTCATGTGCACGCCCATGATCATCTGGCAGATTCTGGCATTTTTCCTGCCGGCACTGCGTCCCAACGAGCGCAAATGGGTCGTGCCCACGGTGCTCGCCTCGACGGTGCTGTTCTTCCTGGGCGCCATCTTCTGCTATTTCATCATCATCCCGGCGGGCTTTGAGTGGCTTATCGGCGAGACCTCGGCCGTCGCCACGGCGCTGCCCGACCTGGAGAACTACGTCAACATGGAGCTGCTCTTTATGATCGGCTTTGGCGTGGCGTTTGAGCTGCCGCTCATCATCTTCTACCTGTCCGTCTTCCACATCGTGTCCTACGCGGCCTTCCGCGGCGCCTGGCGCTACGTGTACGTGGGCCTGCTCGTGGGCTCGGCTGTGATCACGCCCGACGGCTCGCCCGTTACGCTGGGCCTCATGTACGGCGCCCTGCTCTCGCTCTACGAGATTTCGCTCGCCATTGCCCGCGTGGTCATTACCGCGCGCGAGGGCAAGGAGGGCTTGTTTGTGAGCCGTCTGGACCTGTTCTCGGACGATGAGGACGACGAGGAGTAAATCGGTATGCACGAGGTTGGCATTGTCAACGGCATACTCGATACAGTGATTCGCGCGGCGCGTGGGGCGGGGGCCTCGCGCGCCGTTTTGGTAACGCTGCGTATCGGGGATATGACCGAAGTTGTGCGCGAGGCGCTCGACTTTGCGTGGGAGACATTTCGCGACGAGGACCCGCTCACGCGAGGCTGCGAGCTTGCCGTGGAGGAAGTCCATCCACAAAGCGAGTGTCTGGACTGCGGGGAGGTCTTTGAGCACGATCGCTTCCATTGCCGCTGCCCTCACTGCGACGGCGCCAGCGTGCGCCTGCTGCACGGTCGCGAGCTCGACATCGCAAGTATCGAAATCGAAACCCCCGACGATTAGCCCACTAGCCATCTGGTGATGGGGTATAAAGGGGCCAAAGTAAGGAGTGCCGAGTATGGCCGAGAAAACGATTGATATCGCGTCGCCGATTCTGTCGCGCAATGAGCGCCTGGCAGATCAGCTGCGTCAACGATTTAAAGAGACAAACACCTATGTGATTAACGTCTTGTCGAGCCCCGGTTCGGGCAAGACCACCACGATCCTGGGCACCAACGAGCGCCTGCGCGACAAGGCCGGCCTGCGCTGTGCCGTCATCGAGGGCGATATTGCCTCGGATGTCGACGCCATCACCATGAAGGAAGCCGGCATGCCCGCCATCCAGATCAACACGGGCGGCCTGTGCCACCTCGAGGGCAACATGATCATGGAGGCCGTCGACGCCTTCGACCAGGCCGTCGGTCTGGAGAACATCGACGTCATCTTTATCGAAAACGTGGGCAACCTGGTCTGCCCGGTCGACTTTGACCTGGGTGAGAACCTGTCCATCATGATTCTCTCGGTGCCCGAGGGCGACGACAAGCCCGTCAAGTACCCGGGCATCTTTCAGCACGCCGGCGCACAGCTGCTCAACAAGGTAGACGTGGCCCCGGCTTTCGATTTTGACATGGATAGGTATACTAAGACACTCGATGACCTCAATCCGCAGGCGCCGCGGTTTGCCGTGAGCGCGCGCAAGGGCGAGGGCATGGATGCCTGGTGCGATTGGCTCATCGGGCAGATCGAGCAAGCAAGGGCGTAAATCGGCCGCCATACGGGCGGGCGTAGCCGCAGAGACACGAGATAGGAGCCTCTTTTGAAGCTCATCATCGCCGAGAAAAATGACGCCGCGCGTCAGATCGCCGAGCGTCTGTCCACGGGCAAACCCAAAAAGGACAAGGTGTACAACACCGCCATCTACCGTTTTGAGTGGAAGGGCGAGGAGTGCGTGACGATCGGTCTTGCCGGTCACATCCTTGCGCCCGATTTTTGCGACAGCGTGCTGTTCGATAAAAAGCTGGGCTGGTATTCGGTTACCGAGGACGGCGAGATGCTGCCGGCCGACATGCCCGATGGTCTGGCACGCCCGCCCTACGACACCAAGCGCAAGCCGTTTCTTGCCGACGGCATCTCCATCAAGGGCTGGAAGCTCGAGAGTCTGCCGTATCTCACCTGGGCACCCGTCATTAAGCTGCCGGCCGAGAAGGAACTCATCCGCTCGCTTAAGAACCTCGCCAAAAAGTCCGACAGCGTCATCATCGCCACGGACTTTGATCGCGAGGGCGAGCTGATCGGTTCGGACGCCCTCAACAAGGTGCGCGAGGTCGCGCCCGACCTGCCGGTCGCCCGCGCCCAGTATTCTTCGTTTACCAAGGCCGAGATCACGCAGGCCTTCGATAACCTTGTCTCGCTCGACCAGAACCTGGCCGACGCCGGCGAGAGCCGTCAGCACATCGACCTCATTTGGGGTGCGGTGCTCACGCGCTACCTGACGCTTGCCAAGTTTGGCGGCTTTGGCAACGTGCGTTCCGCCGGCCGCGTGCAGACGCCGACGCTTGCCCTGGTGGTCGAGCGCGAGCGCGAGCGCATGGCGTTTGTGCCCGAGGACTATTGGCAGATCCGCGGCATGGGCGCCGCACAGGGTGCTGCCGAGGACGACCGCTTTAAGATTGCGCACAAGACGGCACGCTTTACCGACAAGGATGCTGCTGAGACGGCGTACAACCATGTCGACGGCGTCGCGACGGCAACCGTCGCCGCGGTGACCAAGCGCTCGCGCAAGCAGCAGCCGCCCACGCCGTTTGCGACCACCTCGCTGCAGGCTGCCGCCGCAGCCGAGGGCATCTCACCTGCGCGTACCATGCGCATCGCCGAGTCCCTCTACATGGCGGGCCTCATCAGCTACCCGCGTGTCGACAACACCGTGTACCCCGCGACGCTCGATCTGGGCGCCGTGGTGAGTGACCTGGCAAAGATTAACCCGGCGCTGGCGCCCGTGTGCAAAAAGGTGCTCGCCGGCCCCATGAAGCCCACGCGCGGCAAGGTCGAGACCACCGACCACCCGCCTATCTATCCCACGGGCGAGGGCGATCCGTCCACGCTCGACGGCGGCCAGCGCAAGCTCTACGACCTCATCGCCCGCCGCTTCCTGGCGACGCTTATGGGTCCCGCGACCATCGAGAACACCAAGCTCGAGCTCGACGTGAACGGTGAGCCGTTCGTGGCTTCGGGCGATGTGCTCGTGACCCCGGGTTTCCGCGAGGCATACCCGTACGGACTCAAGCGCGACGAGCAGATGCCGCCGCTGGAGCAGGGCGATACGGTTGATGTGTTCGACATTAAGCTCGAGGCAAAGCAGACCGAGCCGCCCGCACGCTACAGCCAGGGTAAACTCGTGCAGGAGATGGAGAAGCGCGGCTTGGGCACCAAGTCCACGCGCGCGAGCATCATCGAGCGCCTGTACGCCGTGCGCTACCTCAAAAACGATCCCGTGGAGCCGAGTCAGCTGGGCATCGCCATCATCGATGCGCTGACGCAGTTTGCCCCGCGCATCACGAGCCCCGATATGACCAGCGAGCTCGACGGCGACATGACCCGCGTCGAGCGCGGCGAGGACACCGAAGAGCATGTCGTGACGCACTCGCGCGCACTGCTGGCCGGCGTGCTCGACGAGCTGCTCAAGCATACGCAGGAGCTGGGCGACGCTATCAGCGACGCCGTCACGGCCGATGCACGCGTGGGCGCCTGTCCCAAGTGCGGCAAGGACCTGGTTATGAAGACGAGCGCCAAGACCCGCGGCAGCTTTATCGGCTGCATGGGATGGCCCGACTGCGACGTGACCTATCCGGTGCCGAGTGGCGTCAAGGTGAGTCCGCTCGAGGGCGAGGCCGCCGTGTGTCCCGAGTGCGGTGCGCCGCGCATTAAGTGTCAGCCGTTCCGCCAGAAGGCCTTCGAGATTTGCGTGAACCCCACATGCCCCACCAACTACGAGCCCGACCTTAAGGTGGGCGAGTGCAAGGTGTGTGCCGAGGCCGGACGCCATGGCGACCTGATCGCGCACAAGAGCGAGAAGAGCGGCAAGCGTTTTATCCGCTGCACCAACTATGACGATTGCGGCGTGAGCTATCCTCTACCGGCGCGCGGTAAGCTCGAGGCGACGGGTGAGACCTGCCCCGAGTGCGGCGCCCCCATCGTGGTGGTCAACACGGCGCGCGGTCCGTGGCGCATCTGCGTGAACATGGACTGCCCGACCAAGGAGAAAAAGCCGGCCCGCGGCCGCAAGACCACGACCAAGGCGAGCGCGGCAAAGAAGACGACGGCGGCAAAGAAGACCACGGCTAAGAAAGCAACTGCCGCCAAGAAGACGACCGCAAAAAAGACGACCACCAAGAAGGCCGCCGACAAGTAACCGAGCACATATAGACGCGGCG
>URKT01000065.1 GCA_900548495.1 uncultured Collinsella sp. | reverse complement strand
CGAGATCTGCGCATGTCTCGTGGGCTCGGAGATGTGTATAAGAGACAGGTATGTACGCCTTCGTCATCTGGGACAAAAAGAAGAACAAGCTTTTTGGCGCCCGCGACATCTTTGGCATCAAGCCGCTCTACTACTATCCCATGGCCGATGCGGGCGACGGCGCTCCGGGCGTGCTCTTTGGTTCCGAGATCAAGAGCTTCCTGGACTACCCGCACTTCCACAAGGCGGTCAACAAAAAGGCTCTGCGTCCGTACATGACGCTGCAGTATTCGGCAACCGAGGAGACCTTCTTCGAGGGTGTCTACAAGCTGCCGCCGGCGCACTACTTTACCGTCGATATCCCGACCGGCAAGATGAACATCGAGCGTTACTGGGATTGCGATTACTCTGCCGTCGAGAAGCCGTTCGAAGAGTATGTCGATGAGCTGGACGAGGTCGTGCACGAGAGCGTCGAGGCCCATCGCATCGCCGACGTCAAGGTCGCGTCGTTCCTCTCCGGTGGCGTCGACTCCAGCTACATCGCCGCTTGCCTCATGCCCGACAAGACCTTCTCGGTGGGCTTTGACTACAAGAACTTCAACGAGACCAACTACGCCAAGGAGCTTTCCGATAAGCTCGGCGTCGAAAACGTTCGCAAGATGATTACCGCCGACGAGTTCTTCGGTGCGCTCGAGGACATCCAGTATCACATGGACGAGCCGCAGTCCAACCTGTCTTCCGTGCCGCTGTGGTTCTTGGCCGAGATGGCCCGCAAGGACGTCACCGTGGTGCTTTCGGGCGAAGGCGCCGACGAACTCTTTGGCGGCTACGCCTACTACGAGGATACGGTCCCGGTGCGCAAGTACAAAAAGATGGTGCCGCTGCCCGTCCGTCGCGCGCTCGGTAACCTGGCGCTGCATATGCCGTACTTCAAGGGACATAACTTCCTGGTCAAGGGTGCCGAGATCCCCGAGAAGTCGTTCCTGGGACAGGCTCTGGTATGGCCGGAGCGCGAGGTCGACGACGTGCTCAAGCCCGAGTACAACACCGGCGATGGTGCCTTCGAGCTTGCCGCTCCCATCTATGCGCGCGTGAAGGGTCAGCCCGAGCTGGTCAAGAAGCAGTACCTGGACATGAACATGTGGCTCCCGGGCGACATTCTGCTCAAGGCCGACAAGATGTGCATGGCACACTCACTGGAGCTGCGCGTGCCCTTCCTGGACCGCAAAGTCATGGAGTTCGCCGAGCACATTCCCGATCGCTACCGCATCAACGAGAACGGCAACAAGCAGGTACTCCGCCACGCTGCCAACAAGTCGCTGCCCGATGAGTGGGCCACCCGTCCCAAGGTGGGCTTCCCGGTGCCGATTGTCTACTGGCTGCGCGAGCAAAAGTGGTACGACTATGTCAAGGAGTACTTCACCGCGCCGTGGGCAAGCGAGTTCTTCGATACCGACGAGCTCATGCGCCTGCTCGATCTGCACTTTGCGGGCAAGGGCGATTTCCAGCGCAAGATCTATACGCCGCTCGTGTTCCTAGTGTGGTACAAGCGCTTCTTTATCGACGAGGGCCAGCCTTCTGTTCAGGCTGCCTAGCCTCGGCTTACGAACGCCTGCGCGTAACGGCTCCTCCGGGAGCCGTTTTTGCGTGGGTGCGTTTCAGTTACTATAAAAACCGTCCCTGCCAAATGGCTGAGAAAGGTGAAAGATGCACCATTCGGATTCCGCGACCGTGACCACGGTCGATACGCTTGCCAAGCTGCTCGATGTGTGCGGCGAGCTGCGCGCATCAGAGCAGGTTGACGAGCGTGCCGTGACCGGCTGCTCGTTTGATTCGCGCGCGGTCTCGGCAGGTGACGTGTTCTTCTGCAAAGGTGCTGCCTTTAAGCCCGCGTTTTTGCGCATGGCGCTCGATGCGGGCGCCGTCGCATTTGTGTGCGAGGAGTCGCTGGTCGAGTCTCTGGAGCCGCTGGCGCAGGAGAGCGGTGCTGCGATGCTGGTCGTGGACAGCGTTCGCACGGCCATGGCCTTGTTGCCGCCGGAGGTCTACGACCGTCCCGACCACGACGTCAAGATCGTGGGCATCACCGGCACCAAGGGAAAGACCACGGCCGCTTTTATGCTCCAGTCCATCATCAAGGCGGCGGGCGAGTCCTGCGGCATGATCGGCTCGGTGAGTACCGACGATGGTATCGAGTGCTACGAGAGCACCAACACCACGCCCGAGGCCCCCGAGGTTTGGCGCCATATCGCCAACTGCCGCACGTCCGGTCGCCAGTCCATGGTCATGGAGGTCTCGAGCCAAGCGCTCAAGTACCAACGCGTCGAGAATCTGCCGTTTGACGTGGCGTGCTTCCTCAACATCGGCCGTGACCACATCTCACCGATTGAACACCCCACGTTTGAGGATTATTTTGAGAGCAAACTCAGGATCTTTGACCAGGCAAAGACCGCCGTGGTGAATCTGGGCATCGAAGAGGTCGACCGTGTGCTGGAGGCAGCGTCGACGGCCGAGCGCTTGGTGACCGTTGGCGTCGAGCATCCCGAGGCAAGCCTGTGGGCGAGCGATGTACGCATGGTCGGCTTTAGCATCGAGTTCAACTTGCATGGCCTGTGTGCCGACGAGTCCGAGGCGGGGGAGAAGATCCTGCTGGGCATCGCGGGAGACTTTAACGTGGAGAACGCGCTGGTCGCTATCGCCGCCGCGCGCGAGATCGGCATCGGTATCGAGGCCATCAAGAAGGGCCTCTCCAAACTGCGTGTGCCGGGCCGTATGGAGGTCGTGGAGTCGAAGGACGGCCGCGTGATTTGTGTCGTCGACTACGCGCACAACCAGCTTTCGTTCCGCTCGCTTTTCTCGTCGGTTAAGCGCGCGTTTCCCGCTAGCCCCGTCATTGCGCTGTTTGGCGCTGCCGGCGGCAAGGCGCAGGAGCGTCGCGAGCAGCTTCCGCGCGAGGCCGCACCATATTCCGACCTGATGATCTTTGCCAACGAGGATCCAGCTCACGAGGACCCGATGAAGGTCTGTCGCGAGCTTGCCGAGCATGTTCCCGACGATACGCCGAACAAGATCATCCTCGATCGCGAAGCCGCTGTGCATGCGGCGTTCAAGGCGGCGCGCGAGGAGTACGTCAACCCCGATGCTCCCACCATTGTCTTGCTGCTGGCGAAGGGTGACGAGGAGCTCATGCATGTGGGCGACGAGTTCGTGCCCATCGAGAGCGACCTTTCGCTGGCCAATCGCCTGATCGATGTTACCCAGTTTGACTAATGAACCATGATGGCGGCGGCGCCCTGAGTGCGCTGTCGCCATAAGCGTGTTCCCTCAATCAAAACATGCCGTCCAAGTCCAAACCCTTCTACGTAAACGGAGTAACCATGTCCCACAATACCCTGCCGACCGTCGCTGAGCTTTCGGGCGAGATGCGCGAGCGCTTGGCCAAGGTCAAGTACGTCTTTACCGACCTGGATGCCACGATGCTCGCACCCGGCTCGTGCGTGCTGCGCGACAACGACGGCAACCCCTCGACCAAACTCGTCGAGGCCGTCGTGGCGCTCGCTCGCGCTGGTATTCAGGTGGTTCCCACCTCGGGCCGCAACCGTACCATGATCCACGAGGACGCGCGCGTGCTCGGTCTCAACTCCTACATCGGCGAGATGGGCGGCCTGGTCATGTACGACCTCAAAGCCAACGATTGGGAGTATCTGACCGGCGACATGCCCTACGACTCCTCTTGCGGCCTCACGCCGCACCAGGTGATCGAGCAGACCGGCGTGTGCGAGAAGATCCTCGCCCGCTGGCCGCACAAGATCGAGTATCACAACGACATGTCGACCGGCTACAAATACCGTGAGGTCACCGTCGGCATGCGCGGCGATGTGCCCGACGATGAGGTTCAGGCCATCCTGGACGAGGCCGGCTGCGGTCTGATCTGGGCTTGCAACGGCCATCTGACTCACCTGTCCAAGCCGACGACGCTCGAGCTCGATCGCGTCGAGGACGGTCGCTCATTCAACATCAACCCCGCGGGTCTCAACAAGGGCGTTGCCATCGCGCGCTTCTGCGAGCACCTGGGGATCGAGCGCGAGGAGACGCTCGCGCTCGGCGATTCCGAGTCCGACTTCTACATGGCCGATCACGTGGGCACGTTCTGCCTGGTCGAGAATGGCCTGACGAGCGCCGGCGCGCCCGAGTTCCTGGCTGCTTGCGAGAACGCTTTCGTTACGCGCGGCAAAATTGTCGACGGTTGGGCGGCGACGGCAGAGCTGCTGGTCGCGGCGCGTTCGTAGCGCGGCGCCGCCGCACTTGGACATGTCTTTTCGAGAGAGACTGGTGAGGTAATGTCCGATATCGAGAATCCGGCAGGCGACACGCGCCCGATTGGCGTGTTCGATTCTGGTTTGGGCGGTCTGACGGTTGCGCGCGCCATCGCGACGGCGCTGCCGCACGAGTCCGTCTACTACTTTGGCGACACCAAACGCTGCCCCTACGGCACGCGCACCGAGGATGAGGTGCGCTCGTTTGCGTTGCAGGCGGGTCGTTGGCTTTCGAAGCACGACGTCAAGATTATGGTCATCGCCTGCAATACGGCGACTGCTGCGGCCTTGCGTCTGGCCCAGCAGGTGCTCGACGTTCCTGTGATCGGCGTGATCGCGCCGGGTGCCCGTGCGGCAATCAACAGCACCCGCACGCGCCGGGTGGGCGTGCTCGCCACCAACCTCACTATTCGCTCGGGCGCCTACACGCGCGCCATTCAGGATCTAGATGCCGGCGTCGATGTATACGGCTGTCCTGCCTCGAGCTTTGTCGAGGTTGTCGAACACGAGCTCGCCTCGGGTGCACATCTGCAGGAACAGTGGCTTGAGAACGAGGACATCTTCGATACGCCTGCCGTGCGTGCGCTGGTTGGTGCCACGGTTGAGCCGCTGCGCGACCACGGTATCGATACCGTGGTGCTCGGCTGTACACATTTTCCGCTGTTGGTGGGACCTATCCGCCATGCGCTGGGGCCTGGGGTGCGCGTCGTGAGTTCCGCCGAGGAGACCACGTGCGAGCTGACCGATATCCTCACGCGCCGCGAGCAGCTGGCGGGCGACGCCGCCGAGCCGCAGCATCGTTTTGCCACGACGGCCGATAACATTGCCGAGTTTGCGGTGGCGGGCAGCTTTATCTTTGGTCAGCCGCTCAAGAGCATCGAACATATCGATATCGATGAGCTGAAATAGATGTAAGGCAGCCGCCAAAGCCTTCGCCTCATCTTTTGCCGAAAGGATATTTCTATGGAGTACATGCAGGTCAACCGCGCCAACGGCCGCGCCGCCAACGAGTTGCGCCCCGTTAAGCTCACCCGTGGCGTCATGAAGCACGCCCACGGCTCGTGTTTGGCCGAGTTCGGTGACACGCGCGTGCTGTGCGCCGCCACTATCGAGGAGGGCGTGCCGGGTTGGCGAAAGGGAGCTAAGGCCGGCTGGGTGACCGCGGAATACGCCATGCTGCCGACGTCGACCGGCAAGCGCTGCAAGCGCGAGCACGCCAACCGCAAGGGCCGCTCCATGGAGATCGAGCGCCTCATTGGCCGCAGCCTGCGTACCGTCGTCAACATGAAGGCGCTCGGCGAGTACACCGTCACCGTCGACTGCGACGTGATCCAGGCCGATGGCGGTACACGTACAGCGAGCATCACCGGCGCCTGGGTGGCGCTGCACGACGCCCTCGCCATGTGGGTCGAGGCGGGCAAGATCGAGCGCATCCCGCTTATCGGCCAGGTGGCTGCCATCTCCATGGGCGTTGTCGACGGCAATACGCTGCTTGACCTCGATTATTCCGAGGACAGCCATGCCGAGGTCGACATGAACCTCGTCGCCACCGACACTGGTGAGATGATCGAGCTCCAGGGCACCGGCGAGCAGGCGCCCTTCGACCGCAAACGCCTCAACGCCCTGCTCGACCTGGGCGACAAGGGTATCGCCGAGCTCATCGAGCTTCAGCGCCAAGCCATCGCCTAACCTGCCAAAAAGGGACAGGCTTAATTTGGTAGGTTTTATCTGCGGAGACGTCTAGGCACAAGACAGCCGTTGATTGAGAGGGGAGAGGCAGAGGCCCTCGTCGCCCTCGGCGCGGCATTGCTATAGAGACAAGGAGACCACTCGTGGCACTTGAAAAGATCGACATCGACACCCTCGATCCGGCGGCGACCATCGTCGTGGCAACGGGCAACGCCCATAAGCTCACCGAGATCGAGGCCATTTTGGGCAAGGTCATGCCCGAGGTGCGCTTTGTGGCGCTCGGCCAGCTGGGCGATTTTGAGGATCCCGAGGAAAACGGCACGACGTTTTTGGAGAACGCCATCATCAAGGCGCAGGCTGCCGTCGAAGAGACGGGGCTCATGGCCATTGCCGACGATTCGGGCCTGGTCGTTGACGCGCTGGATGGTGAGCCCGGTGTGTATAGCGCGCGCTACGCGGGCGTTCACGGCGACGATGCCGCCAACAATGCCAAACTGCTCGTGAATCTGGAGGGCGTGGCCGACGAGGACCGCACTGCGCGCTTTATGAGCGTCGTCGCGCTCATCGACACGGACGGTTTGGTCACCTATGGTGAGGGCGCCTGCGAGGGCGTTATCGCACACGAGGGTCGCGGCGATCACGGCTTTGGCTACGACCCGCTGTTCCTGCCGGTCGACACGCCGGGCAAGACCATGGCCGAGCTGACGGCGGACGAGAAGAACGCCATCAGCCATCGATTCCATGCGCTCGAGCACCTATCCGCCAAACTGACGGGCGAGGAGTAGGCCGTGCGTGCGGTGGTGCAGCGCGTGCTCAACGCCGGCGTGACGGTCGACGGCGAGTGCGTGGGCAAAATTGGGCGCGGCTATCTGGTGCTGCTGGGCGTGGGCCACGGCGACACGCGCGCCGAGGCCGGTAAGCTGTGGGGAAAGCTCCGGGGCTTGCGCATTAACGAGGACGAGAACGGCAAGACCAACCTGGCACTTGCCGATGTCGACGGCGAGGTTCTCGTGGTGTCGCAGTTCACGCTGTTCGCCGATTGCCGTCACGGCCGCCGTCCATCGTTTACGGATGCCGGCGCCCCCGATGTCGCCAACGAGCTCTACGAGTACTTCCTGACGCTTGTGCGCGAGGACGTCGAGCACGTAGCGCATGGCATTTTCGGCGCCGATATGAAAGTCGATCTTGTCAACGACGGTCCGTTCACCATCGTCCTGGACACCGATACTCTGTAAGTAGCTAATTAGCTACTTGCGTATGGCCACAACAGGGTGCTATAGTATTAGAGTTTTGTCTATCTTAGGGGTATTATCCCCTTTTTGAATTGCACCTTCTGGAGGCCCTGTTCATGGAAGAGATGGAAGTCAATCACGTCGACGACATCCACGAGAAGCTGACCGATATGGTGGGCGATCGCGTTAAGGTGAAGGCCAACATGGGCCGCACCCGCGTCGTCGAGCGCATGGGCACCATCAAGAGCGTCCATCCGGCAGTCTTTATCGTCGAGGTCGACGAGCGCCGTGGCCGCAAGTCGCGTCAGTCCTACCAGTATATTGATGTTCTCACCGGCCAGGTCGAGCTGTTCGACCCCGAGAGCGGCGAGCACATTTTTACCCCGCTCGGCAATCAGCTCGAGGAGCACTAGCGGTGACCGATTGGTCCCTGACCCTTTCCGCGCCGGCAAAGATCAACCTCTATCTGGGGGTTCATACCGAGCGTGACGACCGCGGCTACCATAAGGTCGATTCCCTGATGGCAGCCGTCGGTCTTGTCGATACCGTGACGGTTACGCCGGCACAGGCGCTGACCGTCCAGACGATTCCGGCATCCGACTTTCCCATGCAAAAGAATACGGCTTATCGTGCGGCCACTGCTATGGCCGAGCATTATGGTCGCGAAGCCAATGTCTGCATCACGATCGAGAAGCGCATCCCGTTGTGTGCCGGCCTGGGCGGTCCTTCGACGGATGCCGCGGCGGTCATTGTCGCCTTGGCAGAGAGTTGGGGTATCGACCGTGCCGATCCCGCGCTGGACAACATCGCGCGCGGCATTGGCGCCGACGTTCCCTTCTTTTTGCATGCCAGCCCTGCATTTTACGTGGGTGGGGGAGACGTGCTGGCAACTGAGTACCCCGCACTGCCCGTGACGCCCGTCGTGCTGGTTAAGCCGCGCGAGGCGAGCGTTTCGACAATTGAGGCCTATCGACGTTTTGACGAGGCCCCGGTGCCTGCGGGCAAGCCCGGCGCGATAGCTTCTGCCTTGCGTGCTGGTGATGCCGAGACGGCATATGCGCTCATCCATAACAACTTGGGTGTCATTTCCGCACAGATGGAGCCGCAGATTCAAACGGTTCTCGATTGGCTGCGTAAACAGGACGGAACCGTTGCTGTAGATGTGTGCGGATCGGGTGCCTGCTCGTTTGCCATTTGCGACACCGCCGCCACGGCCGAAAGGCTTGCCGACGCTGCCCAGCAAAACGGCTGGTGGGCCTGCACGACGGAGCTCATTCCCAACACGGTTCGCGTCGAAGTGCCAAAGAAATAAAAATTTCTCTAGCATGCGGCGAAAATCTTTGTTACTATAGTCGAGATAACGGGTTGTGGCTCAGTTTGGTAGAGCACTGCGTTCGGGACGCAGGGGTCGCTGGTTCAAATCCAGTCAACCCGACCAGAGCATGAGGAGGGACCGCTTCTTGCGGTCCCTTTTTTTAGCTATTGTTGTGATACCGCGATACCCGCGGTATACTCATTCGAGCTTGTCTCGCTGTATTGTGGAGGTCTACATGTTTGGACTGAGGGCTCCTGAGCTCATCATTATTCTCGTCGTTGTCCTGATTATCTTCGGGCCCAAGAACCTGCCGAAGCTCGGCAAGTCCCTCGGCTCTACCGTCAAGAATATCCGTGAGGGTATGGAGGGCGACGATAAGGCCGAGACCAAGCAGGCCGAGGAGGTCGTGGTCGAGCAGTCCGAGGAGGACAAGGAGATCGCTGAGCTCGAGGCCAAGCTCGCTGCTGCCAAGAAGAAGCAGGCAGAGGACAGCGACGCGGACGCAGAGTAGTCCCATCCCTTTGGGGTGAGCACCTGACCGGCTTGCCCGCAGGCTAGCCGGTCTTTTTCGTTTTGTTGACAGTTGATTGTTTGATCAGAGTTGGGGAGATATCCGTATGGACGCAAGCCAGATCGTACTGACCGCTGAGGGCCGCCAGAAGCTCGTCGAGGAGCTCGCTTGGCGTGAGGGCGATTACGCCAAGGAGATCGTCGAGGACATCAAGGAAGCCCGCGCGTTCGGCGACCTTTCGGAGAACTCCGAGTACGACGCCGCTAAGGACAAGCAGGCCCAGAACGCCGCTCGTATTGCCGAGATCCAGGCCATCCTCGCCAACGCTCAGGTTGCTGCCACCACGGGCGACCTGACCGTCTCCATCGGTTCCACCGTTTCGCTGATTGATCCCAACGGCGAGGTCATGGAAGTCACGCTCGTCGGTACCACCGAGACCAACTCGCTCGAGCACAAGATTTCCAACGAGTCTCCGGTCGGTCACGCCATCATTGGTCACGGCGAGGGCGACTCCGTCGAGGTCGTTACGCCTTCCGGCAAGACTCGCGTCTACACCATCGCCAAGATCGCACGCTAGACCACGGTCCCGCGTAAAGGTATGTTTTCGCTCCCTGGGACCGAATCCTGGGGAGCGTTTTAGTTTGAGGAGCTAACTTATGGCAGAGAACCAGAACGCCGCCGATCAGGCATCGACGCTCAACGACGAGCGCGCCACCCGCCTGGCCAAGCGCGCCGCCCTGTTCGAGGCGGGCCAGAACCCCTATCCCGAGCACTCTGAGCTTGAGGACTACGTCGCCGATATCGAGGCTAAGTACGCCGAGCTTGCCGATGGCGAGGACACCGAGGACGTCGTGAAGATCGCCGGCCGCGTGGTCGCCAAGCGCGGTCAGGGCAAGATCATGTTCATCGTCGTGCGCGATGCGACTGCCGAGATTCAGCTGTTCTGCCGCATCAACGACATGGACGAGGCTGCCTGGAATACGCTCAAGGCCCTCGACCTGGGCGACATCCTGGGCGTGACCGGCGTGGTCGTGCGCACCCAGCGCGGCCAGCTTTCCGTTGCCCCTAAGAGCGCGACCCTGCTTGCCAAAGCCGTTCGTCCGCTGCCCGAGAAGTTCCACGGTCTTTCCGACAAGGAGACCCGCTATCGCCAGCGCTATGTCGACCTGATCGCCAACGACGACGTTCGCGAGACCTTCCGTAAACGTTCGCAGATTCTCTCCACCTTCCGTCGCTTTATGGAGTCCGACGGCTACATGGAGGTCGAGACCCCCATCCTGCAGACCATCCAGGGCGGTGCCACGGCCAAGCCGTTCATTACCCACTTCAACGCGCTCGATCAGGAGTGCTACCTGCGTATTGCCACCGAGCTGCACCTTAAGCGCTGCATTGTCGGTGGTTTTGAGCGCGTGTTCGAGATCGGCCGCATCTTCCGTAACGAGGGCATGGACCTTACCCACAACCCCGAGTTCACCACGATGGAGGCCTACCGTGCCTTCTCCGACCTCGAGGGCATGAAGGCGCTCGCCCAGGGTGTCATTAAGGCGGCTAACAAGGCCATCGGCAACCCCGAGGTCATCGAGTATCAGGGCCAGACCATCGACCTTTCTGGTGAGTGGGCCAGCCGTCCCATGACCGACATCGTCTCCGACGTGCTCGGCAAGCAGGTCACCATTGACACGCCGGTCGAGGAGCTTGCTGCCGCCGCGCGCGAGAAGGGCCTGGAGATCAAGCCCGAGTGGACTGCTGGCAAGATCATCGCCGAGATTTATGATGAGCTGGGCGAGGACACCATCGTCAACCCCACGTTCGTGTGTGATTACCCCATCGAGGTCAGCCCGCTTGCCAAGCGTTTTGAGGACGATCCGCGTCTGACCCACCGTTTTGAGCTGGTTATTGCCGGCCACGAGTACGCCAACGCATTTTCCGAGCTCAACGACCCGGTCGACCAGGCTGAGCGCTTTGCTGCCCAAATGGCCGAGAAGGCCGGCGGCGACGATGAGGCCATGGAGTATGACGAGGACTACGTGCGCGCCCTCGAGTACGGTATGCCTCCTGCGGGCGGTATCGGCATCGGTATCGACCGCGTGGTCATGCTGCTCACTAACCAGGCTTCCATCCGCGACGTGCTGCTGTTCCCGCACATGAAGCCCGAGAAGGGTTTCCAGTCCGGTGCCGCTGCCGCCAAGGCTGCCGAGGCCGGCAACGCCGCGAGCCCGTTCGTTACGTCGCTTAAGCCCACGCTCGATTACTCCAAGATCGCCGTTGAGCCGCTGTTCGAGGAGTTCGTCGACTTTGATACCTTCTCCAAGAGCGATTTCCGCGCCGTGAAGGTCAAGGCATGCGAGGCCGTCAAGAAGTCCAAGAAGCTGCTGAACTTTACGCTCGACGACGGTACCGGTACCGACCGCACCATCCTCTCCGGTATTCACGCTTATTACGAGCCCGAGGACCTGGTCGGCAAGACCTTGCTCGCCATCACTAACCTGCCTCCGCGCAAGATGATGGGTATTCCCAGCTGCGGCATGCTGATCAGCGCTGTCCACGAGGAGGAGGGCGAGGAGCGCCTCAACCTGATCCAGCTCGACGCCTCCATCCCCGCCGGCGCAAAGATGTACTAATTAGTTACGCGGTTCTACGA
The DNA here is from genome assembly GCA_900548495.1 of uncultured Collinsella sp. Taxonomy (GTDB): domain Bacteria; phylum Actinomycetota; class Coriobacteriia; order Coriobacteriales; family Coriobacteriaceae; genus Collinsella. The sequence continues at coordinate 242 of URKT01000065.1, read as the reverse complement.
ACCGCGTAACCAGTTGACGCTGCAAACTCGCCAGAGCGGCAATCTGCCTTTCAACTTCGGCGGCATGATCAAAAGATCAATGCCGCCTTGTTTCAAGGCACCTTGCTCGCTCTGACGGGTTTTCGCTGTCGTCGCCAAAACATCGGCGTTGCCTTGGCCGGCAATAGTCATTGGGGCGTTCTTGTTTTATGCCTTGCCTTTTTCATGCCAACTTGTTCGCTCTGGACGTCGCTCGCTGTCCG
>URKT01000064.1 GCA_900548495.1 uncultured Collinsella sp. | reverse complement strand
CGAGATCTGCGCATGTCTCGTGGGCTCGGAGATGTGTATAAGAGACAGGATCTTGAGAGCATGGACATGGACGATATGCCGTGCAAGCGTGTGCTTGAGGCGTATGAGTCAACCGCTCCGGAGACGATTGAGCCTGCGGAGGTTCATGCTCGTCCGCGTGATGACCATCGCACGCTTCCGCCGGCGCTGCGCGATTTGCTGCTTGCCGATACGGCTGACGAGTTGGAGGTCATGGAAGAGGACGACGACCCATACGTGGCCCGTGTTGTTGAATTGCGCGAGCAGGCAAAAGTCGACCGTACAGGTGCTTTTGAAGGCTTTTCCCGTCTTGTCGAGGAGTTGGAGGCTAAGTGCGCCGTCGCCGAGCTTTTAGCGACAGGTCCGGTTCAAACGCAGTTTTGCGATAACCAGCTGGTGCGCATGGTGCTACCGGTGTTGGAAGAAGACCGCTCTGTGCGAATCCTTCGTGCGCCCGATGCGCTGTACTTTGCCCAGCACGAGATCTGCAGCTTTTACGTCGAGCAAGAGGACTTTGAACGAGCACTGCCCGAGGTGCGCCATCTTTACGATCTGGCGCGCTCGTCCATGCAATCGCACTTTGCGCTCATCAACGTGCTTGCGCGTCTGGAGCGCTTCGACGAGATTATCGAGGTGGCGCGCCACGGCCTACGTATTGCCAGCGATCGTTCTGCAATCGGCTACCTGTTCTATCGCTTGGCGTTTGCCTATTGGAATTGCGATCAGCTCGACCTTGCGCTGGCTTGTTACCGTCTGGTGCCGCGCGGCGAGGAGTCGGGCAGCAGCGCGCTGGAAGAAATGCAGGGCCTTATGAACGAGATGGGCGTCAGCGAGCCTCCGACGTTCGAGGAAGCGGTCGAGACCATCCACAGGGCTGGACTAGAGCTGCCGCCAGTGTCCGCCGTGACGAATCAGCTGGCAGATGCCGCTGTGCAACTGGTCGACAACGGTTTCTTTTTCCTGGCGCGCGGTTGTATCTTCCAAATGTGGCGCACCATGGGCAACGACGAGCTCGGCTCCCTCAACCGCTCGCTGGGGTAGGGGCGATATAGAGGGGCCGCACCGCGCTATTTGTATCGGCGCGGGCGGGAGGACCCGGCAGGATTGGTAAGGCATAAAGCCGCCGAGCCTGCTAAAACTGTTAAACTCTGCTAAAGTTGCTAAACTTTGTTAAAGTTGTTAAAACTAGCAGAGGAGGGCAGAATGACGAAAGCTGTTAACCCCTTTAAGCCAACGGCGGGCATGAATCCGCCTGAGCTTATCGGACGGGACACTGTTTTGGATGACTTTGCCGAGGCTCTTGAGAATGGTCCTGGTGCCCCCGATCGACTCATGCGCATCTCGGGCGTCCGAGGCACAGGTAAAACGGTGCTCCTTAATGCATTGGGTGACCTTGCACGCAAAAAAGGATTCGAGGTCGTTGACGTTACCTCCAATGCTGGTTTTTGCAATAGAATCCTCGAGGCTCTGCAGCGAAACGTTCGTCTTGAATCAATCTCGATTTCCCCATCGATTTTAGGGGTCAGCCTTGGCTCCATGGAGATGTCGAAGTCGGCCTCTCATCTGGGCGAGGCGATGTACGATGCTGCGAAGCGCGGTGGTCTGCTCATTACGCTCGACGAGATCCAGGATGCCTCAACTGAGGAAATGCGCGAGCTAGGCAATGAGATGCAGCTCTTGATCCGCCAAGGAGCGAATGTCGCTTTCGCTTTCGCCGGGCTGCCGACATCGGTAGATGGCGTGGTGGTGGATGATACGTTGACGTTCCTTCAGCGAGCCAAACATGTTGAACTTACTCGGCTTTCCGATTTTGAAGTTGGCGGATCGTTTGAGGATACGATGAGACGAGCGGGCAAGGAGCTCGACAAAGGTGCCGCTGAGCTATTAACAAAAGCTTCGGCAGGCTATCCCTTTATGGTCCAGCTGGTCGGATATTACGCTTGGCAGGTTGCTGCGCGCAGTGGGGCGGAGAGCGTGAGCGAAGAGGCGGCTCGTAAGGGTATCCAGGCGGCTCTTGATAGCTTTAATGCTATGGTGATTGCCCCAGCGCTGCGCAGGGTGTCGGAACGGCAGTTTCAGTATCTCGCGGCGATGGCTCAATGCGAGGGCGTCGATATCGCCAACGGCGATATCGCCAAGAAGATGGGTTTGTCGGCGAACAAAGTTGGGTCATATCGCAAGCGTCTGATCGATGCGGGGTTGATTGAGCCCGCGGGCTATGGCTGTGTTTCGTTTGCAATTCCGTACATGCGCGATTATCTGTTGGAGACCGTTCGAGAGGACTAATAAAGAATGGGCTGTCCGCGCTGTCGCTGGGGCCGTCCTTGTATCTTTGTCTCAATCTGTAACATCTGGAGGGGATTACGGCCTGCAGATGTTACAGGTTGAGATGATTGACTGAGACGTTTACTGGTAAAAGAGAGGTAAAAGAGGAAACGCCTCAAAATTCCCCTTGCCCAACTTCGGCTGTTTGGTTACTATAGAACGGCTGTTACGGAGAGCTGACCGAGAGGCCGAAGGTGCTCGCCTGCTAAGCGAGTATGCCCCAAAAGGGCATCTGGGGTTCGAATCCCCAGCTCTCCGCCAGTAAGACTTTAAAGAAGGGTTCCGAAAGGGGCCCTTTTTTAGTTGAACCACGTTAGCTGGGGATTCGAACCCTCAAAAAAGGAGGCGTCCTTTCGGACACCTCCTTTCAGCGAGCGTATTGTTCTTCGACCCTACACCTCGGGTGCCTTGGCTACGGTCTCGCTCTCTGCCGTGAGTGGCCGGTTGTCGATGCGGCGGCCCAAGCGATCGAGCTTCACAAGGAGCCATTCAATGGGATTCGGCCCTGCACCTTCCTCGTCGGCAACTAGGTCCATGACGGCGATCTTGGTGTCGTCCTGCTTGAACGTAACGCTGCCCACCTTGTCGCCCACATGCACCGTGCCCGAAAGATCGTCGTAGCTAACCTTTTCGGTCACCTCGCCGGCAAGGGAAAACACGGTCGCTTGCGCCGTAGGATCGGCGAGTGTGGCGTCGATCGTCTTATCCGTCCAGTCGGTTTGGCCAATGCGCGCCATAAGCGGGTTGCCGTTGGCGGTCTTTTCCTGCGTGTTGGCGATCGCGACCGTCACCTTGTGACCGTAGTACCAATTGGCAAGGGTTGCGGTATCGGTAAAGCGCTGGTCGGTGGTGGTGGAGTTCAAAACGACGGTGTAGATCTCGTCGCCATCGCGGTTGTAGGCACTCGTAAAGCAATAGCCTGCATCGTCGGTGGTGCCGGTCTTGCCACCGATGTTGCCATCTTGGCCCAGCAAATAGTTATGCGTGTCCATGGAGTGCGAATGGTCGGTGCCGTCGGCGCCCGTGACCTCGATCCAAGAATCCTCGCTCGCTACGACCTCGCGGATCGTGTCGTTTTTCATGGCCTTCTGCATCATTAGCGCTACGTCATGTGCGGTTGAGTGCATATCGCCAGCCCACTCATCAAAGTCCAGACCATGCGGGTTTTCAAAAAGCGTACCGGTGCAGCCGAGTTTCTTGGCACGCTCGTTCATGGCCTTCACAAATGTGGCCTCGGCGTCTTTGGTCTTAGGGTCGATCTTCTTGCCCACATATTCGGCGAGCACGATGGCGGCGTCGTTGCCCGAGGGAATCATCAGGCCGCGCAGCGCCTGCTCCACGGTAAGCTCGTCGCCTTCGAGCAAGCCGGCGGTCGAATTACCCACGGTGGCTGCGGCGTTGCTTACCGTGACCTTCTCGTCCATCTTGCAATTCTCGACGGTTAGGATTGCGGTCATGACCTTGGTGATCGAGGCAATCTTGACCTGCTCATCGGCGCCGCGCCCATAGTAGACGGTGCCGTCTTTGCCCATGACGAGGGCATTGGTCGCATCGATATCGGGCAGGTTTTCGGCCGTGATGCCGCGCGCATCGGCGGTTTTGCCGCAAACATTGTCGGTCGTGAGCACTTGGGCGCCGGCGACGGTGGGCACGCCAGCGGCAAGGGCGATAGCGCAGACAAAGCTGGCGGCAAGCTGGGCTGAGCGCTTTGCAAAAGGGGTGAGGGACTTCACGGATTTCGCTTTCGACGGGATGGTCTCTTCTGGAACTAGAGTATATCGTTTGCCGGCGTCGGCGATCATCGCGTGCGTGCGTGGCCCACATCCGCGCCCGAACGGGCACAAGGGTGCTTAAGGCCGACTTAATCACCCACGCTTGTTGTGTGTGGCATGCGTCGCCTCGGGCATAATGGAGCGCGAGAGGAGCACGCATGAACGAGCGCATACTGGTAGTTGATGACGAGAAGGCCATCGCCGACTTGGTTGGTATCTACCTTACAAAAGAGGGCTTTGATGTCCAGATTGCCTATAGCGGGGCCGATGCGGCCAAGGCAATCTTGGAGCAGGAGTTCGATCTGGCGCTGCTGGATGTCATGCTGCCCGATATCGATGGGTTTGAGCTGCTGCGTACGATCCGTTCCAGCCATACCTATCCCGTGATCATGCTGACGGCGCGCGATGCCCAGCAAGACAAGATCGAGGGCCTTTCGCTTGGTGCGGACGATTACGTGGTTAAGCCGTTCCGTCCGCTGGAGCTCATCGCGCGCGTGCACGCTCAACTTCGCCGCTACACCAGCTACGGTAGCCGTGCGCAGGCGGCCGAGTCGCCGACCATTCAGCTCGACGGCTTGGAGATCAACCGCGATGCTCGTTCCGTAACGGTGGACGGTTCACCGGTACGCCTCACACCCACCGAGTATTCAATCTTGCTGTATCTGGTCGAGCATCGCGGCAGCGTAGTGGCCGTGGAGGACCTGTTCCGCGCGGTATGGAACGAGGACTTTATGCCCGGCTCCAACAATACGGTGATGGTGCACATTCGCCACTTGCGCGAAAAGATCGGCGACGACGCACAAAAGCCGCGCTTTATCAAAAACGTCTGGGGCGTCGGCTACATAATCGAATAGCGCCTTTGATGGTGGGGAAGTGGATATGACAAAAGACGATAGGCAGGCATTCGAGGTGCCCGATCGACTCTTTGAATACGTGAGGTCGGTCGTCGACAACCGCGCGCTTGCAACGGTGCTGCTCTTTTTGCTGAGCCTGCTGCTGATTGGCATCGATAACATCGCCGGAATCTTGGCGGTGCTGCTTATCGGCTTTTTGCTGATCGATCGATTCGAAATCGTTCGCCGCTGCGTGGTGATTGGCGGCGCCGCGTGGGCCATGACGTTGGCGATTGGCGCCATGGCGCTCGGCGGCATTGAAGGGCCGGTGCTGTTCGATGCCGGCTTTGTATTCAACATGCTTGGCTTTGTGCTGGCGCTTGCCGTGTGCGTGCTGTTCTTGTGCGGCCGCGCCCTGTACTACCAGGGCTACGAGCAGGGCGAGCAGCATGCCGATTGTGTGCTGGCTGCTCGTATTCAAGATCGCCTGATCGATCACCCCGACACCTGGGACAACATCGACGGCGGCTTCTTGGAGGTCGAGGGCGCCCTTAACCGCGTGCGTGACCGTGAGCGCAAGGTGCAGCAAGCTCTGCGTGACGAGTCGCATCGCAAGGACGATCTGGTCACGTACTTGGCACATGACCTGCGCACCCCGCTTGCCAGCGTGGTGGGCTATCTTTCGCTGCTGCAAGAGGCTCCCGAGCTGCCGGTTGAGCAACGTGCGCACTTTACGGGCGTGGCGCTCGACAAGGCGCACCGGCTCGATACGCTCATCGAAGAGTTCTTCGATATCACGCGCTTTGACTTCCACGATATCGTGCTCACGCGCGGCTATGTTGATCTGGGGTTGCTGCTGGCTCAGGTGGCTGACGAGTTCTATCCCATCCTCAACGAGCAGCATAAGGAAGCCCAAGTTGATATTCGCGAGGACCTGACGGTGCTCGTGGATGGCGACAAGATGGCTCGCGTGTTCAACAACATCATGAAAAACGCCGTTGCCTATAGCTATGAGGGCTCGACCATCACGATCGAGGCCAGACGCCGGGACGGCGGTGGCGTGCGCGTGCGCTTTATCAATCAGGGCGATCCTATCCCTGCGGCTAAGCTCAAGGTGATCTTTGAGAAGTTCTATCGCCTGGATGCGGCGCGTGCGACCAATCGCGGTGGTGCCGGTCTGGGCCTTGCTATTGCCAAGGAGATCATCGCGGCACACGGCGGTACCGTTGCATGTGAATCGACGCCCGAACACACGATATTCACCATCGAGCTGCCCGCCGCATAGCCAGCGTGCCCTTACAAACACTTGACAATGCGCTCACGTGCATATGAGCCGCGATTCCTACTATCGATACTGCTGAATTGATATCGATGTGGAGGTATGCGGTATGACGGCTGCTGCGGCTGTGGAGCCCACGGAGCTTGAAGAACTCATGAAAGCGCAGGCCGAGGCCGCGTACGAGCGCGAGGTTGGGGATGCGACTCGCCCCACGGCAGAGGATCTTGCCGCCTCGCCGACGCGCATCGACGTCGAGGGCCTCGACCTGTTCTATGGCGACCATCATGCGCTCAAGGACGTGAATATCAAGATCCGCGACAAGCAGATCACCTCGTTTATCGGGCCTTCGGGCTGCGGAAAGTCCACGTTGCTGCGCTGCTTTAACCGCATGAACGACGGCATCAAGGATTGCCGCATCGAGGGCAAGATTGCGCTCGATGGTCAAGATATCCTGGGCGATTACGACATCTGCCGTTTGCGCCAGCGCGTGGGCATGGTGTTTCAGCGCCCCAACCCGTTTCCCATGAGCATCTACGACAACGTCGCCTACGGTCCTCGCGGCATGGGAGTGCGCGACCGCGTCGTGCTCGACGAGCTGGTCGAAGACTCCCTGCGACGCGCCGCCCTGTGGGACGAGGTCAAAGACAAGCTCAAAGAATCGGGTCTGGGTCTTTCGGGCGGCCAGCAGCAGCGTCTGTGCATCGCCCGCGCACTTGCCGTGCAGCCCGACATTCTGCTGATGGACGAACCGACCTCGGCGCTCGACCCCGTATCGACGCTGGTGGTGGAGCAGCTGGCCTGCGAGCTCAGGGAGACCTGCACGCTCGTGGTCGTTACGCACAACATGCAGCAGGCTGCGCGCATCTCCGACTCGGTCGCGTTCTTTTTGCTGGGCGAGCTGGTGGAGCATGCGCCCACTGCCCAGCTCTTCAAAAACCCGATCGATCCGCGCACGGCGGATTATTTGACGGGCCGTTTTGGCTGATACCATCTAGTACAGGCACCTTTAGGGTTAAGATGCGGTCATGCCGGCCGCAAAGGGGTTCAACATGATCTATTACGTCGAGGACGATGACAACATCAGGGATTTGACGGTCTATGCGCTGCGCAAGCAGGGAATCGAGGCCGAGGGCTTTTCGTGCGATGGCGAGTTTAAGGCCGCCGTGGCGCGACGGGTACCCGATGCTGTCCTGCTCGATATCATGCTGCCCGATACCGATGGCTTGGCGATTATGCGTCGACTGCGTGCCGATCGCCTGACGGCGACGGTGCCCATCATGATGCTTACCGCCAAGGATACCGAGCTCGACAAGGTGATGGCGCTCGATGGCGGTGCCGACGATTACCTGACTAAGCCGTTTTCGCTCATGGAGCTCGCCAGCCGCTGCCGCGCACTGCTGCGTCGCGGCGGCATGGTCAAACAGGCAAGCGATGTGCTCAGCGTGGGCGACATTGTGCTCTCGCCCAGCCATCGTGAGGTGACTGTTGCCGGCGAGTCGCTTAAGCTCACCCTGCGCGAGTTCGACCTGCTCGAGTACCTCATGCGCAAGCCCGGCGTGGTCTTTACCCGCGAGTCGTTGCTGCAGAGCGTGTGGGGCTGGGACTTCGACGGCGGTTCGCGCACTGTTGACGTGCACGTGCAGACGCTTCGCCAAAAACTGGGCGAGCATGCCAGCGCCATCGAGACCGTGCGCGGCGTGGGCTACCGCTTGGCCGAGCCTTCTGCCGGTGATGGTGCCGAAGGTGACGACACCGCGGCCACCGCATCGGAGGAGTAACCCGTGGTCTTCGCCCCCCAGGGAAAACATACGCTGTCGCACCGCGTTTTTGTGACGATCTTTGTCTGCGCCATGGCGGTTATCGTGGCGTTTACGGTGCTGGGTGCGTTCTTTGTGCAAAACACCTTGGCGGATGCCACGAGTGCCAATCTGGCGCAGGAAACCGAGCTCATTGCTGCCGCCCTCGACGAGCAGCAGGAGCCCATCCCGTTCTTGCGTAGCCTTGATCGCGAGGACTTGCGCATCACGCTGATTAACAAGGATGGATCGGTTGCCTACGACAACGAGGCGTCGCCTTCCACACTGCCCAACCATGGCGATCGCCCCGAGGTCATCGAGGCCTTTGAGAATGGTTCGGGTTCCGCGGAGCGCGCAAGCTCTACGCTCGACGAGATTATGCTGTATCGCGCCGTCGCCATTGATAACGGCCAGGTTGTCCGCTTGGCGCAGGCCCAGCCTGGCGTTGCGGCGATTTTGCTGTCGATGGTGGCGCCGATGCTGCTTATCGCAGCAGCGGGTGCGGTACTCTCGTTTTTTATGGCGCGCCGCGAGTCCCGTGCCATCATCGCGCCTTTGCAAGAGGTGGATTTGGACCACCCACGCCGTAGCTATGAGCACGCCTATGCCGAGATGGTCCCCATGCTTGAGCGTATTGAGTCGCAGCGCCAGGAGCTCAAGCGCCAAATGGCGGTGCTGGCGGACAACGACCGTATGCGCCGCGAGTTCACGGCGAATATCACCCATGAGCTCAAGACGCCGCTTACGGCGATTTCGGGCTATGCCGAGCTCATCGCAAACGGCATGGTCGAGGGCGAGGGCGACCTGCGCAACTTTGGCGGTCGCATCTATCGTGAGGCGGGCCGTTTGGCGGCGCTTGTCAACGACATCCTTACGCTGTCTAACTTGGACGAGGCCGAGCGTGCAGCTGAGGGCGAGGCGGTGCCCATTGGGTCCACGGAGCCTATTGAGCTCTCACGTGCCATCTACGCGGTCGAGCAGCGTCTTGAACAGGTCGCCCGTCAGGCGAATGTGACGATAAGTCATGAGACCAAGCCTGTGGTCATCGAAGGCGTGTCGCGCTTGATTGACGAGCTCATATATAATCTGGCAAGCAACGCCATCCGCTACAATCGACCCGGCGGTACGGTTACGCTGCAGTGCGGCACCAACGACGAAGGCCATCCGTTCCTCGCGGTCGCCGACACGGGAATCGGTATCGCGCCTGAAGAACAGGGCAAGGTATTTGAGCGGTTCTATCGCGTGGACAAGAGTAGGTCCAAGGCACGCGGCGGAACCGGTCTGGGGCTTGCCATTGTCAAGCATGCGGCCCTGTATCATCACGCCACGCTCGATCTGTCGAGCGAGTTGGGCGTGGGAACCACCATTACGGTGACGTTTCCCATACAGCAGGACGAGCCATTCGCATAGCGATATAACATAGATATTGATGCAGACGCCGCATTTGACTTTCGGGTGCGGCGTTGTTGTGCAATTTTACGATTGCTTCCGACATTTTTACAGTAGAGCCTGTTTCTTATGTATAGAGTTTGGTCTCGATAAAAAGATGCGATAACATACGGACAGTTTTGTCAATCCGAACTGGGGAAATGAAAGGCAAGCTGCATGACCCTTCTCGAACTGTTCCAGCTGCTCAAAAAGCACCTTAAGCTGGTCATCACCCTTCCGGTGGTCTGCGCGATCGCCATGGGCATCGTGTCCTTCGTTGCGATGGACAACACCTATACCGCGACGACGAGCATGTACATTCTCGCCAAGACCGACGATAGCGGTCAGATGAGCTACAACGATCTCTCGGCGAGTCAGATGCTTTCCAACGATATCGCCACGCTGCTGGATAGCGATAGCGTTAAGAGCGGCGCAGCCAATGAACTGGGCCTCACCGATCTGGATGACTACAAGGTGTCTGTTTCCTCCGAGACCACCACGCGTGTCATTACGCTTTCGGTTACCGGCACCGATGCCAAGGAGACGGCTAAGGTCGCAAAGGCCATGGCCAGCTCGGTGAGTACGGTCGCTCAGAACGTCGGCGCTGCCCAGAGCATCAACGTTATCGACGAGGCTAAGACTCCCGAAGTTCCCAGCGGCCCCAAGCGCACGCTGTACGTTGCTGTCGCGTTCCTCGCCGGTATCTTTATCGCAGTTGCCTATGTCGTTTTGGCAGACATGCTCAATACCCGCATCCGCGGTGCCGAAGAGGCAGAAGAGCTCCTGGGCATTCCCGTTGTTGGCCGAATTCCGGCTATGAAAGGTGGTAAATAGGCATGGCTAAGGCAAAGAACACCGATAAGCTCGTTGTACAGAATGCCGCCAAGACCCTTCTGGCCAACATCCGCTTTGCGAGCGTGGACGACCCCATTCGCACCATTACCGTCACGTCCTCGATTCCCAACGAGGGCAAGTCTACGGTTTCCATCAACCTTGCCCAGGCTATCGCCACCAGCGGCAAGAGCGTCCTGCTGGTCGAGGCCGATATGCGTCGCAGGTCCCTTGCCGATATGCTCGGCGTCCGCTCCCGCGGCGGACTCTATGCAGTCCTTTCCGAGCAGGTTTCTATTGACCAGGCGATTGTCGAGACGGGGCAGAAGAACTTCTACTTCCTCGATGCCGAGCCGCATATTCCCAATCCTGCCGACATCATCGTCTCTCACCGCTTTGCCAAGCTGGTAAAGGCACTGTCCGCCAAGTTCCAGTACGTTATCTTTGATGCTCCCCCGGTCGGCACCTTCATCGATGCTGCCGAGATCGCAAGTCTGACCGACGGTGCGCTTTTTGTCGTGCGTGAGGATTTCACCAAGCGCGAGGAGGCGCTCAACGCCATCGGTCAGCTTAAGAAGTCCGAGAAGGTCAAGCTCATCGGTACCGTTATGAACTACTGCGAGACCGAGACCAGCGAGTACTACTACTCCTACTACACCAAGGACGGTAAGAAGGTTAAGAAGGGCTCCGACGATCAGGGGACTTCCAAAAAGGGCATCTTCACCAACCGAGCAAACGTTTAGTTGATTAAGGCTGACCTATGCGTGACATTCATTGCCATATCTTGCCGGGTGTAGACGACGGCGCCGCCGATCTCGATGAGAGCTTGGCGATGCTCGAGGCTGCCAAGCGGGCCGGTGTAACCAGAATCGTTTGCACTCCTCACTGCCGTGATCCCTATTTTGATTACGACAAGATGTGGGATGCCTTTGAGCTGCTGCGTGATAACGCTGACGGTTTTCCGCTCCAGATGGGCTTCGAGGTCAACCATCGAAAGCTCGTTGAGCTTGGTATCGATGCCGCGGAGCACTTGCATTTCGATGGAACCAACGAGTTTCTGCTCGAGCTTTCGACACATGCCGATGCGTATGCGTTTAGAGAGTACGAGAACACGATTTACGATTTGCAGTGCCGTGGCTACCAGGTGATCATCGCTCATCCTGAGCGCTATCGTGCGGTTCAAAAGGATGTAAGCGTTGCGGAGCGTCTGGTCGATATGGGCTGCAAGCTGCAGGCTTCGGCGGACTTTATTGCCGGCGGTCGCTTTGGTCGCGAGAAAAAGCCGGCACAGCGCCTGTTCGATCAGAACCTGTACAGCTTCATCGCGAGCGATGCCCATAACGTGGGTCATTACGACTGCCTGGCGAAGGCTCGCGCGAAGTTTAGCGTGCGCGGAGCTCATTTTCGCTAATATCTGTCCCTAACGTTCGCATTGAATGAAAGGGCAGCCATGGATATTCAACTTAAGACGGGATGTTTTGATGACGCGGCGTTGGTGCGCCGCGTCGTTTTTATAGACGAGCAGGGCTACGAGAATGAGTTCGACGCTATCGACGAGGATCCAAACTGCATTCATGTGACGCTCTATGTAGACGGCGAGCTTGCCGGTTGCTCGCGCGTGTTTCCCGAAGAGCTTGAGCGCGTGGCTGACGCAGAGGCCCCGGTGTTGCCGGCATGCGACATGGACGAAGGCGTTGCGGCGGGGGAGACCTACATTACTGTCTCTTATACACATCTGACGCTGCCGACGACGGAGAGAGTGTA
>URKT01000063.1 GCA_900548495.1 uncultured Collinsella sp. | reverse complement strand
GGAGAGAACGCTCCCGCAAACTGCCTCTTGACAACTTATAGGAGCGTCGGTTTTATTTTTCGTTTCCCCGGCATGGTTGAGGACATCCAATTAAACGTAGTAGATAGGCCCGTTTTGTGGCATACGGCCCATTCAAGCCCAATCTCGAAGGCTAAAGAGAGCCTCTCATCCACGCCTGCGAGCGAAAACCAAATAGAATGAAAGGCAAATGGAAAGCCCGTTTGACGAGCGGAGGACATATGCGGGACGTAGCCGAAAGCGACTGGAAGCTGTTTAAGAAAATGCTTCCTCAATGGCAAGAACGTTATATGGAAAAGCTCATCGGCCAGTACGTTGAGATGCTGAACGGCGACAGTGAAGCGTCCAGTAGATTTTGGGCACTAGAAGAGCGCCTCAATAGAGACAAGCTGTCCTCAGGCGTAATTGCAAACGACATTCGCCGCAGCACAATGCACCGCGAGATAGCCAATTTGCTTATCGACAGCGTGATCGCCCTCGACGACCTTGACGGTTTTACCGAGGACATTAAGAGCTATGCGCAACACTGGATTGGCCAGTAAGAGCACCGAACGACAAACATCCCCAGCAAAACAGGGCAAACGCCGGACCACCTAATGGTTGTCCGGCGTTTGCCCCGATAAAACCTGCCAAAATAAACCTGTCCTTTTTGGCAGGTTACTCGGCGCTCTTGAGGGCGCCGACCATGTCGATCTTGTTGAGCGTTCGGTTGGTGACGAGGTTGACGATAAACGTAAAGACAAAGGAAAGCATTACGGCGAGCACATAACTCAGCGGCTCGACTTCGACGTCAAAGTACAGCGACGGCATCTGCAGGATGTACGTAAAGCTCTCGGCAAGCAGGCCACCCAGCGGCACGCCCAGTGCGGTGCCAATCGCCGTGAGGATCAGCGTCTCCTTGTTGACGTAGTGGTGTACCTCGCCACGGCGGAAGCCCAGCACCTTGATGGTCGCCAGCTCGCGTTCGCGCTCGGAGATATTCGTGTTGGACAGCGTAAACACCACCACAAACGATAGGCACGCCGCCATAAAGGTCACGAGCACCACGACGGAATTGATAATCGCAAAGTTCGCCTCGTAGTTCTGCCAATGTTCGGCCGTGCTTGAGATGGTGAGCCAACCGTCGCTCTTAAGCTTCTTGCTAAACGCAATCTGGTCAGAAGTTGAGCCCTTAAGCAGCACAAAGACACCGTTAAGGCGCACGCTTCGACCGAACGCGCGCTCATAGGTGCCCTGCGTCATATAAAGCGTATTGCCCAGATAGTTGAGCGAAATGTCGCTGACTTTGACCTTGGCTACGTTGAGCGACGAATCCTGGACGTGTGCCGTATCGCCCGGTTGAATCCCCAGCACCAGCTGTGAACTCTTGCTCAGATACACGTCTCCGTCACGCAAAGACAGTGGCTCTTTGGACTCATCCTCGAGACGCACGTAGTCGTCCAGGTCGTTCGTGCGGTCATCGGGCACCACAATCAGCTGCACGGTCTCGCTCTTTCCGCCGAATGTAAAGGTGACGTTGTCGGTCATAATCGGCAGCGTCGAAGTCACGGTCACGTCAGAATCCTTGGCCGCGCTGCGCTCATCCAATGCCGCGCACGTCTGCGAAAAATCGTCGGGATTGGCAACCGCCAGCAGGTCATAGCGCGTGACGTGGCCGTACTGCTTGGGCGACAGCGCGACCGACGTATCACGAATACCCATACCGCAGATCACGAGCGCCGTGCAGCCGGCGATACCGAAGATGGTCATAAAGGCGCGCTTTTTGTAGCGGAACAGGTTACGCGCCGCCACCTTGTTTAAGAAGCCCATGCGGCGCCAGATAAAGCCGATGCGCTCGAGCAAGATGCGCGAGCCAGCGCGCGGGGCCTTGGGACGCATAAGCGAGGCCGGGGTCTCGGCCATCTCGTGGCGGCAGGCGATAATCGTGGCGCCCACCACGCCCACGGCAAACAGCGCCACCGACACGAGCGACGACACGATGTCGTACGAAAGCAGCATCTGGGGCAGTGAGTACATGTCGTCGAACACCGTAAACAGGAACAGCGGCAGGCCCACAAATCCGATGATGTTGCCGAGCACGCCGCCGATCAGACAAGCCCACAGCGCATAGTCCACGTATTTGGACAGGATGCGTCCGCGCGAATAACCGAGTGCCTTATACAGGCCGATGAGCGTGCGCTCCTCCTCGACCATACGCGTGGCGGTGGTAAGGCTGATGAGCACGGCGACGATAAAGAAGATGAACGGGAACACCGTGGCGATGGCCTCAATTGACGAGCTGTCGCTCTCCACGCTCGAGTAGCTTGCGATGTTGCCGCGGTCCTGGATGTACCAGGTGCATTCGCCCAGATCGGAAAGCTCGGCGCGGGCATCGGCAAACTGTTGATCGGCGGCGGCGCGACGCTGATCCAGGTCGGCTTGCGCCTGCGCACGCTCGTCGCTGCCCTCGGCCATGCGATTGATGTTGTCCTGCTCAATCCCAAAGAGCATATTCGCCTGACGCTCAGCCGCGTCCAAGCTCGCCGGCGTGTCGACCGTCAGCTCCTGGGCGCGCGCCTTCTCACGCTCCTCGCGGATCTTCTCGATATTGCCCTTGACCTCATTGATCTTTGCCGCGTAGGAATCCGAATAGGAGTTGAGGCTCTTGGCTCCCTCGACGATCACGTGGACCGCGGAGTAGGAAGAAGATGTCGCGGCGTCCTCGCTCACATAGAACTTATAGTCCGCCGCCGAAGCAGCGCGAAAAGCGTTGACTGTCGAGTCGGAGCTCACATCAGTGGGGTCGAGGACCTCGGCCGTAATGGTGTAATCGCCCGCGGCAAACTGGTCCTTGGCGCTTTGATTGGACGAGCTCGCGTCATTGGCGGCAAAACTCACCGTATCGCCGATTTTCTTGCCCGATGCCTTCAGGAACTTCGAAGTCACCGCGACTTCATCAGCGCTCTCGGGCAAATCGCCGTTCACGAGCACCGGCTGATCGATGTTCTCCTTGGAGAGACTCTGCACGACCACGCGCTCGCGCGTTGTACCCACGGCGGTGTAGGCGGTCTCGGTGTAGATGCCCTCGGCCGTTTCGACGCCATCGACCTCTTGTATGGCGTCGAGATCATCGTCAGTCAGGCCATAGGTCGACTGCACGTTAATGTCATAGACATTTTGCTGGTCGAAGTAGGCATCAACCGAATCACACAGGTCCTCGCAACCCGCCTTAAGGCCGCACATCACGCTCACGCCAAGCGCGGTGATGACCACGATTGACAAGAAGCGCTTAAGACTGCCTCGGATTGTGCGGTAGATGCCACGGCGAAAAACCGTCGGCACCATATCGTTTGAGCTTTGGGCAGTGCGGTAGGTCGTAAAATCCTGCTCGCGCTCCGTGTTCTGCGCGTCGCGGCGTAGGCTGTTTTGGCGGTCTTGGTCCATGGGCGCTACCACTCGATCGTCTCGATAGGCACGGGATTTTGCTGGACCGTCTCGCTCTCCACGCGACCGTTCTTAAAGCGGATCAGGCGATCGGCCATGGGCGCCAGCGCGGAGTTGTGGGTGATGATGATGACCGTAATGCCCTGCTTGCGGCAAGTGTCCTGCAGCAGCTGCAAGATCTGCTTGCCGGTTTTATAGTCAAGTGCGCCCGTGGGCTCGTCGCACAAAAGCAGCTTGGGGTTCTTTGCCAGTGCGCGGGCAATGGACACGCGCTGCTGCTCGCCGCCCGAAAGCTGCGCGGGGAAGTTGGCGAGGCGCTCACCCAAGCCAACCTGGCAAAGCGTTTGCTCGGCATCGAGCGAATCAGGGCAGATTTGCGCCGCAAGCTCAACATTTTCGAGCGCCGTCAGGTTGGGGACCAGATTGTAGAACTGGAAGACAAAGCCGACGTCGGCGCGGCGGTATTCCACGAGCTGCGCCTCGTTAGCGGAGCTCACATCGCGCCCGTCCACCGTCACGGTGCCGGAAGTCGCCGTATCCATGCCGCCCAGAATGTTGAGCGCCGTGGTCTTGCCGGCACCCGAAGCACCCAAAATGATGGCGAGCTCGCCGCGCTCGACCGTAAAGCTCGCGCCGTCGAGTGCGTGAATGCGGGCGTCGCCCTCGCCGTATGCCTTGATGACGTCTTTGAATTCGATATAAGCCATCGATTAATTCCCATCTGGTCGGATAACTCTTTAGTATTACCCATTTCGCACCGACTAAAAAGGGACGGGTTTATTTTGGCAGGTTCTATATGGGGAAACGGCAGCTATAGATGAGGCGCCGGGGAGGCAGAGAAATCATCGATGGGGTCAGGCCGACCGCCAAACACAACGCACGCATCTCAATCTGTCAGCCAAATCATTCGAACAGCTGTTCGTTTCTATGATATGATTCCGCTATCTAAGCAGGCCAATACGCAGAAAGGCGGCCAACATGGCGTTCGACTTTAAGAAGGAATGCAAGGAGCTCTACAGACCTGCAAGCAAGCCGAGTATCATAACTGTCCCGCCTATGAGCTACGTTGCCGTTCGCGGAAAGGGCGACCCAAATACCGAAGGTGGCGAGTATCAAAATGCCCTGCCGCTGCTTTACGGCATCGCCTATACCGTCAAGATGTCAAAGAAAGGCTCAAGGAGTATCGAGGGCTATTTCGACTTTGTGGTACCGCCGCTCGAGGGCTTCTGGTGGCAAGACTCCCCGAGCGGCGACATCGATTATGTACGCAAGGACGATTTCAACTTTATCTCGTGCATCCGCCTGCCCGATTTCGTCACTCAGGATGACTTTGACTGGGCGGTCGCGGAAGCCACGGCCAAAAAGAAACTGGACTTTTCTGCCGTCGAGCTGCTTAAAGTTGACGAGGGTCTCTGCGTTCAATGCATGCATACCGGACCCTACGACAGCGAGCCGGCAACCGTAGACGCCATGCATGAATATGCGACCGAGCAGGGCTATGTCCCCGACTTCTCAGACACCCGTTTACATCACGAAATCTATCTTTCCGATCCACGCAAGTGTGCGCCGGAGAAACTTAAGACTGTGGTTCGTCATCCTATCAAGCGCGCTGAATAGCGTGGAGCGTCATTTCACGCGCTGGGTTTTAAGCCAGCCAACCAGCCGCCTCCTAGGCTGTCAAGCAATTATCTTGACGCGGCCCGTCGCATCTTATAAGTTTGTTTTGCTAAAGCTGGAAAGCCTCTCAACGATGCGCAACTCCAGCTCTTTTTCTATCAAGAGGCTTAATGAAATACCAGAAGTCGCGGATATCCATCAACGAACAAATAGCACTATTGACAGAAAACAAGGGTCTTAAGTGCTCTGATCAAAGCGAACTCGAGCGAGCTTTGGTCGAAGCCAACCACTACAGACTGTCGGCCTACTGGTTTCCCTACAAAACCAAATGCAAGTCCGGGATTACCATCTTTCGCGAAGGCACAACATTCGAAACCATCATCTACACGTATGAATTTGACCGAGCCCTCCGGCAGTTAATGTTTGATGCGGTCGGCAGAATTGAGATCTACCTCAAAAGCAGAATTGCCTATCTTGCCTCTGAGGAACGCGGGCCTTTCTGTTACCCAGATGTCGCCATAACGAGGCTCAACTCGGCATGCCCGTCGAGCTCTGCGCCGCACTGGGCTACGCAGCCGTCTTTGGCAGCGCCACCAATACGCTGCTCGCACCCATCCTTATTGGCTGCGAAGTCTTCGGCTTTGGTAACTTGCCGATGTTCTTTATTGTCTGCGTCGTGGCTTACCTGTTCAACATGGATAAATCGATCTACGCCCTGCAGGAGCGGGCGTAGATCGATGTCCAGGCAGGCGGTCTCAACCGGAAACGGCGTCCCACTCTGAGGCTGTATTCCGGGACACGGTTTCCGCTTGGAACGCCATTCGGAAAGCGCATCCCGCTTTAAAACGGAATTCCGGGACGTAGTTTCCGTCTGAGCCTCCATTCGGAAAGCATGTCCCGTTCTTTCACGGCATCTTGGCTATGCAAAGCGCTCGAGTGTTACTCCTCGTACGCGCCCTCAAGCCGAAGCAGCCACTCCTTGCGATCAAGCCCGCCGGCATATCCGTTAAGCGAGCCGTCGGCCGCCACCACGCGATGGCATGGCACAATAATCGAAACAGGGTTGCGAGCGACCGCGGCCCCCACGGCACGGGGAGACACAACGGGTGTCTCATTTCCCGGCACACGATGTCGAGCCGCAACACGCTGGGCGATCTCACCATACGTAGCGACCTCGCCACGCGGGATAGAAAGCAGCTCAAACCAAACCTCACGCTGAAACGCCGTGCCAATCAAATGCAACGGCGGCGTAAACCGAGGTTCCTGCCCTGCAAAATAAGCATTCAGCCAAGCCCACGAACGCTCAAGCACCGAAGAAGCCGCACCATTTGCAGGACTCACCGACGACATGCCGCCAGCACCAGAAACTGCATCGGCGCCTTCAACATGTTCAGGATCTTCTTTGAGAAGCGTGGAGCCAAAATGCTCCTGTCCCTCAAACCAAAGCCCCGTCAGACCGCGGCCATCAGCGGCAAGCAAGATTTCGCCCAAAGGCGAAGCAAACGTCGTCGTGACCACCAGCGGCTCCTTTCAAAACTCCGCAACATAATACCGCGAATTGTGCAGACAACCCCAATCGACCCCAAAGTCACCCAAGGCAGCAGGCGCGCAGCGCCGAGGCCGCCGCCGGGACCAGGGCCCGCAACAGCCACGCGCCCCCACATCAGCCCAGCGGTCTCAACCAACAACGACCCCATCGCAGGCCGCTTGCAGCAGCGTCACCGCAGGCGGGGGCCGGGCTCAGTTTTCAGAACACTCCGCAGACCAGTGTGGCGCCTTGTCCGCGGCTCCGAAGGAGCAGGACAAGGCGCCACACATGGTCGAGGACGTTCTGAAAACTGAGCCCGGCCCCCGCCGGACAGGTCACACTACTCGCAGAGCAGCTTAGCGATCTGGACGGCGTTGGTTGCCGCGCCCTTACGGATTTGGTCGCCGCAGCACCAGAAGGTAATACCGCGCGTGGCCTCGGGGTTCGAGATGTCGCGACGCACGCGACCGACCCAGATCAGGTCTTGGTCGGACGTATCCATCGGCATGGGGAAGCGATCGTGCGCATCCTCGGCGCTCATGTCGTCAACCAGCTTCACGCCCGGAGCGGCAGCCAGCGCAGCACGGGCCTCTTCCACCGTGATGTCGCGCTCAAACTCGAGCGTAATGCTCTCGGAGTGCGAGCGCAGCACAGGCACGCGCACGCAGGTGCAGTTCACGCGCAGCTCGGGCAGGTGCATGATCTTACGGCCCTCGTTTTGCAGCTTCATCTCCTCGGAGGTAAAGCCCTCCTCCTTGACGCCGCCAATCTGCGGAATCAGGTTGCTCGCCAGCTGGGCGGCAAACGCGCGCGGCTCGGGAATCTCCTCGCCACGGCCCAGGGCGGCCAGCTGAGCCTCGAGCTCGGCCATACCGGGCGCGCCAGCGCCCGAAGCTGCCTGATACGTGGACACGATCATACGCTTCACGCCGGCAAGCTGGTGCAGCGGCCAGGTGGGAACCAGGCCGATAATGGTCGCGCAGTTGGGGTTGGCGATAAGGCCGTGATGCCACTTGATGTCGTCGGCATTGATCTCGGGCACGACCAGCGGCACCTCGGGATCCATGCGGAAGGCGTGGCTGTTGTCGACCACGACGGCGCCGCGCTTGACGGCCTCGGGCAGCAGCTCCTTCGCGATATCGTCGCCGGCGGCGCCAAGCACAATATCGCAGCCCTCAAAGGCCTCGGGGCAAGCCTCTTCAATCACGATCTGCTCGCCACGGAACTCGACGGTCTTGCCCGCGGAGCGTGCACTTGCCAACAGCTTGAGCTTGCTGACCGGGAACTCCTGCTCGTTGAGGCACTCGAGCATCTGGGTGCCCACGGCTCCCGTCGCGCCCAAAATAGCAACCGTGTACTGTTTCATGCTTCCCCCTTTAAAGGTTTTGGCTTTTGCCCGCACGCCGAGCAGGCCGATTATTGTTGCCAGTGTATACAAGAACGGGGCGGGCACGAAACCCGCCCCGTCGAAACGAAACCGAAACGAAACGCCCCGCCGTAGATTTTTGGCACTTGTCCCAAAAATGCACCGGGACGGCAGCTACTTGCGGAGCGCGGCCAGGGCGGGATCGACCGGTGCGGGGACCTCCAGGTCGGAGACCTTCACAATGCCGTTTTCGTCGGAAAAGGCACGGTAAATGGTCTGAATCGCCAGATCAAAGTCCTTCTCCTCGACACCGATAATGATGTTGATCTCGTCACAGCTCTGCGAGATCATGCGCACACTCACGCCGGCCTGGCCAAGCATACCAAACAGATGGCCCGAGATACCTGCGCGGCCGCGCAGGTTACGGCCGACGGTAGCGATGAGCGCCAGGCCCTCGACAACCTCGATCTCGAGCGGCTCTACCTCCTGTTGAATGTCGCCCACAAGCGAGTACAGCGAATCGTGCACATCCTTCTCCTGCACCACGGCGCCAAAGCGGTCGACACCGGTGGGCATGTGCTCGACGGAAACGTCATAGCGCTCGAAGACCGAAAGTGCGCGGCGCATAAAGCCGACGCGAGGCTTGGTGCGGTCGCGGGCGACGTTGATGGCGACAAAGCCGCGCTTGCCGGTCACGCCGGTAATGATGGGCTCCGCCTCGCCCTCATCAGCTGTCTCGCTAATGATGGTGCCGGGGTCCTGCGGCGCATTGGTGTTCTTGATGACCAGCGGAATGCCTGCCTCGCGCACGGGGAACACGGCCTCCTCGTGCAGGACACTTGCGCCCATGTACGAAAGCTCGCGCAGCTCCTCGTAGGTAACGCGCGCAATGGGTTGAGCCTCGGGAACAATACGCGGATCAGCAGAATAGAAGCCCGAGACGTCGGTCCAGTTCTCGTACAGATCGGCGCCCAGGCACTTGGCCAGAATCGAGCCGGAAATATCGCCGCCGCCACGGTCGAGCAGCTTAATCTGGCCCTCACGCGTCGCGCCGTAGAAACCGGGCATAACAAAGCCGCCCTGCTGACCGTACTCCTGCACCAGCTCGGAGGTGCGATTCATGCTGAGCGTACCGTCGTGATGGAACGCCACAACCGTCGCGGCGTCCAGGAACGGCAGGTCCAGGTACTCGGCCATCAGGCGAGCGGTGAAGTACTCGCCGCGGCTCACAAGTTCCTCGGTGGAGTAGCCGCCCGAGCGGGCGCGCTCGGCAAAGGCCGCGAACTCCTCACGGATGGGATAGGTGAGCTCCAGCTCGTCAGCGATATCAAAATAGCGCTGGCCAATGTCCTCAAGCAGTTCCTCACACGACACGTGGTACTTAACGTGCGCATTGACCAGATAGAGCAGGTCGGTCACCTTGGTGTCACCCTTAAAACGGCGACCGCAGGCGGAAACCACCACAAAACGGCGAGCCGGGTCGGCATCGACGATGGCCTTGATCTTCTTGAAGTGTTCGGCGTCGGCGACCGACGAGCCGCCAAACTTGGCAATCTTAATCATGGGCTGGAGGTTACCTTTCTAAAAAGCCTCTGCGAACCTATTTTGCACGCTCTGATACCATGGTTTCACCGATTGGGACCAAGGCATCCGAGGAGCAGTGTTATATGGGAACTTATCATAGTACACGAGGACGCACTTTATCGTGCTCAAGTAAGGTGGCAATCCGCACCGGCATCGCTCCCGACGGGGGTTTGTTTGTCTCGGACGAGCTTGGCACCCAGCAGGTCGATATCAGCTCGCTTGCAGATAAATCGTACTTTGAAATCGCTCAAGATGTGTTGGGAATGTTACTGAATGATTACACGGCCGAAGAAATTTCGGCGTGTGTCGACGAGGCATACCGCGGCACGTTCGCGAGTGAAGAGGTTACGCCGCTCGTCAAACTCGACGCAGCGCCGGGTGCTGACGCCCCTCAGGCCTATGTGATGGAGCTCTTTGGCGGCCCCACAAGCGCCTTCAAGGACGTCGCCCTACAGATGCTCCCCCGCCTCATGGCCCGCACTTCCGCCAAGGACGGCGGCGCCGAGCGCATCATGATCGTCACCGCCACGTCAGGCGACACCGGCAAGGCCGCGCTCGCCGGTTTTGCCGACGCTCCGGGCACGGGCATCACCGTCTTTTATCCCGAGGGCAAGGTCAGCCGCGTCCAGAACCTGCAGATGTCCACGCAGGAGGGCAGCAACGTCGCCGTCTGCGGAATCCGCGGCAACTTTGACGACGCCCAGAGTGCCGTCAAGCGTATCTTTGCCGATAAGGAGCTTGCCGAGCGCCTGGAGGCCGCCGGCACGGTGCTTTCGAGCGCCAACTCCATCAATGTCGGCCGTCTGGTACCGCAGGTCGTCTACTACTTTGCCGCCTATGCGCAGTTACTGCGCGCCGGCGCTATCGAGGCTGGCGACGCCGTGGAGTTCTGCGTACCGACCGGCAACTTTGGCGATATCTTGGCCGGCTACTATGCCAAGCGTATGGGTCTGCCCGTCGCCAAGCTCATCGTCGCGAGCGACAAGAACAACGTGCTGGCTGACTTCCTGACCACCGGCGTATACGACCGTAACCGCCCGTTCTTCACGACCATCTCGCCGTCGATGGACATCCTCATCAGCTCCAACCTCGAGCGCATGCTCTACTTCCTGTCCGACGGCGACTGCGAGCTCGTTGCCGGCCTTATGGAGCAGCTGGCACAGACTGGTCGCTACGAGGTGCCCGCCGAGCTGCTGGCCAAGATTCAGAGCGTCTTTGGCTGCGGCTGGGCCAGCGAGGACGAGGTCCGCGCTGCCATCAAGAGTTGCTGGGACGCCAACGGCTACGTGATCGACCCGCACACCGCTTGCGGCTATCACGTCTATGAAAAGGTCGCTCCCGCCGAGGGCGCCAAGGCTCGCGTGCTGCTTTCGACCGCCAGCCCCTACAAGTTCCCGCGCGCCTGCTGCGACGCCCTGGGCCTCGACGTTCCCGAGGACGATTTTGAGGCTATGCGCGTACTCGAGCAGGCCACCAACACGGTCGCCCCGACCCAGCTCGCCGAACTCGAATCCAAGCCCGTCCGTTTCGAAGACGTCTGCGACGTCGATGAGATGGCAAGCTACGTCGAGTCCGCAGCAAAAAAGATGGCTACCAACTAAAACCCTTATTAAGCGCCGGCGAAAGCCGGCGCACCTTCTTTTATCAGACACCCACCGGGATGATGACGAACGCGCATAGCGTGCCTGGCTGTTTAGTTCGTCGCGAGTTCCGCACGCAAAGGAAAGCGCTTAATGTGCTTTCCGTCTTGCGCAGGACTGCCCGAGCAGCGAACTAAACAGCCAGGCACGCCAGGAGGACTCACATGATCAAGATCACCGTCCCAGCAACAAGCGCCAACTTGGGCATTGGCTACGATACCCTCGGCATGGCCGTCAGCCTCTACTCGCACTTCACCTTCGAGCGCGCTGACAAGCTCACCATCACGGGCTGCCCCGAGGAATTCCAAAACGAGAACAACCTGGTCTACGTGAGCTTTGTGGATGCGCTGGCCGCATGGGGCGAGCCGGCCTTCCCCGTCGCCATTGACATTCAGACTGACGTTCCCGTCGCCCGCGGCCTGGGCTCCAGCTCCACCTGCGTCGTCGCCGGCATTATGGCCGCCGCCGCACTGACAGGCCACACTGTCGACCGCGCCGAGCTCGTCCGCATTGCCACCGAGGTCGAGGGCCATCCCGATAACGTCGCCCCCGCTATCCTGGGCGGCGCCGTCTGCTCCTTTACGCCGACCGATTCACTCCCCCAGTGCCTGCGCTACGAGGTGAGCAATCGTTTGCGTTTTATTACCGTGATTCCGCCCTACGAGGTGCATACGAGCGAGGCGCGCAAGGTTGTGCCGCAGGAGATTCCACTCTCCACCGCCGTATGGCAAATGGGCCGCATCGCCGGCATGACGCGCGGCCTGGAGACCGGCGACCTTGACCTGATTGCCGCCGCCAACGACGACCGCATCCAGGAGCCCTATCGCCGCCGCCTCATCCCCGACTACAACGCCGTGCGCGACACCTGCCTTAACGGCGGCGCCAAGACCATCTGGATCAGCGGCTCGGGCTCGACCCTCATGGCCGTGACTGACGACACCATCGTGGCAAAGTTCCTACAGGTCAAGCTGCGCGAACAGTTCCCCAAGTGCGACACGCACATTCTGACGTGCGACACGGAAGGCGCCCAGATCGAATACCTGTAGCGCCCTGCCTCATTGCTCTCACCGGCCCCCTTGGGGCTTCCCCTGAAAACGTCCTCGATCATGAATTGCCCCGTCGTGCGCTTCGCGCGACGGGGCAATTC
>URKT01000062.1 GCA_900548495.1 uncultured Collinsella sp. | reverse complement strand
GGACTTGCAGCGACGGACCTCAGGACGCTCTTACACCACGTCTGCGCGCGCCATCATCGCTGCAGGGGGTACCTTTGCTTTGGGCGGTTTACTTCCCCTGCACCATGGTGAGTGAGATTTTCTTGCGGTCGCGATTGACCTTTTCGACCCACACCTTGACCGTGTCGCCGACGCGCACCACGTCGCTCGGGTGCTTGACAAAGCGGTTGGCCAGCTTGGAGATGTGTACCAGGCCGTCCTGGTGCACGCCCACGTCGACGAAGGCGCCAAAGTCGACGACGTTGCGCACCGTGCCCTTGAGCTCCATGCCGGGCTCCAGATCGTCGATGGAAAGCGCCGAGCGGCTAAAGACTACCTCGGGCGCGTCGTCGCGCGGGTCGCGGCCGGGCTTTTTGAGCTCGTTGACGATGTCGATGAGCGTGAGGGTGCCGCAGTCCAGGTCGCTTGCCAGCGTCGAGATGCTGCCCAGACGGCGCTCGATGTCGGGCACGCCGCCGCGGCTGAGCTCGCTGGCTTTAACGCCTGCGCGCTCCAGGACGGACGTGGCCACCTCGTAGCTCTCCGGGTGGACGCTTGTCGCGTCGAGCGGGTTCTTGCCGCCGCTGATGCGCAGGAAGCCCGCGGCGTTGAGGTATGCCTTGGGTCCCAGCTTGGGGACCTTCTTGAGCTGGCGGCGATCGGTAAAGGCGCCGTTTTCCTCGCGGTAAGCCACGATATTCTTGGCCACGCTCGGTGTGATGCCCGATACGTATCCCAGCAGGCTCGCGCTCGCGGTGTTGACGTCGACGCCCACGCGGTTGACGACGTCCTCCACCACGTGGCCCAGGGTGCGCGAGAGTTCGGCCTGGTCAAGGTCGTGCTGGTACTGGCCCACGCCGATGGACTGGGGCGGAATCTTGACGAGCTCTGCCAACGGGTCCTGCAGGCGGCGGCCCAGGCTCATGGCGCCGCGCACGGTGACGTCCAGGTCGGGATACTCCTTGCTTGCGAGCTCGGAGGCGGAGTACACCGACGCGCCGGCTTCGTTAACGATGGTGTAGCGAAGGCTGGGCGCCTGCTCGGCGATGAACTCCGAAACGACTTCCTCGGTCTCGCGGCTGGCGGTGCCGTTGCCGATGACGGTGGTGTTGACGCCGTCCTTCTTGACGAGGCGGGCGAGCTCGCGCTTGGTGCCGGCGACGTCGTGGCGCGGCTTGGTGGGGTAGACCACGCCGTGGTCGAGTAGCTTGCCGGTCTCGTCCATGACGGCGACCTTGCAGCCGGTGCGGTAGCCCGGATCGAGTGCGAGCACGCGGGCACCGCGCACGGGGCGCGCCGAGAGCAGGCCCTCGAGATTCTTGGCAAAGACGTTGATGGCCTCGGTCTGCGCACGGACGGTGAGTTTGGCGCGGGCCTCGCGCTCAAGCGAGGGGGCCATGAGGCGCTTGTAACCGTCGGCGATGGCGGCGTCAAAGACGGGCGCGAAGACGCCCTGGCGTCGGGGCCAACGGCTGCCGAGGCGTGCCGTGGCGGCAGCGCCGTCGACGTTCACGCGCACGCGGAGTTTGCCCTCGCGCTCACCGCGATCGATAGCCAGCACGCGGTGGTTGGGTATACGGCGCAGCGGCTCATCATAGTTGTAGTAGGGCTCGTAGGGAGTCTTTTCGGCGGGGTCGGTGGCCTCGACGACGATATCGGCGGTGTTTTGCGTAAAGGCGCGCAGGTCGGCGACGTTCTCGGGGTCTTCGGCCACCGTCTCGGCCACGATGTCTGCCGCGCCGGCGAGCGCCTTCCCGGGCGTGTCGAAGCCGGCTTCCTCGTTGACGTAGGCCGCGGCGGTGTCGAGCGCGCTGCCCTTGGCGGATGCCTGCATGATGATCATGTTGGCGAGCGGCTCCAGGCCGGCCTCGCGGGCCTTCTGCGCGCGGGTCATGCGCTTTTTGCGGTAGGGCTTGTAGAGGTCCTCGACACGCTGGAGCTGTGTGGCCTCGCGAATCTGCTGCTCGAGTTCGGGCGTGAGTTTGCCCTGGGCGTCGATGAGCAGAATGACGTCCTCTTTACGCTGCTCAAGATTGCGCAGGTAGGACAGGCGCTCGTCGAGTGCGCGCAGGGCGACGTCGTCCATGCCGCCCGTGGCTTCCTTGCGGTAGCGCGAGATAAAGGGAATGGTGTTGCCCTCGTCGATGAGTTTGACGGCCGCCTCGATGTTGGCGGCCTTAAGGTTGAGCTCGCGGGCGAGCTGGGCGATAAGATCCATGGGACTCCTTGCGTTTAAGGTGCGTTTGCAGCACAGGGCTACCAAGGATACCACCCGTCCCAAAAGACTGTTTTGGGGCCGCGCCATGAAAACGGCCTATCTACTACGTTTGAACCGTATTGGTCGACCATCCCCCGGTTTTCCGAAAATATGCAACCCGTCTACCTGCGGTTTTTATTTCGAGAAATTTGGCATGGTTGAGGGCGATCGGCTAAACGTAGTAGATAGGCGCGTTTCGTGGCGAACGAATCAAGCCGAGGTGCAAAATAGCCCCCCGCTCCAGAAAAATCGTCGGCAAGGTAGCAAAATGCCCCGCGGGCAGGAGGCTGCTCGCGGGGCAAAGAAGAGGGGCTTGTTGGTGACGGACCGAAGGGTTCGGCATGGGGCTTCTGCCGCGGTCGCTCTTAAGGCATTACAGCTCGACGAGCTGACCGGTCTCGGCGGCCTCCTTGATAGCGTTGAGAAGCGTGAGCGTCTTAACGTTGTCGGCGGGGGTCACGACGGGCTCGACCTCGCGGCGGACAACTTTCACAAAGTGCTTGAGCTGCATCTTGTGCGGCAGTGCCGGGTCGACGGCCGGAATCTCCATCTGCAGCGGCTTGTGCCAGTTAGAGGCGCCGTCGTAGGAGAACTGGTGCAGGCGGGGCAGCGACAGGGCGCCCTTAGTGCCGCCGATAAAGTAGGCGTCGGCGTCGAAGGGACGGTACTGCGGGTCCTCGCGGGCGGTGGCCTCCCAGTTCCAGGGGCTGGCGGTGGCGTCAGAGATGGTCATGCTCGCGAGCGCGCCATCGGCAAAGCGAACGTTGACCACGGCGGAGTCCTCGGTCTCAAAACCACGGGCGGCGCTGGACTGCATGCCCTGGACGGCAACGGGCTCGCCCAGCAGGTAGCGGAGCAGGTCGACGTCGTGCACCAGGTTGACCAGGATCGGGCCGGCACCCTTCTTGCGGCGCCACTCGACATCGAAATACTCGTCATTCTTATAGATCATGTAGTGGAAGCTCGACACGGTGAGCTTGCCCAGCTCGCCGGACTCGATGATCTCCTTGGCCTTGTTGACGAAGGGGTTGTGGCGACGGTGCTGGCCCACGAGTACGGGCACGCCGGCGGTCTCGGCCTCGGCGGCGAAGGCCTGGGCGTCCTCCAGGTCGTTGGAGATCGGCTTTTCGACCAACGGCACGATGTTGCGCTTCACAGCCTCGCGAGCAACGCCCAGGTGCAGGTCGTTGGGCGTGGCGATGATGACGGCCTCGGGCTTGACCTCGTCCATCATCTGGGCGGGATCGGTGTAAAACGGCACGCCGGCGGCCTCGGCCGTGGCGCGGGCGCCCTCAAAGGCGTCGGCGATGGCGACGAGCTCGGCCTCGGGCTCCTCGGCGACAAAGCGGATGTGGTTGCGGCCCATGGCGCCGGCACCGATGACGGCAATGCGGACGGGATTGAGCTCAGACATTTCGACTCCTTAATAGTGGTGGCGGTGGAATGCGGCAAGGGGACGCCCTTGCCGCATCAAGCAAAACTAAGCGGACTTCTTCTTGCTGTCGGAGACCATCATGTAGACGGTGAGCACGACGGCGATGGCGGCGATCACGATGGCGCCGTAGAAGGACTGCTGGTACGCGGCGCTGCCGGCCTCGGCGTGATACAGCACGGCGGTGATGGGCTGGCTGATCCAGGTGGAAGCGGCATAGCCCAAAAACATGATGCCGTAGTTGACGCCGATGTTGCTGGTACCAAAGGCGCCACCGGTGAGCGGCGGGTAGATGACGAGCAGGGCGCCAAAGCTAAAGCCGAGCAGGGCGAGCGCCACAAAGAACATGCTCTGCGTAAAGCTCATCGACATGATGACGAGCGCGACGATGGTGACGACAAGGCTGATGAGCAGCGACTTATAGGCGCCGAGCTTGTCGATGATCTGGCCAAAGGACAGACGACCAACCAGGTTGGCGCAGGTGTTGACGGAGACCACCACGCCGCCGAGGGCGACGGCCGCGGCGCTCGTGGGGTCGGCGAAGAGCTGGACGGCGGCGATGGAGGCAACCTTGCCCACGAGCAGGGTGCCCGCGGTGGCGGCGAAGGCGAAGGTGACGATGAGGACCCAGAAGCGCGGGGTCTTGACCATCTCGCCCGGGGTGAGGTCGCCGAAGGTGCCAGCGTGCGCGCCGCCCTTGGGGGCCTCGAAGCCCTCGGGCAGCCAACCGGCCTCGGGGGCCTTCAGGAACAGGGCGGAGGCGGCGATCGTCACAAAGAAGATGACGCCGAGCGCCTTGAGGCCGCCAAAGATGCCCAGGCTCGGGATGAGCAGCGAGGCGAGCACCGGGGACAGCACGGCGGGGCCGGCGGTCGAAGCGGCCAGGGTGATGCCGGAGGCGAGGCCCTTCTTGTCGATGAACCACTTTTGGCCGGTGGTGAGCGCCGGGTTGTAGCCCAGGCCGTTGCCGACAGCGGCGACGAGCGAGAACCACAGGTAGAACTGCCACGGCTCGGTGACGGTGCCGGACATGAACCAGCCCACGCCGTAGCACACGGCGGCGGCGATCACGACGTTGCGCGGGCCGATTTTATCGGAGATGCGGCCGGCGAAGATGCCCGTCACGGCCATGATGGTCTGAAAGACCGGGAAGGCCCAAGTAAGGGCGCTGGACCACTCGGGGTAGACGGCGAGCAGGTTCTTGCTCACGACGGAATACAGCGCGATGGAGCTGATGAAGAACATGGTGACGCACGCGGCGGAGAGCACGACGGCGCGACCCTTGTTGGAGTTGCTGGAAGCCATTGGACTCTTTCTAATCGATGCGGGGAGGAGTGGGCGTATCCGCGGGCCTCCCTGTCAGGTTGGTTTACTGGTCAGTCGGCTTGGCGACGCCGGACTCATCGGACCAAAGCTCGACACCCTTGTTCTTAAGGTAGTTGTCGGCATAGGCGCGACGGCCGCCGGGCTTGGCGGTGAGGTCGCCCATCATGTTGGAGAAGCCGCCGTCGACCTTGATGGCGTCGCCGGTGGTAAAGTCCGAGCGCTTGGACGCCAGGAACATGACGGCGTTGGCGATATCGCTGACCTCGCCGATGCGACGCGTGGCGATCAGGCGGCTGCGGCTCTTCTCGACCTCGGGGTCGGCGTAGAAATTGGCCGACATCGGAGTCTTAACGAAGCAGGGCTCGACGCAGTTGGAGCGGACACCGTAGGGGCCCCACTCGGCGGCGAGCATCTTGGACATCATGTTGACGCCCGCCTTGGTGGAGCTGTACACGCCCGAGAACGTCTCGGGGGAGTGGCTGGCAACGGTCGAGATGTGCACCAGGCGACCCTGGCCGGCCTTGATCATCTCGCGACCAAAGCGCTGCGAGGTGATGAAGTAACCGGTGAGGTTGACGTTGATGACCTCGTTCCAGTCGGAGAGCGGCAGGTCTTCCATAGCTGCGAAGCGCAGGATGCCGGCGGTGTTGACGAGAACGTCGACGCGGCCGAAGTCGGCGATGGTGGCGTCAACGGCTGCCTGAACCTCGGCCTCGTCGGTGGCGTTCATCTTGTAACCCTCGGCGTGGATGCCAAACTCAGCGGCGAGGTCGGCGGCAGCGGCCTTGACCTTCTCTTCGTCCAGGTCGAGCAGGACGACGTTGGCGCCATTGCGGGCGAACTCGCGGCAAATCTCGACGCCCATACCGCCGAGCGCGCCAGTCACGGCGCAGACATCGCCCTCGAGCTTAAGCCAGTTGCTCATAGGAACTTCCCTTCTTGTGCCTCCCTGTGGGTCGTTTCCATTAACCGACCCACGTGGTTTTCGCAGGTTATCGTATGCTTTGCATTTGCGCAGGTGAATTGCATATTTGTTAGAATGGCGTTAACCGTAGGTTTACACTGTGCAATGCAGCTTATGCTTAACTGAGCGCGTGACCTGCGAAAACAACCCCCTGTGGCGCCATCTGGCCACGGGCGCGAAAACAGGAGATTGACGTGTACGATCGACGACTTGAGGCCATATCGGCCGCTGCGGAGCTGGGAAGCTTCTCGCGTGCGGCGGCAAAATTGCGCGTTTCGACCCCGGCGCTCGTCAAGCAGGTGTCGGGCTTCGAGGCCGAGTTCGGCATCACGCTGTTCGAACGCTCGCACTCAGGCGTTAAGGTGACGCCGGCCGGCGCACTACTGGTGGACGACGCACGTTCGATCATGCGGCAGTCCGAGGACGCGCTGCGCCGTGCTCGACGCGCGGCGGGCGATGGCGGTGCCGTGCGCCTGGGCGTGTCGATGATGTGTCCGGGGCGCCAAACGCTGTCGATGTGGACGGGCATCCACGATCTGGAGCCGTCGCTGCGATTTGAGATCGTGCCGGTAAGCGACCTCTATGACGAGCGCGAATCCGTCATGCGTAGCTTGGGCCGCGAGGTTGATGTGGTGCAGTCGAGTTTTTCTACCCCACGCTGGGGTGATGCCTGCCAAAAGCTCCGCATTGTCAACGTGCCGTTTTATATTGACCTGCCGCGCACGAGCCCGCTGGCGCGCAAGAATCGCATTACGGTCGCCGACTTGGAGGGTATGCGTCTGCGCGTACTGCGCCACGGCAACGACGCCATGGACAGCCTGCGCATCGACCTGTTGGCCGACGGCGGCGTGGATGTGATCGATGTGGATAGCTTTGACTTTGCGCTCTTTAACGAAGCCGAGGAAAAGGGCGACGCGGTGCTTACCTGCGGCGCATGGTCGGGCGTGCACCCTGCCTTTGTGGGCGTGCCGTTCCTGTGCGGCCGCGAGGTGCCGGTCTTTCTGCACTACCCGCTCGAGCCAACCTTCCAAGTACAAAAATTCGTCAACGCCATGGCCCAACTTCTCAACTAGCTCATCTGGGACGGGGCTTTTTTGACTACTTTTGCCGCCCTGCCTGCCCGATGATTTTTCTGGGACGGGGATTTAATAATCATCTTTACAAAACGAGGCCCTGGCCAAACGGCCAGGGCCTCATCAACTTTTATTCTGTTTTAATGACGGGTTGATTGCGCGCAGGAGGTCTCCCAGGCGGGCCGGGGTGTAACTTCCGCGCGCAGTTTCGCAGCGAAGCGAGAATGTTTGAGCACGGAGGTTACACCCCGGCCCGCCTGGGAGACCTCCGTGGAACAAACCTACCTACTCCAGCTCAAACGCTCCGGTATAGAGCTGGTAGTAATATCCGCGCTTGGCGATCAGCTCGTCGTGGTTGCCGCGCTCGATGATGCGGCCGTGGTCCAGACAGATGATCGCGTCGGAGTTGCGCACGGTGGACAGGCGGTGCGCGATGACAAACGTCGTGCGGCCCTCCATGAGCTTATCCATGCCTGCCTGCACGATGGCCTCGGTGCGGGTGTCGATGGAGCTCGTGGCCTCGTCCAGAATCATTGCCGGCGGATCGGCGACGGCGGCGCGTGCGATCGAAATCAGCTGGCGCTGGCCCTGCGACAGCTGTGCGCCGTTGCCGGTGAGCATGGTGTCGTAGCCGTCGGGCAGGCGGGTGATAAAGTCGTCCGCGCCGGCGAGCTTTGCTGCCGCGATGCACTCCTCGTCGGTGGCATCCAGATTGCCGTAGCGGATGTTATCCATCACGGTGCCGGTGAACAGGTTTACGTCCTGCAGCACCACGCCCAGCGAGCGGCGCAGGTCTGCCTTGCGGATCTTGTTGACGTTGATGCCGTCGTAGCGAATCTTGCCGTCGGCGATGTCATAGAAGCGGTTGATGAGGTTGGTGATGGTCGTCTTACCGGCACCGGTGGCGCCGACAAACGCGACCTTCTGGCCCGGCTTGGCAAACACAGACACGCCGTGCAGCACCTCGTGGTCGGGCGTGTAGCCAAAGTCGACGTTGTCCATGACCAGGTCGCCACGCAGCGGCACGTACTCGATCTCGCCGGTTGCGCGGTGCGGATGTTTCCACGCCCACATGCCAGTGTGGTGGTCGGCCTCCTCGAGCTGCCAGGTATCGGGGTTCACCTGAGCGTTGACAAGCGTCACATAGCCTTCGTCGGCTTCGGGCTCCTCGTCGATGAGCTCAAAGATACGGTCGGCGCCGGCGAGGCCCATGACCACGGCGTTGATCTGCTGCGAGATCTGACCGATCTGTCCGCAGAACTGCTTGGTCATGTTGAGGAACGGCACCACGACGGCGATGGACAGCGCCATGCCCGAGATGCTCAGGTTGGGCACGCCCAGCGCTAGGAAAATGCCGCCGGCCAGTGCGACCAGCACGTAGAGCAGGTTGCCCAGGTTCATAAGGATGGGCATGAGGATGTTGGCGTACATGTTGGCCTTCTGCGAGACCTCGAAGAGCTTTTCGTTGCGCTCATCAAAATCGGCTTCGGCGGCAGACTCGTGGCAGAATGCCTTAACGACCTTCTGGCCGTTCATGACTTCCTCGATATGGCCCTCGACAACGCCGAGCTCGGTCTGCTGCGCAATAAAGAAGCGCGCGGAGTTGGAGCCGAGCAGCTTGGTCATAAAGGTCATAAAGGCGACGCCGGCAATAATGACCAAGCACATCCACACGCTGTAGTACAGCATGATAAAGAACACCGTGACGATGACGATGACCGTCATGAGCAGGTTGGGCAGCGACTGGCTGATCATCTGGCGCAGCGTGTCGATGTCATTGGTGTAGTGGCTCATGATGTCGCCGCGCTGGTGCGTGTCGAAGTAGCGGATCGGCAGGTCCTGCATGCGGTTGAACATCTTCTCGCGCAGCTTCTCCAGCGAGCCCTGCGTGACGATGGCCATGGCGCGGTTCCAGAAGAGCGAGGACAGGATGCCGATGCCGTAGATGCAGGCGAGGGTGGTCACGAGCTGTGCGATCTTGGGCTGCGCGGCTCCCCAATCGCCCGACTGCCACGATTCGCTAATAATCTGCAGGGCGCTCTGAAGGAAGGTCGCGCCGATGGAGTTGATGATGGCGCAGAGCACCACGCCGGCGACGACGAGGGGCAAAAGCACGGGGTAAAAGCCAAAGAGCGTCTTGATGAGGCGCGACATGGTGCCGCCCTTGCGGTTGAGCGCGCGCTCGGCGGTCGTTGCCTTACTCATGTGCCTCGCCTCCTTCCTGGGTCTGAGCTTGCGTTACGGATGCCTCGGTGTCGGCCTCGACGGCCTCTTCGCCCTCGGCAGACATCTTGTTCTGCGAGGTAAAGGTCTCGCGGTAGATCTCGCTCGTCTTGAGCAGCTCGTCGTGGTTACCGATCTGCGCGATGCGGCCGCCCTCCATGACGATGATGCGGTCTGCGTCCTGCACGGAGCTAATGCGCTGGGCGATGATGAGCTTGGTCGTGTTGGGCAGATAGCTTGCCAGCCCTGCGCGAATCTTGG
This sequence comes from uncultured Collinsella sp., assembly GCA_900548495.1. Taxonomy (GTDB): domain Bacteria; phylum Actinomycetota; class Coriobacteriia; order Coriobacteriales; family Coriobacteriaceae; genus Collinsella. The sequence continues at coordinate 2,789 of URKT01000062.1, read as the reverse complement.
CGTCGGTCTTGGTGTCGACGGCGCTCGTGGAGTCGTCCAGGATCAAGATCTTGGGGCGACGCAGCAGGGCACGCGCAATGCACAGGCGCTGCTTCTGACCACCGGAAACATTGGAGCCGCCCTGTTCGATCCAGGTGTCATAGCCCTTGGGGAAGCCGTCGACAAACTCGTCGGCGCAGGCCAGATGCGCGGCCTCGCGGACCTCTTCGTCGGTGGCGTTCGGGTCGCCCCAACGCAGGTTCTCGGCAATCGTGCCGCTAAACAGCACGTTTTTCTGCAGCACCATGGCCACCTGGTGGCGCAGGGCGTCCAAGTCGTAGTCGCGTACATCCACGCCGCCCACGCGCACGGTACCCTCGGTGGCGTCGTACAGGCGGGCGATGAGGTTTACGAGCGTGGACTTGGCCGAGCCGGTGCCGCCGATGATGCCGATGGTCTCGCCGCTCTTAATGTGCAGGTCGATATCGTCGAGCGCCTGGCGCTTCGCATGCGCGGAATACTTAAAGCTCACGTGGTCAAAGTCGATGGAGCCATCGGCGACCTCGAGCACGGGCTCGGCGGGATCGGCGATCGTGGGCTCGGCGGCCAGCACCTCGGTGATGCGGTGCGCCGATTCGTCGGCCATGGTCACCATGACAAAGATCATCGATAGCTGCATCAGGCTCATGAGGATTTGGAAGCCATAGGTAAAGATCGAGGAGAGCTGGCCCACGTCGAACAGCGTGCCCTGGCTCGTGATGATGAGCTTGGAGCCCAGGTAGATGATGACGACAAACGCGCCGTTGACGCAGATGTTCATCATGGGGTTGTTAAAGGCAAGCAGCTTCTCGGCGCGGGTGAAGTCCATCTGGACGTCGCGTGCGGCGGTCGCGAACTTCTCCTTCTCAAAGTCTTCGCGCACGTAGCTCTTGACCACGCGCATGCCGGTGACGTTTTCCTCGACGGACTCGTTAAGGGCGTCGTACTTGTGGAACACGCGCGAGAAGATGGGACGCACCTTAAAGATGATAAAGAACAGCCCAAAGCCCAGCAGCGGAATGATGACCAGGTAGACCATGGCGACGCTGCCGCCCATGATAAATGCCATGGTAAAGGCGAAGATCAATACCAGCGGCGCGCGCACGGCGATACGGATGATCATCATAAAGGCCTGCTGCACGTTGTTGATATCGGTGGTCAGGCGCGTGACGAGCGAGGAGCTCGAGAACTCATCGATGTTGGCAAAGCTGAACGTCTGGATCTTGTAGAACAGGTCGTGACGCAGGTTCTTAGCGAAGCCGCAACTCGCATGGCTGCAGGTGACGCCGGCAGCGGCGCCAAAAGCAAGCGACGTCAGCGCGATGAGCACCAAAAAGCCCGCGGTGGGAAGCATCTCGGCTACGGTGGTGCCATCTTTGATGGCGTCGATCAGGTTGGCGGTGATAAATGGAATCAGCATCTCGCAGAGCACCTCGCCAAGCACGAGCAACGGCGTGGCAACGGTGACTTTTATATAGTCGCGGATGCTGCCCATGAGGGTTTTAATCATCCAGTTCCTCCCAGGTTACACGGATTTTCTCGAGCATTTCGGCGAGCTGCTCGCGCTCGTCGTGGGTGAGGGCACCAAAGGCCTGCTCTCTAAAGCGAATGCGGGCTGCCTGGTCGATGCGGGCGTTTTCCCGGCCGGTTTCGGTCAGGCGAATGGTGAGCTGCCGTCGATCCTTGGGGTTACGGCTGCGCTCGATGAGGCCGTTGAGCTCGAGTTTGGACAGGATCTCGGAAAGCGACCCCGGCTTGAGGTCAAAGTGCATGCCGAGTTCCTGCTGCGACATCTCGCCGCCGGGTTGCTTGGCCAGCAGGCAGATGATGGGCGCCTTGCCGGACACGCCTCCGCCATGAAAATGCATGTAATGGCCGCAAAAGCCCAGGCCATTGAGGATGCGCTTGGCAAGCTTGTCTTCTGAGCTAACCGCTTCGGGTGTATCCGCCGGCTGTGACAATAGGGCATAACGCATGCAGGGAAAGGGGGTCGCTCATGACGAGCGGCCCCTTTTTCACGTTCTGCGTCGAGCATGCTTTAAAAGAAATCGACACGCGATACGTAGATAATCCCAAACTTTTCCTAGCATTCCGTGGCGCACAGGGGTAATATATCGAACGCTGTGCATTTTTGGCGCAGTGTGTCTAACTCCTGGCGCAAATCTCACGTGCAAAGGGAGCAGGCTCGAAGCCGCGATCCGCTGAGAGAAAGCAAAACCGCTTTCCGCCTCAAGATCGCCTGACAGTAAGGTTGGTAATGGTCAACACGATTCTCGGCCGCAAGCTGGGCATGACGCAAGTCTGGGGAGAGGATGACACCATCATCCCCGTGACCGTCATCCAGGCTGGCCCCTGCGTTATCTCGCAGGTCAAGACCACCGACACCGACGGCTATGAGGCCGTGCAAATCGGTTTCGGTGACATCAAGGAAAAGAAGGTAAACAAGCCCATGCAGGGCCACTTCGCAAAGGCAGGCGTAGCGCCTATGCGCTACCTGCGCGAGGTCCGCGTCGAGGATGCCTCCGAGCATGCAGTCGGTGATACGCTCACCGTCGAGGCATTCAACGATGTCGACAAGGTCGACGTCATCGGCGTCAGCAAAGGCAAGGGTTTCGCCGGCGTCATCAAGCGTTACGGTTTTGCCGGCGGTCCCGGTGGCCATGGTCACCACTTCCACCGCGCCCCCGGTTCGGTGGGCATGTGCGCTTACCCCGCACGCGTTCTCAAGGGTCTCCGTCTCCCCGGCCACATGGGCTGCGACCGCGTCACGG
>URKT01000061.1 GCA_900548495.1 uncultured Collinsella sp. | reverse complement strand
CAGCGTCAGATGTGTATAAGAGACAGCCATCATAGCGGCCGCCGCCACCGATGGAGCCGACGCCGGCGCCAGGGGCCTCGACCTCAAAGACAGTACGGGTGTAGTAGTCCAGGCCGCGCACCAAGGTGGGATCCTCGACATACTCGATACCGGCGGCATCCAGATAGCGCTTGACCTGCTCGTAGTGCTCGCGGCACTCATCGCACAGGTTGTCACCCATCAGCGGAGCCTCGGCCATGATCTCGCGGCAGTGGTCGTTCTTGCAGTCGAAGGCACGCAGCGGGTTGAGCTCGGCGCGCTCGCGGCACTCATCGCACATCTCGTCGGCGTGATCGAGGATGAACTGCTTAACCTGCTCGCGATAAGCCGGACGGCACTGGGCGTCACCCATCGAGTTGATGAGCAGACGAAGCTTGGAAAGATCAAAACCAAGGCGCTTGTAGAACTCCATGAGCATGATGATGCACTCGGCGTCTGCCGCCGGATCGGGAGCGCCGAGCCACTCGATGCCCACCTGGTGGAACTGGCGCAGGCGACCCTTCTGGGGACGCTCGCCACGGAACATGGCCTCGGCGTAATAGGCCTTAAACGGCGTGGAGCCCTGGGGCACCAGGTTGTTCTCCACGACGGCGCGCACCACACCGGCCGTGCCCTCGGGGCGAAGTGCCAGGCGCTGCTTGGGCTTGAGTTTGGTGTCGGTGCCCTCGGTAAAGACGCGCTCCAGGTTGGCACCGCTGAACACGCGGAACATTTCCTTGCGCACGACGTCGGTCGACTGGCCGATACCGTGGACAAACACGTCCACCTGCTCGATTGCGGGCGTCTCGATGGGCTTAAAACCAAACGGCTCGAACACGCCGGCCGCAATCTGCTGCATCTTTTGCCAGGCGCGCATCTCGGCGCCGATAAGGTCGCGGGTTCCCTCCGCCTTCTGTGCCTGCATGGGCAAACACCTTTCTTTTGTATCGCGTCATAGGTAGTGGACATTATACGGCACAAAGCAGCAACGCGGCGGCGCGCCTGACCGAACGAGGGTATGGGGACTCGTTCGGCCAGACGCGCCGCCGCTGTTTGTGATCCCTTTTCCTCCGTCCCCTTCGGATCACGTGATCCCTTGGGGACGGAGGAATAGGGATCATTTCGTAGGCCCGTGGCCGCCTTGGAAACCGAATGATGGTACGAGCATCCATTCGGCTTCCAAGGCGGCCACGGACAGAACGGGACGAACAGAAAAGAGCGACGGACGCCTACTCCCCCGCCACGCTCGCGCGCAGCTTGGCGGCGATGGGCTCGGATACCAGCAGGAACACGAGCATGACCACGGAGCACGCCAAGCACACGATCCAGGTGCTCGCAAAGGAGCCCGAGACGGCAAAGAGCACGTAGACCTGCCACAGCTCACCGACAAAGCTCATGCCGGCAAGCACCGCCGAGGTAGCGATAACGGTAAGCGAGCCCAATACGCGGCCACTCACCTTATCGGCAACATGACCGATAACGAGCGAACCCACGACACTCACCACGGTGGAGATGGCATTGGAGACGTTGTACTGCGCAAGGGAAATACCCAGGTTGCTGACGATCAGCGGCTGGAACAGGCTCATGCAGTTGACGAAAATCGTGTAACACGTGGCCATGATCACGAAGCCGGAGGCCACCACGAGCCAGCCGGGGAAGAACTTACGCTGCTGGGGCATACTGCTCCTTTTAGACAAACGAATAGCCTGCGCCGGGCGCCGGTAGTGCCCAAGATTGCCTTGAAAGACAAGGGCATAGGCCTTATGGCCATGCCCGCAGGCTTGAAAGGCAAGGTTGGGTGCTACCGGTGGTCGGCGATATAGCCCAAAGCGACGGCGGTATAGGCCGCGGCACCGAGCGGCAGCTCGGCATCGTTAAAACGTGCCTTGGGATGGTGCTGGGCAAAGTGTTCGTCCGTGTCGGTTACGGCCGCGCCCACGGTAAAGTACGCACTTGGGATCTTGCTCGAGATAAGCGCGAAGTCCTCACTCGCCATGGCATGGAAAAGCGGCAAGAAAGCCGTCTTGGGCAGCACTGCGCCCACGTAGCCAAGCGACGCCTGAGTCATATCGCTGTCGAGTACAAGCGGCGGAACATCCGAAAGCGTCTCGATGGTCGCCGGCGTACGATAGGTCGTAGCAACGCCGTTAACGACCTCCGCGATGCGGGTCTTTAGGTGAGCCATGAGCTCAACATCAAAGCCGCGCAGCGTTCCCTCGAGCACGCAGGTGTCGGGGATGACGTTGGCCGCCAGGCCGCCAGCAAACTTACCGACGGTAAGTGCGACCTCCTTGGTCGCCGGCACTTCGCGAGCGATGAGCTCCTGAAGCGCCAGATGCACATGGACGCCGGCCGTGATGGGGTCGATGCAAATCTCGGGGCTCGAGCCATGGCCGCCCTTGCCCTGAAGCGTGATGCGAAAACCGTACACGCCCGAGAGCGCCGGGCTGCCGTAGAGCACCAGGCCAAGCGGCGACTGGCTGTTGACATGCATGGCAAAGGCCGCCTGAGGGCGCGGGTTCTCGAGCAAGCCGTCGGCGATGGCAGCGCGTGCTCCCTCAAAGGTCTCCTCGCCCGGCTGGAACAGCAACTTGACGGTAGCGTTGGCCTCCACAAGCTCGGCCTCGCGGGCCTTGAGCAGGCGCGCCGCACCAAGCAGGGCCGTCGCGTGCATATCGTGACCGCAAGCATGCATGCAGCCATTGGTGGATGCAAAGGGCTCGCCGGATTCCTCGACAACGGGAAGGGCATCCATATCGCCTCGGAGCATGACGACCGTTCCGGCCTGCTCGTCCTTGCACGTGCCATTGCCCTGAGCGGCCGCACCGGCACCGATCAGGCCAACGGCGCAGGAACCGTCGACTAGCGTGGTATGGGGGATGTCCATCTCGTCCAGACGTGCCTGGATATAGGCAGACGTCTGCGGAAGATTGTTACCCAGCTCGGGCATCTGGTGTAGATCGTGTCGCCATGCAGCGAGCTCGTCTGCAAAAGCCTGAGCTTCTGCGACAAGACCGTCACCGATAGCGGCCTGCGCCGCCGCGGTGGCCTGGGGCGCTGGTTGCGGTTGAAAATCGGACAGAGCTGATGCCATAGAAGCCCTCCAGTAACGTTTTTGCAGCACGCACTTTGATAGCGTAAAGTGCAAGGTACAACTGTAAGGGCATGACATAAAAATGCCGCCCTGGGAGGGCGGCGCAACAAGTTGTTTACAATTGCGGGTGTGATTTTCGGCGCAAGAAATCGAAATGCGTCTCGCTCAAGATAATCGAAAGAAAGATGAGCGCGAAGCCGGCGAGCAGGCGCGAGGTGAGCGCCTCCCCCATCAGCAGCACCGAGAACAGCACGCCCGAAGGCGACTCCATCGAAAGGAGCAGTGAGCCCGTCGAGGCCGAGACATGCGCCAAGCCGACGTTTTGGATGAGCAGAGCCGCGCATGTGCAACCAACCGAGAGAAACGCCATCGCGCTGATAAAGCTCGGCGTCCACACGGACAGAGGCGCTTGGGTCTCGAATAGCAGCGACGTTGCCAGGCTCAGCACGCCGTTGCCCACAAACATCCAAAACGTGATGACGTTGATGTCCATTTTGCGACCGTACTTGGCAGTCACCGCCATCTGGATGGCGAAAAAGACCGCACCCGCCAGCGTAATGACATCACCGATGTTGAATTCAACGCTATCGAGCGCCACCAAGCCAATGCCCGCCAAGCACAGCAGCGCCGCGCCCAGGTTATAGCGGGTGAGTTTTTCGCCGCTCAGAAAATAGCTCGCGAACGGCACAACGATGCAATACGTGCCCGTCAAAAAAGCATTCTTGCCCGCCGTGGTGTGCGCCAGACCGACTGTCTGCAGGGCGTAGGCGGCCCACATAAGTGCGCCCATGCCAAGTCCGACGATAAGGTTGCGGGCGTTGAGGTGCGCGATGATGCGCTTGTGGAAGATGAAAAACATGACCAACGCCGCAGGCAGAAAGCGCACGTAGAGCAGTTCGAACACCGGAATGGTGTCGAGCGCGTCCTTCATGGTCGTAAAGGAGTAGCCCCAGACGACTGCCACCGAAAGCAGCAGGACTTTCCAGAACAGCGGCGAGCGAGCGCCGGCGCCGCGGGAGGTGCCGCCCGCGCCCAGGTCCTCGCGAGCAACAGGGCTATCGGGCATCATTTCGATATTGTCAGTGGCATGCTGGGCCATAGGGCATCCTCGCGCTCAATCTGGGCGTGGTGTCCGCACGCGCATGGCTGCGTGCCGCCTCATGGTCAAATAAAAGCAGGGCGCACCGGACCCCCGGCACGCCCCGCTACTGTAGCAACAACCAAGCAGCCCGTGCAATTCACTACGCTAAAGCATCGGGTTGGAAGATCTCGATGTTCCGACGGCGTTTACGTTGCTGAACTAAATCAATTTGGTTGACTCCAGTTTTTCGATGATCCAGTCGTTGGCTTTGATGACCGGACGGCGGAAGACGACGCCCAGGGCCAGCGACGGAATCAGATAGCTCGCCAGAATGCCTAGCTCAATCCAGTACTCCATATGGTAGGCGCCAGCCATGGCGGCATGCATGGCGTTGATGCCGTGGGTGAACGGCAGGAACGGATAGATCGCCTGGAACACGGGGCCGGTCATCTCGATAGGGAACGTGCCGCCCGAACCGCCGACCTGCATGACCAGCAGCACGACGGCGAGCGCCTTGCCGATATCGCCAAACGACACCGTAAGCGTGTAGACGATATTGGAGAACACGAGACTCGCGACCCAGCCCGCCAGCACAAACTGCAGCGGGTTGTCGCACTGAATGCCAAAGAACAGGATGTCGCCCGCACACACGAGCGTTGCCTGCAGCAGAGCCAGACCGCCAAAGAACAGGTAGCGGCCCAGGTAGATCTCGTGCAGGCGCACGGGGATGAGCTCGTTGATGAGCTCATCGTCAACCGAGACCTTCATCATGGCCGCCAGCACGATCGAGCCGACCCATAGCGACAGAATCGTGTAGAACGGTGCCATGGCCGAACCGTAGTTACGAATCGGATAGACCGGCTTGCGATCGAGCGCGACGGGGCCGGAAAGCGACACGGCCAGACCCTCGGGATCATTGCCGATCATCGTCTTGATCGTAGCGAGGTCATCCGACATCAAGGCGCCGTCGAGCTCGTCCTTAAACGCACTGATCTTGTCCGACGCCTCGCCCAGCTGATCAGAAGCCTTGTTGACCAGCTTTGCAGCCTTGGAGAGGCCCTTTGCCAGCGAACCGGATGCGTCGGTCAGGCCGTCTACGGCGCTATCCAGATCGCCCGAGATGCCATCGAGCGAGTCCAGGATGCCCGAAACCGTCTTCTTGAGCTCCTTGGCCTTAACCGAGAACGTGGAATCGTAGTCGGACTTGGCGCCCGAAATGCCCGCCTTGGCATCGGCGATGGCCTGATCGACCTCGGCACGCGTGCTGTTGACCTCTGCCATGCTGTCAGAAAGGGACTTAGCAGTTGCCGTCAGGTCCTTGGCGTTGTTGCGATACTCCACCGCGATCCTGCCCAGCGATGTTGCCACAGATTTAAGGCTCTCCTGGAGCTTTTCGTCACTGACCTGCTCGGCAAAGCCGCGGAGCTGGTCGGCCGTGGCGTCGATATCGTCGGCACGTGTATTGAGCGCCGCCGCGGCATCGTTGAGCTGAGACACCGTAAGGTCGACATGCTGATTCGCGGCATCAAATGCCTTCGCAAGCCCGGCGGACACGTTGTCGAACGAGCCCGCGCTTCCGTCAATCGCGGCGTTGATGGCGTCGTTGGCGGCCTTCAGCGCTTCTTTGGAATCGCTCATGCCGCTCTTGGCATGCTCCATCAACTGCTTGGTCGACTCATCGACCGTACCCGTCTGCTGGAGCATACCGCTCGCCGACGTCAACGAATCGGACGTAGAGCTCAAAATGCCCGCCAGCGACGAAGCATTAGCCTGAACGTCTTGCAGGTCCCCAATCGAATCGCCGAGCGTCGAGGACAGGTTGGCGATAAAGTTGCTGACCTGGTCGGTGCTCATGTAATCGAGCAGGCTGGACACCGTCTTAAGACCGATGCTCGTAATGGTCTCGGTAAAAGATTCGTTAACCTGGTTCTGAACGGCGCTCGAACCCTTCTCGGTCACGATCTGCGCGATGGCGTTGGCCTTCTGATTCTCGTAAAACTCGATATCGGCATGCTTAACGTCGGTCGAAAAGAGCGTCATCATATCGGCACTAAACGTCTTAGGGATAACGACAGCCGCATAGTATGCGCCCGATTTGACGCCCTCGATAGCCTTTTCGCGATTGTTGAGCACAACCCAATCGAAGCTCTCGTTGCCGCGTAGGGTGGCGGTCACGTTTTCGCCCACGTTGACCTCGACGGGGATCAGATCGCTCTCGTAACCCTCATCGGTGTTGACCACGGCGATCTTAAGATTGCCGGTGTTGCCGTACGGATCCCAGCTGCCGGCGATGTTAAACCACGCGTACAGACACGGTACGATAATGAGGCCCATCACGACAACCAAGCCGATTACGGAGCGAGACACGTTTTGGACATCGCGCTTAAACAGATGCAGGATGTTCTTCATTTATGCCTCACCTCCTTTGGAGTGCTTGCTGAGCGGGGCGGTTTCCCCGTCGTTTCCGTTTACGTTGTCAACGCCGTCGGCATCTTGAGCCTTACGATGCGAGCCGATATGCGGCAAGCGGCCCGTGGACTGATCGCCGCCCTTGGCACCACGCTCGCTGGCGTTGAGGCCAAACATGTGGCGGGCGGCAGGAATGGCGGCCGTGTGTTCGCGCATCTCGCGACGCAGGTCCTCATCCGAAAGCGCCGAGATGCGCATCTGGGTATTGAGGCTCGCGCGGATATATTCGATATTGATAAGCCAGCCGCAGATGGCAATAACCGAGATGATCCAAATGACAAGCAGGATGATCTTGCCGTTATTGTCGATATCGAGAACCGTCGACAGGACAAAGAGCAGGACCTGAACGCCTACCACGGCGGCAAAACCGCCCTTGATGTAGTACGGGTAGCGATGTTCAAAGGCGACCGCATGATCGAGCAGTTCGCGACGGTACGAATCGGAATCGAGCATGACACGCATGGCCGTGCGCAGCGAGTAGCGCTGGCGCGGCAGGTCGTTGGACTCGCAAATCATCATACCGGTCGTGGAAAGCTGTTTATCAAAGAGCAGGTTAAGGTTGAGCAGCAGCGGACGCAGCTGCAGGCCGATAAAGAGCGCCACGATCAAGAACACGCCCAGAATGCACAGGTTAAACAGGTAGTTGAACGAATACATGCCGCCGACCGTCTCGCGCAGCAGATTGATGCCGTAGGTAAAGGGCAGCAGCGGGTGCAGCCACTGGAAGAAGCCGGGCATCATCTCGATGGGGTACATGCCCGACGAACCCGGGATCTGCACGATGACGAGAATGACGCCGATAGCCTTGCCGATATGCTTAAACGTGGTGGACAGCGCATAGATGATATTGACGTAGGTGAACGAAATGGCGATGCCGCCCAGCACGAACAGCAGCGGGCTGACGCACTGCACGCCAATCACCAGATCGCCTACCGTAACGATGATGGCCTGCAACGCGCCCAGGATCACCATGAGCAACCAGCGGCCAAAGTAGCCTTGGCGCGCCGTAAAGCTGCCAACACCTTCACGGTCGACCTCGAGCTTGTAGATGGCGATAAGCACGTAGCCGCCCACCCAAAGCGCCAGGTTGGTATAGAACGGGGCAATGCCCGAGCCGAAGCTCTTAACCGGATAGATCGACTTGGACGCGAGCTCAACCGGAGATGCCATGAAGTCTGCGACGTCATTGACGTCGACGCCCATCAGGTCGGCCAGCTCGCCCATGGACTCGGAGGTCTGTAGCGCCGCGATATCGTTGGCGGCGGTTGCGAGCTTGTCCTGGACCTTGGCAAGCGAGGAATCGGTCTGGGACAGCGTGGTCTTGGCCTGGCCGAGCGTAGCGTTAAGCTGCGAAAGCGTACCGCGCGCACTTGCAATCGTGGGCGTAAGGCCAGATACGATACCCGTCAAATCACCCGAGACGGCGGCAAAGGAATCAAGCGCGCTCGAGGCCTTCGGCAGCGCGTTTTGACCCAGGTCCGTCTGGGCCTGGCCAAGGTTGGTCGCACCGGTCTGAATTGCGTTATTGATAGCGTCGCTGGCACCCGAAACAGCCGCGGCGTCATTCGCCATGGCGCTCGACTGCGCGGACAGACCGTCCTTGATGCTCTGCAGCTTCTCGTTCTGCTCACGGAGCGTATTGATGGTCGATACAATGCGCGCGTCAATTTCCTCGGAACCTGTCGACGTGTCATTGGCGAGAATCTCCAAGTGCCCGATAACGGCCTTATTGTGGTCGATCGTCGCTTGGAGAGACTCGAGCGAGTTGTCGATACGAGTGGTCGTAGATGTGACCGTGCCCGTCAGCTTGCCGATGGCAGCGTTCGCGGAGGCCGACGTCTTGGTGAGCGCAAGGCTGCCTTCCGAGAGCGCCTTGGAGAGCGAGGCGATAGAGTTGCCCGCCGTGGTGCGAGCCTCGCCCAGCAGGTCGTTGCCCTGAGAGATCGCTTGCGTCAGTGACGGCACCTGACCCTGCATGCCGGCAAGTGCCGCATCAGCCGAGGCGATAGCGCCACTCGTCTTATCGATGGCGGCATTCATGTCGCCAATCGAATCGCGCACCTCGCCCAAGGTATCGGATGCCTCGGAGACAGAACTTGCCAACGAATCCCGAGTCTGGGTTGCCTTGTCCTTTAAATCGACTCCGGCATCCTTGGCAATGCTGGCAACGGTCTCGCCCACCGTGGAGACAAATTCCGAGTTGATCTGCTCCTCGATGGTGCTTGCGCCGGTGTCGGTAACCTTGGGCGCAATAGCGCTCTTCTTCTCATTGACGTAGTACGTAAGCTTGGGCTGATGGTAGTTGCCGTCGAGCATCGAAACCAGGTTATCCGAGAAGTTCTTGGGGATTACGATGGCCGCATAGTACTCACCGCTCTCGACGCCCTCCTTGGCATCGGCCGCCGAGTCAACGAAGGTCCAGCCCAACTGATCGTTCTCCTTGAGCTGATCGACGACCTGGTCGCCCGCGTTGAGCTCGCCCACCAAGTCGTTTTGGGTGCCCCGATCGTTGTTGGCGATGGCAATCTTGATACCCTGGGTGTTTCCGTACGGATCCCAGTTAGCCACGATGTTGTACCAGGCATACAGCGAGGGAATAACGCACACGCCAAGGGTAACCACCAAGGCGACGGGGTTCAAAAGCAGTCGCTTAATGTCGCGCTTAAATATCGCAAAGGAGACCTTTGCATTGGATAGTTTGCTGCCGAGACTCACGCTTGGACCATCCATCCTGTCGTTGAATCGAATCGTACTATCGATAACCATTGTACGTAGGCGCTTTAGCGTCTCAGAGCACAATGGTATTGAGTTTTGCGGGTAGCAATATACTACGAAGATGAGTTAGCGTACAGTTGTACAGTATCCTAAATTTCAGCAGGTCACAAAACCACAACCCGCACAAATTAGCAATTCAAATAGTCATCGGGGACGTTCTTAAACGACTAGTCAAACAAAAACGTCCCCAATGACTACTTAGGACCACGGCAACGTCGATGTTTTGGCAATGCCAGCGAGCGGGCGCCAGAGCGAACAAATTGGCATGAAAAGAGGACGGCATAGACCTTCTGGTCATGCCGTCCTCTTTGAATGACAAGTTGTCGCTCTGGCGCCCGCGCAGCGTCGGCTGGTCCGCCGTTCGTTAGAACGGCGGAACGAAGGGCAGCGTCGAGCCGTTACGCGGTTTGGTAAAACCGCGTAACTACCTAACTACATCAAGTTGCAAACAGCCGCCGCGAAGGCTACGGGGTCCTCGGGGAGGATGCCCTCGACCAGCAGGGCCTGGTCATAGAGCAGACCGGAGTACTGCTTGATCTTGTCGGCGTCGCCTGCCTTCTGGGCAGCGACAAGCTTGTCAAAGACCGGGTGCTTGGCGTTGAGCTCGAGCACGCGCTGGCTCTTGGGCATGCCGTCGGGCGCGCCCTCGGGTCCCTTCTGGAGTACCTTCTCCATCTCAAGCGAAAGCGGACCCTCGGTGGTGATGCAAGCGGGGGCATCGGTCAGGCGCGCGGAGACGGCAACTTTCTCGACCTTGTCACCGAGTGCCTCCTTCATAGCGCTAAAGAGGTCCTCGTTCTCCTTGGTGGCGTCCTCGGCCTCCTTCTTCTCATCCTCGGTCGCCAGGTCAAGATCACCGGTCGCGACGTTCTTGAGCTCCAGATGACGATCCTCGACCTCGGGCTCGGCACCGTCGGCCACAGCCTTTTCGGCAGCCTCGCGAGCTGCGTCGTCCTCATAGATCTTGGGCATATCGGCGGCAACGTACTCACGCATAGCTTGGAACGTGAACTCATCCACATCCTGCGTCAGCAGCAGCACGTCATAGCCGCGGTCGAGCACGCCCTTTACCACGGGCATCTTGGCCAAGCGCTCGCGCGAGTCACCGGCGGCGTAGTAGATGGCCTTCTGATCCTCGGGCATGCCCTTGGCATACTCGGCCAGGGTAATCATCTTCTGCTCCTTGGCAGACCAGAACAGCAGCAGGTCGGCGAGCTCATCGGCCTTCATGCCATAGCTCGAGTAGATGCCGTACTTAAGGCCGCGGCCAAAGTTCTCAAAGAACTTCTCGTAGGCCTCGCGGTCGTTGTCACGCATATCCTCAAGGTCAGCGGTGATCTTCTTTTCCACACGCTTGGCAATGGCCTTGAGCTGACGGTTCTGCTGCAGCGTCTCACGCGAAATATTGAGCGTCACGTCGGCAGAGTCCACGACACCGCGCACAAAGTTGTAGTAGTCGGGCAGCAGGTCGTCGCACTTCTCCATAATCAGCACGTTGGAGCTGTAGAGCGCCAGACCCTTCTCGTAGTCCTTGCTGTACAGATCGAACGGGGCGCGACCCGGCACAAACAGCAAGGCGTCGTACTCGAGCGTGCCCTCGGCGTGGAAGCTGATGGTGCGCGCAGGATTATCAAAGTCGTGGAACGTAGACTTGTAGAACTCGTCGTAGTCCTTCTGCTCAACATCGGAACTGCGCTTTTTCCAAATCGGCGTCATGGAGTTGATGGTCTCGAGCTCCTGGTAGTCCTCGTACTCGGGCTTGTAATCGTCGCCGGCGTCCTCGGGCTTGGGTTTCTGGCGGCTCTTGGACACCATCATCTGAATCGGGTAGCGCACATAGTTGCTGTACTGCTGAATCAGGCTCTTGAGGCCCCACTCGGTCAGGAAGCGATCGTAGGTCTCGGCCTCGCCGTCGGCGTCGAGCTTCTCGTTCTCACGCAGCGTCAGAATGACATCGGTACCGTGCTCGGCGCGCTCGCCGTCCTCGATGGTATAGCCCTCAAGACCATCAGACTCCCACACGTGAGCGGTGTCCTCGCCATAGGCGCGGCTGACGACCTTCACATGGCTGGCGACCATAAAAGCCGAGTAGAAGCCCACGCCAAACTGGCCGATGATGTCGACATCCGAACCCTGCTGCTCGGCGTTCTCGGTCTTAAACTCCTCGGAGCCGGAATGGGCGATGGTGCCCAGATTGCGCTCGAGCTCCTCGGCGGTCATGCCAATGCCGTTATCCGAGATGGTAATGGTGCGGGCGTCTTTATCAAAGGAGACGCGAATGGCCAGGTCGCTCTGGTCGATCTTGACGCTCGGGTCCTGCAGGCTCTTAAAGTTGAGCTTGTCGACGGCGTCGCTCGCGTTAGAGATAAGCTCGCGCAGGAAGATTTCCTTATTGGTGTAGATGGAGTTGATCATGAGGTCGAGCAGTTTTTTGCTCTCGGTCTTAAATTGACGCATGTGCAGTCCTTTCGCGCTACCCCCGTCCGCAAAAACGGCCCGGTCGCCCGAGCCGAATCGCAGACCTGCTATGTTCAGACTTAGATTTTATAACCCATTAGCGCGCATATATACATACGGAATCGAAAAACTGTATGTCCGAGCGCTCTGATGCGCCAATTGCCAAGGAGTGTCCCAAACTGCCGGCAGGAAAGGAACGTTCCTATCTGCCATCTACGCGCTTGGCCATCCAGGCATGAGGCTGGCCCTCGTCTTCGTAGTCCACCGGGGCAATCTGCGTGTAGCCCGCCTTGGCATAGAGCGGCAGCACGTATTCCTGAGCATGCAGCTTAATGAGCTTGGCGCCGGCATCACGCGCGCACGTATCACTGGCCTCGACAATCTTGCTCGCCAAACCGCGACGGCGCATGCTCGGCAGCACGGCCACGCGCCCCATAATGTAGGTCCTGTCTCTTATACACATCTCCGAG
>URKT01000060.1 GCA_900548495.1 uncultured Collinsella sp. | reverse complement strand
GATCTGCGCATGTCTCGTGGGCTCGGAGATGTGTATAAGAGACAGCGCTTGGCGATTAAAAGCACCACCGAGCTGGGCATCCTTTTAATCCTGCCGCTCGTCTATTACGTCTTTGACTATGCCACCAACGTCTACACCACGCTGTTCCACTCGGGCTCGGTGGTGACGGTTGAGTTTTTGGCATTTGCGCTCTGTGCCTTCTATCTTATGTTTCTTGCCGTTTACCTGCGCGAATACGAAGAAAAGGAAACCGCCGAGCGAGAGCGCTGGATGCTCGAAACCCGCGACAGCGCCGCCATCAAAGAGCTCGAGGCTTGGCGTCAATCTGGGCGCGAGCTGTCGATTCTTCGCCACGATATGCGCCACTTCCTACGCGGCCTGGCCGCTTTAATTGAGGAGGGCCACACCGACGAGGCGCTCAAACGCATCGATGAACTCTGCGAAGTCGGCGATCGCACCGCCGTACGCCGCTTCTGCGCCAACGAGACCGTAAACATCGCGCTTTCGTCATTTAACTCGGATATCAATAGAAACGGCATTACCGCCAACCTGCGCGCCGCCGTACCCGAAACCATCCACGTAGGTGACGCCGACCTGTTTAGCGTGCTCTCAAATGCCTTGGAAAACGCTATCACCGCTGCAAGCGCCGCACCCCAAGGAAAGCGATTCGTCGACTTTGACCTGCGATTAGAGGACGGCCAGCTGCTGCTGTTAGTTTCCAACACGTTTGACCGCGCGCCGCGCATGGTCGACGGCATGCCCGCCAGGCAATCGCTCGCCGGCGCCAATCCGCTACAGTGGAGCAGCCGCCGGGGTCAGCTGCTTGATATAGGCCCACATGCGCTGCTTGGCCGCTTTGTCGGTCAGCGCCGCCTCAAAGCCATCGAGCGCGAGCACGCGGCGGCCCTGCACATGGGCGATCAGACCGGGCTTGAGCATGGCGGTGTCGAAGTCATCAATCGCCACGAGCATGTCGGCGTAGGTTTCGCGCATGACATCGGCCGCGCTGTTATCGAGCAGCAGCACCGCCTCGGGGTCCAAGGCCTCAAGCGCCTCGCGGAACAGGTCGCACGGCAGGGCGTGGCCCACCGCCACAGCTCCGTCGCCTGCGCCGGCAACACTCGCCAGCACGCAAAAATCTTCGGGCGCGTAACCGATTGCCCCGAGCGCCTTGCGCAATGCGGCACCATCCGCGCCGGCGGCAAGTTCGCCGCCCGAACGCTCGGCATCATCCAAATCGCCTTTGACCAGTACGATCGGCGAGCACGCGTTGCCCGCGATACGCACGCCACGGGCCGCAAGCGATGCAAGCTCCTGCTCGGCCGCCTGGGCGATGGCTTCTTTTTTCTGGCTTTGTGACGTGGGCATGCGCTCTCCAATCGTTTGCGTGCCCACCATTATATAAAAGAGCCGCCCGCGAGTGGTTGCTTTGCGGGCCGCTGGGTATAAGCACGGTCGTACTGAGTTTTACGCGGCCGAGCCGCGTCGCATCATGGAGGTCACCATGGCTGACATTAAGCAGATTACCCCCGAGAACTTCGATTCCGTCGTTAGCGACAACCTTCCCGTACTGGTTGATTTTTGGGCGCCCTGGTGCGGGCCCTGCCGATCGCTCTCGCCCATCGTTGACGAGGTGGCAGACGAGCTGGCCGGCAAGCTGGCTGTAGCCAAGTGCAACGTCGATGACAATCAGGACCTGGCCATGAAGTTTGGCGTCATGAGCATCCCCACGCTGGTTGTCTTTAAGAACGGCGAGGAGGTCGACCGCTCGGTCGGCGCGCTGCCCAAGGCAAGACTGCAGGCACTGCTGAAGAAGCACCTGTAATACGCTGGTTACATTTTGACGTCCTGCCGCCGTCCATGAGCGCTTTTGCACCGCTCGCCGGACTTCTGGGTGCACCGCATGCGACCACGGATAGTATGGTAGATACAAACAGCCCCCAGTGAACGGGTGCGGGTCAGACGGACTCGCACCCGTTTTCTTATGCGGTAGCGCCCCGTGCGGGCGTAGTAGAATCTGAACCACTGGATTGCCTCGAGCATAAGGAGATTTCCCATGCATGACGTCGGAATGAACATGAGCCAGCTTGCCATGAGCGTCAAGCAGGTCGACGACACCATCGAGCTCGCCCACGAGTGGAGCCATCAGCTGCTGCATGCGACCGAGAATTTTGACATGGAGCGCATTGGTGCCAAGCTCGAAGCTGCCATGACCGCACTGCACGAGGCGCATGACGCGCTCGAGGGCTACGAGGAAGCCATCGAGGCTGACCACAACTCCGTCGGCTCCGTAAAGCTGGTGTAGGGTGTCCGAACACGAACACGAGCACGGCTGCGGGCACGACCACCGCAACGGCACGGGCGACGAGGCGAGCTGCCGTTGCGGCGGCGGCTCCGAGCTGGTCCGTTTTTCGGTCACCGCGCCCGATGACCTACTGCGCCGCTTTGACGAGCAGATCGCACGCCGCGGCGACGTGGCCAACCGCTCCGAGGCAGTGCGCGATTTGATTCGCGCCTCAATCGCCAAAGAGCAAATGCGCACGCCCGATGAGCACGTTATCGGGTCGCTCACCATGATCTACGACCACCATACCGGCGACCTGACGCGCCGTCTGGACGAAGTGCAGCACGACTACACCGACGAGATCGTATCGACCATGCACGTGCATCTGGATCACCACAACTGTCTGGAGATTCTGGCGCTCAAGGGTCGCGGCGAGCGCGTCTACGAACTGGCCGACCGCCTGCTGGGCCTGCGCGGCGTTAAGCACGGCGAGCTCACCTGCGCCGCCACCAAGCAAAGCCTGGGGCTATAGCGGGATTTCCCGCAGCGCACCTGCCAAAAAGGGACAGGTTTGTTTTGGCGGGTTTAGAAGTTTTACCTACCAAAATAAACCTGTCCCTTTTTGGTCGGTTTTGATGAGGGGTGTCGCATGCGGCATGCGCATATTCATGTGACGGGCATTGTGCAGGGCGTTGGCATGCGACCGTTTGTGTATCGCGAGGCCATGGCGCATGGCATTTGTGGCTGGGTGCTCAATGCGGGCGACGGCGTGCACATCGAGGCGCATGCTCCGGCCGATGCGCTCGATGCTTTTGTTGCCGCGCTTTCTGAGCATGCGCCTGCGGCAGCCCGCGTAGAGCATATCACCGTTGCAGACCTGGAGCCCGACGCTTGGGATGCCGACGATGAGCAGGTCTTTCGTATCGTAGCGTCGCAGGATCAGACCGTGCACACGACGCTCATCTCCCCCGATATCGCCACCTGTGACGACTGCCTGCGCGAACTGTTCGACCCCGCCGACCGCCGCTATCACTACCCCTTTATCAACTGCACTAACTGCGGCCCACGCTTTACCATCATCCGATCGCTGCCTTATGACCGAGCGGCCACGTCGATGGATTGTTTTCCCATGTGTCCCAAGTGCGCCGCGGAGTATGCCAACCCACTCGACCGGCGTTTTCACGCACAGCCCGATGCCTGCTTTGATTGCGGGCCACATATTACCTGGCGCGAGGCAGAGGGCGACATGGAGCTCGAAGGCTCGGGGGCGACGCCAGCCGTCGGCAGCACGTGCGAAACCAGCGATGCCATTATTGACCGCTGTGTCGAGTTGCTGGCCAGCGGCGGTATTGTCGCCATCAAGGGCCTGGGCGGATTCCATCTGGCCTGCAACGCCGCCAACGAGCAGGCGGTGGTCGAGCTGCGCCGTCGCAAGCGCCGCAGCAACAAGCCGCTTGCCGTTATGGTGCGCAGCCTTGCCGATACTGAACGCCTGTGCCATGTCGATGATGCCGAGCGCGGCTTGCTAACCGGTAGCATCCGCCCCATCGTGCTATTGCGCCGGCGTGCTGTTGGCGAGGGAGATTCCCCCGACGCCCTTACACTCGCGCCATCCGTCGCGCACGACCTTCCCGAGCTCGGCGTCATGCTCCCCTACACTCCGCTTCAGCATCTGTTGCTTGCCGCGGCAGAAGCCCGCGGTATGCACGCGCTCGTCATGACCAGCGGAAACCTGAGCGAAGAACCCATCGAGACCGACGATGACCTTGCCTGGGAACACCTCGTTGCCGCCGGCATTGCCGACGCGCTGCTCGGCAACGACCGCGCAATCCTCTCGCGCTACGATGATTCCGTGGTGCGCACGGTCGGTGGGGTCGTTATGCCCGTGCGCCGCGCTCGCGGATATGCGCCTCGGCCGTTGCCGCTGCCGGCACTCGACGCTGTCGCGCCCTGCGTGCTCGCCTGCGGCCCACAGCAAAAGGCAACGATTGCATTCACACGCGAGGACGCGAACGGCGAGGCGGCCTGTTTTGTGTCGCAGCATATCGGCGATGTTGAAAACGGCGGGACCTTCGATGCCTGGAACGCCGCGCGCACGCGCTTGGAAGATCTCTTTGACTTGGCGCCCGCCGCCTTGGCCTGCGATGTACACCCCAGCTATCTATCGGGCCAGTGGGCGCGCGAGCAGGCGCGAAAATGCAATCTGCCGCTCGTCGAGGTGCAGCACCATCATGCGCATATCGCGAGCGTAATGGCCGAGGCTATCGTCGCGGACCAGCTTACAACCGACGCGCGCGTCCTTGGCATCGCCTTTGACGGCACCGGCGCCGGCACCGATGGGACCATTTGGGGCGGCGAGTTTCTTGTTGCAAGCCTTGGCGGCTTTGAGCGCGCCGCGCATTTGCGCACCTGGGCGCTCCCCGGTGGGGCGGCCTCCGTGCGCGACGCCCGCCGCAACGCCTTTGCCCTGCTCACTGAGCTCGGCCTGCTTGAACACCCGGGGGCCGATCGGCTCTTGGGCAGCCTAGACGAGCAAACACGTAGCGTGACGGCAACGATGATCGAACGTGGCATCAACAGCCCGCGCACCAGCAGTATGGGTCGCTTGTTTGATGTCGCAGCCGCGATCCTGGGCATTTGCGGCCAAGCGACCTACGAGGGTGAACCCGCCATCGAGCTTGAGGCCGCCGCCTGGCGCGCGCTCGGCGGTAAGACCGTTCGTCTCGACGGCAATCATGCAGGCGTATTCACGTCTGCCGACGACTCCCCCATCTTGGACCCCCAACCGCTCATCGAAGCTCTTCTGAATGGAATCGAGGCAGGCGCGCCGGCCGACAGGCTCGCCCTCGGGTTTCACATCGCCATTACGCACGCTACGACCCACATCGCAAGCGAGATCTGCGCCCGTGAAGGCCTCGACACCGTCGCGCTCTCGGGCGGCGTGTTCATGAACCGACTTTTGCTCCAGCTCCTCACCCGTGAGCTCAAAAGCGTGGGTCTCACTGTCTTGGTTCCCCACTCCGTGCCCGTCAACGACGGCTGCATCGCCTACGGTCAGGCCGCCATCGCTCGCGCTCTCCTCGCGCAGACAGCATCGCGATAGGCGTTTTTCCAGCCTGCGCGCCACCGTCTCACAGGTGTAACGCGTTTGCTCGTGACTCCCGCGAGCGCTACCATCAACCGATGGGTAATTAGGCGCCTATCCAGCGCAAAACGTATAAAGGGGAACATTATGTGCCTTGCCGTTCCCGGTAAAGTGGTCAAACGCGACGACGACCTTAAGGCGACCGTCGACATGATGGGCATCGAGCGCCCCGTTTCGCTGCGCCTCGTGCCGACGGCACAGGTAGGCGACTATATTCTCGTGCACGCCGGCTTTGGCATTCAGATTGTCGACGAGCAGGAGGCCCAAGAGACCCTCGAGCTCGTCAATACTATGACCGAGCTGGCCAAAGAGGACCAACTCGCCACCAACCCGGTCGAGGCATACTAGTGGCGGCGACGCAGCCGGCTCGCTCCGGTATCGACTTTTCGGTATTTCGCGATTCCAAGCTGGCCCGCGAGCTCATCGAACGCATCCGTGAACTCGTCGGCGACCGCACCATCAACCTTATGGAAGTCTGCGGTACGCATACCGTGAGCATTGGCCGCTATGGCTTTCGCTCCATTATGCCGACGGGACTCAAACTGCTGAGCGGCCCGGGGTGCCCCGTTTGCGTCACCGCCAACCGTGACATCGATCACGCAATCGCGCTTTCCAACATGGACGGCGCCATCATCACCACCTTTGGCGACATGATGCGCGTGCCCGGATCGTCCACCTCGCTTGCCGCGCAAAAGGCGGCGGGGCGCGACATCCGCATCGTTTACTCTCCGCTCGACGCACTCGACATTGCCGAGCAAAATCCCGAACGCCCGGTTATCTTTATGGGCGTCGGCTTTGAGACCACAACGCCCACCATTGCCGCCGCCATCCTGGAGGCCGACGCGCGCGGGCTCCAGAACTTCTCGGTCTACTGTGCTCACAAGACCACGCCGCCGGCTCTGCGCGCGATCTCCAACGACCCCGAGACGACCATCGACGGCTTTATCCTGCCTGGTCACGTCGCTACCATCACAGGCCTGGCACCCTTTGGGTTTTTGGTCGATGAGTTCGAGACCCCGGGCGTGGTCACCGGGTTTGAGCCGGTCGATATCTTGCAGGGCATCTGCATGCTGGTCCAGATGGTTGTCGAAGGCAGGCCGGCGATCGACAACGCCTACCGCCGCGGCGTCAATGCAGACGGCAATCCCGTAGCACGCCAGCTGGTCGAGCAGGTATTTGAGCCGTGCGACGCCACGTGGCGCGGGCTGGGACCGATTGCCAATTCGGGTCTTTCCATCCGACCCGAATTCGCGCGCTTTGATGCCGGCGCCCGCTTTGACGTGCCCATTGAACCGACGGTTGAGCCACGCGGATGCCGCTGCGGCGACGTGCTGCGCGGTGCCATCACGCCAAGCGACTGCCCGCTGTTCGGCCACGCATGTACGCCCGAACACCCCGTCGGCCCCTGCATGGTGAGCTCCGAAGGTAGCTGCGCGGCGTACTACCGCTACCGCGACTATTAGGTTCCGCCGTTCTAACGAATGGCGGACCGGTCGACGCTGCGCCTCACCCATATAATTCCACCCACGATTGGAGTTTTCGATATGTCCCATAGCGTTACCGATAGCACCGTCCTGCTGGGTCACGGCTCCGGCGGCCAGATGATGAAACGCATTATCGATGAGGTCTTTCTGGATGCCTTTGGGTCGCCCGAGCTGCTTGCTGGCAACGATGCCGGTGTCGCCGCGTTGCCCGCAAGCGGGCGAATCGCCATGTCGACCGACAGCTTTGTGGTAACGCCGCAGTTCTTCCCCGGCGGCAATATCGGCCGCCTCGCCGTATGCGGAACCGTCAACGACGTCGCGACCTCGGGCGCTAACGTGCGCTACCTCTCATGCGGCTTTATCCTCGAAGAGGGCTATCCCATGGACAAGCTGCGCCAAATTGTGCAGACCATGGCCGAAACGGCGCACGAGGCGGGCGTGTCCATAATCACCGGCGACACTAAGGTGGTCGAGCGCGGCGGGGCCGACGGCGTCTATATCAATACCGCCGGCGTGGGCGAGGTACCCGCGGGCGTGGCGCTCAGCGGCGCAAACTGCCGGCCCGGCGACGTCATCCTGGTGTCGGGCACACTGGGTGACCACGGCATCGCCATCATGAGTCAGCGCGAGGGTCTGGCGTTTTCGAGCACCATCGAAAGCGACGCCGCGCCGCTCAACCACCTGATTGCCGATGTGCTTTCCGCAGCACCCGACACACGTTGCTTCCGCGACCCCACGCGCGGTGGCCTGGCGTCCACACTCAACGAGTTTGCACAGGCCAGCGGCGTTGCCATGGAGGTCGACGAGGATGCCGTGCCCGTGCGTCCCGACGTGCAGGCCGCCTGCGAGATGCTCGGCTACGATGTGCTGCAGGTGGCAAACGAGGGCAAGATGGTTGCCGTCGTGCCGGCCGAACAAGCCGATGCGGCGCTGGCCGCCATGCGCGCCGCCCGCTACGGCGAGAACGCCGCGATTATCGGCCGCGTGCTGCCACTTGGATCGGACGCTCGACCCGCCGTGCGCGTACGTACCGGCTGGGGCTCGACCCGCATCCTCGACATGCTCGTAGGAGAGCAGCTGCCGAGAATTTGCTAACGACAAAGGCTCAGGGCTATTAAAGATATTCAGATTCCAAACATGCCCGGCACGCATGCCCAGTATCATGGGGTGCGTTTTACAACTCAAGCGGCAGGAGCACCCATGGCAGCAGCTTTTTCCCATGTGATCTTTGACCTGGACGGCACCATTCTCAACACGCTCGAGGACCTGGCGGCCGCCGGCAACCATACCTGCGAGGCGCACGGCTGGCCCACGTTTGCCGTTGACGAGTACCGCTACAAGGTGGGAAACGGCATGCTCAAGCTGGTTGAGCGCTTTATGCCCGCCGAGTACGCAGGCGACGGCCGCATGTTTGAGCAGACACTTGCCGAGTTTAGGGCTTACTACGGCGAGCACAAGGAAGACCACACCGCTCCCTATGCCGGCACGATCGAGATGCTCGACCGCTTGCGCGCCGCGGGCGTTCAGCTTGCCGTGCTCACCAACAAGGACCACGTCTCGGCGGCTCCGCTTATCGAAAAGTATTTTGGTTCCGAGCGCTTTGCGCTGGTGCAGGGCCGTGTCGATGCGTTTCCGCCCAAGCCCGAAGCACCCGTCACGCTGCATGTGATGGAAGAGCTAGGCGCCGACCCGGCGACCACGCTCTACGTAGGCGATTCCAATGTCGATATCCTGACCGGCCACAACGCCGGCCTTAAGAGTGCGGGCGTCAGCTGGGGTTTCCGCGGCCGCGCAGAGCTGGAAGCCACCGGCGCCGACTACGTGGTGGACACCCAGGCAGAGCTCGCGGCGCTGGTGCTGGGCGAGTAACGAGCGACACTGCTTAACGCAGCTGCGGCAATTCTTCCGCGCGGAAAGCGCATCCCGTTTTGGAGCTCCGGAATGGGATGCGCTTTCCGTTTGAGGCGCATCAGGGAAACCGCATCCCGTTTCAGAGTAATATTCCGGGTCGCACTTTCCGTAACCCACCCCATCCGGAAAATGCGACCCACTATTCGGCCAAAAACCGGGTCACGGTTTCCCAAGCAATCGATGCAACGCTGGCACAAGGAGTGTCCCCAACTGCCGCCTGGTCATTTAAGAACGTCCCCAATGACTACAAGTGCCGCACCATGGCAACGACGCAGGTAGAGGATGGACAGCGAGCGACGTCCAGGACGAACAAGTTGGCATGAAAAAGGCGAGGCATAGACCTTCTGGTCATGCCTCGCCTTTTGAATGACAAATTGTCGTCCTGGGCGGCGCGCAGCGTCAACTGGTTACGCGGTTCGTAGAACCGCGTAACCCCCTAGTTCAGCATTGCATCCATCATCTCGGAGTTGACGGAGTCGTCGGCAGACCACTCGCCGTCGTCGTTGCAGGTGTACTTGAAGATAACCGTGGTCTTCCTGGGCTCGGTGGCCTTGGTCACATCGACCATAACCTGACCGGCCATCTTGTACAGCTCGTCATCGGAAGGAACCGTATCAAGCGCGGCAACCTTCTCCTGATACTGGGTGGAGAAGTCCTCGACGATCTTGTTCATAGACTTGCAGGTGATGGAGACCTCGGCGGTCGCGACACCCTTGTCTTCGTCGACCGTCACGTCGCCGATCTTGTAGTCAAAGCCCTCGAGATAGGTCTTGGCATACTCCTTGGGATCGATACCCAGCTGCTCGAACTCGTCGCCCGAAGCCTCCTCCAGACCAGAGAGGAAGTCGTCGCCACCGTTCTTGACCTCGTCAAACTGAGTCGTAAGATCCTCGGTGATGAGCTCCTCAACCGAAGGGCCTCCGCAACCGGAAAGCAGGACCACGCATGCAACCAAGACGGCCATGAGGGGCGCAAGCAGCAGCTTCTTTTTCATGTTGTTCCTCCCAATGAGCGGCACTGCGCTTCCCAGACGCGGCGCACGTTGTAATAAGTAAGCCCATACTATCCGCTTATGAACACCCTCGGCAACGCGAAGGCACGGTCGGTTCGTTTTAGCGTCCGAACGGTTTGCAAGCCCGCCCAACGTGCAATAAAACGCTTTCCCGCGGTGCAATAAAAAAGGTGGCCGGAAAACCCGACCACCCTTGCACATCCTTTGGATGCCGCAATTTACTTGCGGACGACCTTAACGATGGCGTCACCGGCGGCGACAGCGGAGTCGGCCTCGACGGCGAGTTCGACATCGGCAAACTCGGCGGTGTTGGACACGGCCACGACGACGCAGTCCTTGTAACCGGCGGCAGCAATCTTGGCGCGGTCGATCTTGAGGATGGGCTGGCCGGCCTTCACGACGTCGTCGGCCTTGACGAAGCCCTCGAAGCCGTCACCGTTCATGTTGACGGTATCGACGCCAACGTGCACCAGAACCTCGATGCCGCTATCGGACTGCAGACCCACGGCGTGACCCATGGTGACGGTCACCTTACCGTCGCAGGGAGCGTAGACCAGATCGTCCTCGGGCCACACGGCACAGCCCTTGCCCAGAACCTCGCCACCAAAAACGGGATCGGGCACGTCGGCCATCTTGATGACCTTGCCCTTGACGGGCGAGCACAGCACGTCGGCGCCAGCAGAAGCAGAGATGGAGGCCGGAGCAGCGGCAGCCGCGGGCTCAGCCTTCTTCTTGAACATGTCAAACAGACCCATACGTTTTCTCCTCTTGATTAAGCGCAACGTTGTGCGCATGCTTACGGTAATTATAGTGCCAAATGGTTCAAATGCTAAGGTGGGGACTCGAATCGCAAGCCCTTCTCGGTAGCGCTCGTGGAATGGAGCGTCTCCTTTGCATCGCGGATCGATAAGCCGAGTATCGCCCGCGCGCGGGACGGGCAGAAGCGGGCACGCCAAACCCGATACTTCTTTTCGCTCTCGAGTCTTGCCGCCGCCCCGTCCCTGACACTTCCTGATACCGACCGAAACGTGTCAAAATAAAACCGTCCCTTTTTGGTAGGTTTGGCGAGTGTGGATTTTCGGACGCTTAACTAACGAGCGTGGATAATCTCCCACTTTGACTTTGAGGCCGTCACCGAGCCAAAAACGGGAGATTATCCACGTTCATTTTGGATGACCCCTTGTACCAAGCCGAGCTCCATGGTCAAGTAATAACGACTTCTCATCATTAGATTGTTTACATCAATTCTAATAACTATTTAATCCTTAAACTCGTTATTAGAATTGATATGATTAGCCTAATAACGAGTTTCCGGCACTAAAGATATGGAGGGCGCGATGCAAATCGAGGAGAACGGCCAGGGAACGCTCCGCAATAATCTATCGGGGAAATTGGCTTACTATTCGTTTTTTCCAACGCCCTTGCAATCATTGAGGCAGCTAAACCTCACCGAGGAAACCTATCGCACGCTTTCCGCATGCTCACGAAAGCTTGGAGAGCTTGAAGGCATGCTCTACTTTGTTCCCAACGCCGATATGTATCTGACAATGTACGTGCGCAAAGAAGCACTCCTTTCTTCGCAAATTGAGGGAACCCAGTGCACGTTTGACGACCTACTTAGTCCATCGCAAACACAACCCCATCATAAAGATGTCGCAGACGTCGTGAATTACGTCCGTGCTGTCGACCGCGGCGTAGAACTGCTCAAAAAGATGCCCTTGTGCACGAGACTTCTTAGGCAAGTTCATGCGGTCCTGCTGGACGGAGTGCGCGGAACGGAGAAGAATCCAGGCGAGCTGCGCTCCTCACAAAACTGGATTGGCCCCTCAGGCTGCACCATTGCAACCGCATCGTTTGTCCCTCCAAACATTGAAGATTTGAGTAACACGCTCCAGGACCTCGAACGCTTTATCAATGAGCCTCAAGTCGAAATGGATCCGATTGTGCGGGCGGCGCTCGTCCATTACCAATTTGAAACTGCCCATCCATTCCTAGACGGAAACGGTCGCCTGGGCAGGCTTCTCATTACACTTATGCTCATCAATGATGGCGTTCTTCATTCTTGCTTGTTCTATCCATCGTTCCAGTTCAAGAAAAACCGAAGCGAGTACTACCGGCAACTCACATCCGTAAGGGAGAGAGGCACTTACGAGGAATGGATAGAGTTTTTCTGCAACAGTCTTCTCGAGAGTGCGAAGGACTCGGTAGGGTCTTTAAAAAACCTTGTTGACCTCCATAACCGTTCCACAGCAACCATTACCGAAAATCTCGGAAGGACTGCTGCAAACGGGCAAAGGCTGTTGGGCATTCTTGAAGAGCACCCCATCGTCGACACCGCATTCATCGCTGCCCAACTCGATATCGGCAGGAGTACCGCGAGCTCGCTCGTCAAATCATTTGAAGAATTGGGTATCCTCCGTCCGCTCGACGAGTCAAGACAGAGATACCGGCAGTACGGGTATGAAGAGTATCTTTCGATTCTCAGGGAAGACGCCGAGCCGATTAGATAGGCATCGCAGCCCAGGCAAATTAAAGCGAGCGTGGATAATCTCCCACTTTGAGCCCGCACACCTGTCTCTTATACACATCTCCGAGCCCACGAGACA